>NZ_JBHVSI010000004.1:0-318001 GCF_042885335.1 Neobacillus sp. NPDC058068 | reverse complement strand
AGAAAACGTATACACTCAACGCTAGGATACGCCAGTCCAATCGAGTATGAAAAGGCGTATGAAAAGGCGCAACGACGAGTCGCCTGTGAAGACCTTATAACCTCTGCGTAAAGGAATGATTGGTTTTCAAATTATTCCTTTGCGCAGGGGCCTCCAAGCGAAGCGCGGAAGTTAAAAAAAATACGCCAAATCAAGCCGGATAAATATCTATTTTATTGACAGAAGTCCATTTTCCGCTGATAAATGAATCACGAAGGACAATGAGGCACTGAAAATCTATCTTATTTGCGAATTTTACCCGTTTATTTGCGAATCTATCACTTTTATTTGCGAATTGACATCAACCAACAGAAAATGGCGGTTTAGATGAAACCGCACCATAAGTTATATGTAAAAAAGAAGGAGCGAAATCATCTCAGGATGACCTCGCTCCTCCTTTTAATTCCGTTTATTTAATCCAAGCACCATCGGCACCTAAGCGGTAAGTGCCAATATTCCCAATTTTAGGATAGGGATTTCTCTATCAAATTATTAGAAATCCATCTGTCCTTATCCCTCTGTCCCAAGGTTTCCCTCTTTTTGCATTCAGGATTGTTTGGTAAAATGTTCATTATTCGTTAAAAATACCGTAATTGCGGAAACGAGGAGGGGGTCCAGTTGAAAAAAACAGCTAAACCGCTGGACAAGCGTTTTAAGATTGCCCACAGGGAAGCCCTGATCGGGGTTATTCTTGTTTTGATTAATTTTATTTGGTGGTATGGCTTTGCCTATGGCCTTGGTTCAGCCGATGTCCATAACTATACCTACATATTTGGGTTGCCGGCATGGTTCTTTTACAGCTGCGTTGCTGGTTTTATCGTGATGGTGATTCTCGTCATTTTGACCGTTAAATTTCTGTTTAAAGAAGTTCCCTTTGAAGAGGAAGAGGGGGATAGCAAATGAATTGGGCGGTCATTACACCATTGATACTCTTCCTCATGATTATTTTTGCCGTCGGCTTTTGGTCAAACAAGTTCGTCCTTAAGTCCAATTCCTTCATTGAGGAATATTTTTTAGGGGAACGGCAAATGGGAGGCTTTATCCTCGCGATGACTATGGTCGCGACCTATGGCAGTGCCTCAAGTTTTATCGGCGGGCCGGGAATCGCCTACACCCAAGGCTTGGGCTGGGTCCTGCTGGCGATGGCCCAATTAGCAACTGGTTATTTCACGTTAATGGTGCTGGGAAAGAAATTCGCGATTATGGCTCGTCAGTATAAGGCGATCACCCTAATTGACTTTCTTAAAGAGCGTTATAAAAGTAAAACCGTTGTCCTTTTATCTGCGGCAAGTATTATCATTTTTCTGTTTTCATCAATGGCAGCGCAGTGGATTGGCGGGGCACGGCTTGTTGAATCCCTAACCGGGCTGCCTTACACAGTGGCCCTATTAATTTTTGCTTTTTCCGTTCTCGCCTTTGTCATTGTCGGCGGCTTTCGAGCAGTGGCCCTGACCGATGCCGTCCAGGGGGTCGTTATGTTTCTCGGAACACTAATCCTGCTGGTGGCGACGATTAAAGCAGGCGGCGGCATCCCGCGAATCATCGCAGATTTAGCGGCGGAAAATCCGAATTTAATCAGCCCGTTTGGTGCCGAGAGAACATTAACGCCTGTTTATGTTTCTTCGTTCTGGATATTAGTCGGGATTGGCGTTGTCGGGCTGCCGCAAATTACCGTCCGGGCGATGTCGTATAAAAACTCAAAGGCGATGCATAGTGCCATCATAATCGGAACAATTGTTGTCGGTTTTATTATGCTTGGTATGCACCTTATTGGCGTGTTCGCAAGACCGGTGCTTCCTGGTGTCAAAATTGGTGATACCGTCATGCCATTGCTGTCGATGAAAGTGCTGCCTCCGTTTGTTGCCGGCATCGTCCTGGCGGCGCCGATGGCTGCAATTATGTCGACGGTCGATGCCCTGCTCATCCTCGTCAGTTCGGCATTAGTCAAAGATGTTTATTTGAATTACATAAAGCCCAATGCCGGGGAGCATCATGTGAAAAAGGTCAGTTTCAGTGTTACTGCGATTATAGGAATCCTCGTCATTCTGCTGGCATTAAGTCCGCCTGATTTAATCGTCTGGCTCAATTTATTTTCTTTCGGCGGCTTGGAGTCCGTCTTTATTTGGCCCGTTATCATGGGGCTGTATTGGCGGAGAAGCAATAAATATGGCGCAATCACATCGATGATTATCGGGATGGGTTCCTACATCTTATTAGACCGTTTTTATCCGAACGCTTTTGGGCTCCATACAGTAGTGGTGCCAATTGTGCTCTCATTGCTAGGATTTGTGCTCGTTAGCTTTGTTTCCCAGAAACACACCGCTGCAATCGAAATTGAAAAATAACAGAGCCGAAGTTTTTTTGTTGCAATTTTAGTAATTAATTTCTAGAATGAATTAACAGAAATCTTTGAATGGGTGTGGACCGATTGTTAGATGTTATTAGATACTTGTCAGCCTTTATTATGCCGGGGTTACTAGTTTTGCTGTTTACACGGGTCACTTACAATCGAATTATCGGTCTTGTTTTAACCGTTGCCCTTATTGCAGCGTCTGTTTATAAAGGTTATACCGGCTCTTTTCTTCTTATTGTGGTTGATGCCTTCTCCTTAACCGCCGGGTTCTGGATGGCGGCAAAAATGAAGCAGCGAGCGGTGAAAAGAAGCTAGGATTTGTTAAGTCTGTCGAATTGCGGCAGGCTTTTTTTACGACTAAATATTCTTCATGATAAAAAAACGAATGCTAGTTCGCATATTATTGGTTTGTTTTTGGGTGAATGTGGTAGAATGTTAATATGAAATTTTGCAGCACACTTTCCGGCGCCATCCCGGTCCATTAACAAGGTTAATAAGCTGAAAAGTGATTTATTTTATGGGGAGGAAACTTTTTGTGAAAGATCAATTTGAATTAATTTCAAAGTACTCGCCACAAGGGGATCAGCCGGAAGCCATCAAGCAATTAGTCGAAGGCATCAAGCAAAACAAGCGCCATCAAACACTTCTTGGTGCGACCGGAACGGGGAAGACATTTACCGTTTCAAACGTGATTAAAGAGGTAAACAAACCGACATTAGTGATTGCCCACAATAAAACGCTCGCCGGCCAGCTATATAGTGAGTTTAAAGACTTTTTTCCAAACAATGCGGTTGAGTATTTCGTCAGTTACTATGATTATTACCAGCCTGAAGCATATGTGCCACAGACTGATACATTTATTGAAAAAGATGCCAGTATCAACGACGAGATTGACAAACTGCGCCACTCGGCAACTTCTTCTTTATTCGAGCGCAAGGATGTCATAATTATTGCCTCCGTATCCTGTATTTACGGTCTCGGTTCGCCGGAAGAATACAGCGAGATGGTGCTGTCGCTTCGAACTGGAATGGAAATTGAACGCAACCAGCTGCTTCGTCGCTTAGTGGATATTCAATATGAACGAAACGATATAGATTTTAAGCGGGGGACATTCCGAGTCCGCGGCGATGTCGTGGAGATTTTCCCCGTTTCACGCGATGAGCATTGCATGCGGGTCGAATTTTTCGGCGACGAAATTGACCGGATTCGTGAAGTCGACGCGCTCACGGGTGAAATCATGGCTGATCGCGAACACGTTGCGATTTTCCCGGCCTCCCACTTCGTTACCCGGGAAGAGAAAATGCGTGTTGCGATTGAGAATATTGAAAAAGAACTCGAAGAACGGCTTGCCGTCCTCCGGGCTGAAGATAAATTGCTTGAAGCACAAAGGATTGAACAGCGCACTCGTTACGATCTCGAAATGATGCGCGAAATGGGCTTTTGCTCGGGAATTGAGAATTACTCGCGCCATCTGACCCTAAGGCCAGCGGGATCAACGCCGTACACACTGCTCGATTATTTTCCAGAAGATTTTCTGATGATCATCGATGAGTCGCACGTCACCCTTCCGCAGGTAAGAGGGATGTTCAATGGCGACAAAGCACGGAAACAGGTGCTTGTCGACCACGGCTTCCGGCTGCCATCGGCGCTCGATAACCGGCCGCTCACCTTCGATGAATTTGACAAGCATGTTCACAATGCCATCTTCGTTTCGGCAACGCCTGGAGCTTATGAATTGGAGCACACGCCGGAAATGATTCAGCAAATCATTCGCCCGACTGGACTGCTCGATCCAACAATTGAAGTCCGGCCAATTGAGGGCCAGATAGATGACTTGATTGGTGAAATACACGAGCGGGTAAAGAAAAATGAACGAGTCCTTGTCACGACCTTAACGAAAAAAATGTCCGAGGACTTAACCGACTATTTGAAGGAAATCGGCATTAAGGTCCAATACCTGCATTCAGAAGTCAAAACGCTAGAACGAATTGAGATTATCCGTGAACTCCGCCTTGGAAAGTATGATGTTCTTATTGGAATCAACCTGCTCAGGGAAGGACTTGATATTCCAGAGGTATCGCTGATTACCATTCTTGATGCCGATAAAGAAGGGTTCCTTCGTTCGGAACGTTCGTTAATCCAGACGATTGGCCGGGCTGCCCGTAATGCTAATGGTCACGTCATCATGTATGCCGACAAAATCACCAATTCGATGGAACTGGCGATTAGCGAAACGAAGCGGCGCCGTGCGATTCAAGAGGAATACAATTTGAAGCATGGAGTTACACCAACGACGATTCAAAAAGAAATCCGCGATGTCATTCGTGCCACTCATGCTGCTGAAGACCAGGAAGCTTACACACCAGCGGCCTCGTTCGGCAAGATGAGCAAAAAGGAAAAAGACAAACTGATTGCTACTATGGAGAAAGAAATGAAATTTGAAGCGAAGGCGCTTAATTTTGAACGGGCCGCAGAGCTTCGTGATTTAATTTTAGAGCTGAAAGCGGAAGGATGACGTACAGATGGCGATGGAAAAATTGATTGTGAAAGGCGCCAGAGCCCACAATTTGAAAAATATTGATGTCACAATTCCGAGAGATAAGCTTGTTGTCTTAACCGGGCTTTCCGGGTCAGGAAAGTCCTCACTCGCGTTTGATACGATTTACGCCGAAGGGCAGCGCCGCTATGTCGAGTCGCTGTCTGCCTACGCCCGGCAATTCCTCGGCCAAATGGATAAGCCGGATGTCGATACGATTGAGGGGCTATCCCCAGCGATATCGATAGATCAAAAGACAACAAGCCGGAATCCGCGCTCAACCGTCGGAACGGTGACAGAAATCTATGATTATTTACGCTTATTATTTGCCAGAGTTGGACATCCAACTTGCCCGATTCACAAAATAGAAATCTCTTCACAAACGATCGAGCAAATGGTCGACAGGATTCTCGAATTTCCGGAACGAACGAAAATGCAAATCCTTGCCCCGGTTGTTTCCGGTCGTAAAGGAACACATGTCAAGGTCTTCGAAGACATTAAAAAGCAAGGGTTTGTCCGTGTTCGTGTCGACGGAGACATGGTCGACATCGGGGATGAAATTGAACTCGAAAAGAATAAAAAGCACTCAATTGAAGTGGTAGTTGACCGGATTGTCGTCAAAGAGGGTATTTCCGCCAGAATTGCCGATTCCCTAGAAACGGCCCTAAAGCTTGGCGAAGGAAAGGTCATTGTCGACGTGATGGGCGAGGAAGAGCTGTTGTTCAGTGAAAACCATGCCTGCCCCATTTGCGGTTTTTCGATCGGAGAACTGGAGCCGCGGATGTTTTCGTTCAACAGTCCCTTTGGTGCTTGTCCCGAGTGTGACGGGCTTGGCTCCAAGTTAGAAGTGGATGTAGATCTTGTCATCCCAAATAAGGATTTGACGTTAAAACAGCATGCGATTGCCCCATGGGAGCCGACAAGCTCGCAATATTACCCGCAGCTTTTGGAGGCGGTATGCAATCATTTTGGCGTCGATATGAATATTCCCGTTAAGGATATTCCCGAGCATCTGTTGGAAAAAGTCCTCTATGGTTCCGGCCGTGAAAAAATTTACTTCCGTTACGAGAATGATTTTGGACAAGTCCGTGAAGGGAATATAGAATTTGAAGGCGTCATCCGCAATGTCGAGCGCCGCTACAAGGAAACAAGTTCTGATTATATCCGTGAGCAAATGGAGAAATACATGGGCCAAAAATCATGTCCATCCTGTAAAGGCTACCGCTTAAAAAAGGAAACCTTAGCAGTCCTAATTAATGGTCACCATATTGCCCATGTGACCGACCTTTCGATTGAAGAAGCGAAGCAATTTTTCGCCGAATTAAAGCTTTCGGAAAAAGAAATGCAAATTGCGAAGCTGATCTTTCGTGAAATTAGCGAGCGTCTTGGATTCTTAGTCAATGTCGGACTCGATTATTTAACGCTGAGCCGTACAGCTGGGACGCTTTCGGGAGGGGAGGCACAGCGAATTCGCTTGGCCACCCAAATTGGTTCACGATTAACAGGCGTATTATACATTTTAGATGAACCATCGATTGGACTTCATCAGCGTGACAATGACCGCTTAATCGGCACGCTGCAAAGCATGCGCGATATCGGCAACACATTAATTGTTGTTGAGCACGATGAAGACACGATGCTTGCCGCTGATTATTTGATTGATATCGGACCGGGTGCCGGTGTCCACGGCGGTGAAATTATCTCGGCCGGAACACCTGCTGAAGTAATGGCGGACCCAAATTCGCTAACCGGGCAATATTTGTCGGGAAAGAAATTCATTCCGCTGCCACTGGAACGCCGCAAAGCGGATGGCCGCTATATTGAAATCAAAGGGGCATCCGAAAATAATTTAAAAAATGTCAATGTCAAGATACCGCTGGGAATGTTTATCGCCGTTACCGGTGTATCCGGATCAGGAAAAAGTACATTAATCAACGAGATTCTTCATAAATCACTGGCGCAAAAGCTTCATCATGCGAAAACGAAGCCAGGGGAACACAAGAATATCAAAGGCATCGATTATCTAGAAAAAGTCGTTGATGTTGATCAGTCGCCAATAGGAAGGACGCCGCGTTCCAATCCGGCAACCTACACCGGTGTTTTCGATGATATTCGTGATGTGTTTGCTTCCACAAATGAAGCGAAGGTCCGTGGTTATAAAAAGGGGCGCTTTAGCTTTAATGTCAAGGGCGGGCGCTGTGAGGCATGCCGCGGCGATGGAATCATCAAAATTGAAATGCACTTTTTACCTGACGTATATGTTCCGTGCGAAGTGTGCCATGGGCACCGTTATAACCGCGAAACACTGGAAGTGAAGTACAAGGGGAAAAATATTTCTGATATCCTTGATATGACGGTTGAGGCAGCTGTAGAATTTTTCGAAAACATTCCAAAAATCAGCCGCAAGCTGCAGACGATTTTAGATGTCGGCCTTGGCTATGTCAAGCTTGGCCAGCCGGCAACAACACTGTCCGGAGGCGAGGCACAGCGCGTCAAACTTGCTTCTGAACTGCACCGCCGTTCAAACGGTAAATCATTTTATATTTTGGATGAGCCGACAACCGGTCTCCATGTTGATGATATTTCACGATTACTTGTTGTACTGCAGCGTTTAGTGGAAAATGGCGATACGGTACTGGTCATCGAGCATAACCTCGATGTCATCAAGGCTGCAGATTATCTTGTCGACCTAGGACCTGAAGGCGGGGACAAAGGTGGGACAATTGTTGCAATGGGCACACCGGAGAAGGTCGCAGAAGTCCCTGAATCCTATACGGGCAAATATCTAAAACCGATTCTCGAGCGCGACCGCTTACGAATGAAACAGCAAATTAAAGAGAAAGAAATGACAGTAAAAAGCTAAAACTTCGCGTTTTAGCTTTTCTTTTTTATAGGGGAGGCTAGTCGGATAAGGAGGCAGCTCGAATTCTCATGTTCCCGCTTTTTCCGTCTTTCCGATTGGTATCCAACCGTTTTTCCAATCCCCTTGCCACAAGTGATAAACAATAGTTAACTATGAAATAAATAAACGCTACTAAAATGAATATTGGAATGACATAGGTGACATTTCCGTTGTAAATACCCTGCGCATTATGGAGCATTTCCGGTAATGCGATGACGACAGCTAATGATGTGTCTTTTAATAAGGAAATAAACTGGCTTACCAGCGGAGGAATCATCCGCTTTAACGCTTGCGGCAGGATAATATGCCACATCGTTTGGATATAGGTTAGCCCAGAAGATCTTGCCGCTTCGATTTGCCCTTTTTCAATCGAGTTCAAGCCGCTTCTGACGATTTCAGAAATCATGGCTGATTCAAAAATCGTTAACGCCATGATGGCTGCAGGCATGATCTCTAGTTTTAGGCCTACTTCACGCAATCCAAAATAACTGAAGAAAATGATTAGTAATAAAGGTGAATTCCGAATCGTCTCGACAATCACTGCCACTATTTTTGACAGAACGGGAATTTTAGCATACCTGAGTGTTCCTAACAAGCTGCCAATTACAAAGCTTAAAATAATCGAAATGACTGCGACTTCGAGGGTAATCAAAAAGCCTTTTAGTAAATAGCTAAGGTTTCCGGCAGAGTACGCTCCAATAAAGTCCATTGCCCATCACCCCTTTTAATAGCTTCTTGCCAGTCGTTTTTCTAAACGATTGACAAAAATGCTCAATGGGATTGTTAACACTAAATAAAACAGCGCTGCAAAAATATACGTATCAAACGATATCCATGTTTTCTCATGAACATAATCGGCAAAATACATCAATTCCATCCCTGCGACAAGACCTAAGATTGACGAGTTTTTAACGAGATTAATAAATTGATTGCCAATCGGGGGAATGACAATTTTAATCGCCTGGGGCAATACAATGTGTTTCATCGCTTGAATATATGTTAGTCCTGATGAGCGAGCGGCTTCCATTTGTCCCTTATCGACAGATTGAATCCCGGCACGTACTGCCTCAGCAATAAAAGCAGCCGTATAAATCGTCAGACCAATCGTCCCGGCAGCAAAGCCGCTTAAATTGACATACTTACTTAGCCCGTAATAAAAGAAAAACACAATAAGAATGAGGGGAATATTCCGAATAAACTCAACAAAACAGGTCCCAATCCAGTTCAAGATTCGGAGGGGGGCGATTCTCAAGACAGCCACGATTACCCCTAAGATAAAACTGCATATAAGGCCAATAATACTAACTTCAATCGTCGTCAGAAAACCTTGGAAATACAAATCAAAATATTTTGTTAAAATGGAGAAATTAAGCATGTGCCTCCTCCTTGTTCATCATAGAGGATGGATCGTTAGCCCACCCTCTATGAAAAATATTACTCTTTAATCCACTTTGCTTTCATTTTGTCGTACTCGCCGCTATCCTTTAACTCTTTTAAAAATTTATTTACATAATCAACAAATTCTTGATCTCCTTTTGTCATCGCAATTCCGTAAGGTTCCTCTGTGAAGGTGCCGCCGACAACCTCATAATCGGAATCTTGCGCCGCCATCCCATAGAGAATCGAGTTATCAGTCGTAAGGGCATCGCCTTTACCAGACTTTAATGCTGTGAATGCTTCGGCGTAGTTTTCAAATTCTAATAGCTCTGTTTCAGGCGCCGCCTTTTTAACGTTTGCTCCAGAAGTTGCCCCCTTAACAGCTAAAACCTTGGTTCCTTTTTTCAAATCATCGACACTTTTAATGGAACTGCCTTTTTTCACTAACAGCGATTGACCGGCATCAAAATACACATCCGAGAAATCTACTTCTTGTTTGCGTTCCTCTGTAATCGTCATCGTTGCGATAATCGCATCGATATCCCCGTTTTTCAGCATCGGTATCCGCGTTTTTGACGTAATCTCTACCAATTCAATTTTCTTTTCATCACCTAGTATTTTCTTTGCAAGGGCCTTTGCGATATCGACATCAAAGCCTTCGACCCTACCTGATTGCGGATCTTTGTAGCCGAATAAATACGTATCATATTTGACCCCGACGACAAACTTTCCGCGATCCTTAATTTTTGCTATGGTGCCGTCACTCTCACTGCCTGAGGACGTCTTCCCGCAACCAGCCATCAAGGCTGCGATTAAAGTAAAAATGACCCCGAATAATAACCACTTCTTCATACCATTTTTCCCCCTTTATATTTAATGATTTAATACACGTTTTAAAAAGAGCTGCGCCCGCTTGGCCTGTGGATGGGCAAAAAATTCGGCTGGCTTGCCTTCCTCAACAATTTCCCCTTCATCCATAAACACGACCCGGTTGGCCACTTCACGGGCAAAGCCCATTTCATGGGTGACCACCACCATCGTCATCCCTTCAATTGCAAGCTGCTTCATTACCTCGAGAACTTCACCGATCATCTCGGGGTCTAAAGCTGAAGTAGGCTCGTCGAAAAGCATGACCTTCGGCTTCATGGCCAGCCCTCTGGCAATCGCGACTCTTTGCTGCTGTCCCCCTGATAGCTGCGAGGGATAGGAATTTGCCTTTTCAGGAATGCCGACTTTTTCTAAGTAGAACATTGCCGTTTCTTGCGCCTTTTTTTCATCCTGACCGAGTGCTTTAATGGGAGCCAACGTAATATTTTCCAAAACTGTTTTATGAGGATACAAGTTGAAATGTTGAAACACCATCCCGATATTTTTGCGAAGGTCATTTATATCGGTTTGTTTACTATGCACTTGGATACCGCTTACAACTAGTTCGCCGTCGGTAATGGATTCTAATCGGTTGATGCAGCGAAGCATCGTACTTTTACCAGAGCCTGAGGGACCAATGACGACAACAACCTCGCCTTGATTCACTTCTAAACTAATATCCTTTAAAACATGAAAACTACCGTAATGTTTATTGACATTACGAAATGAAATCAATACAACCCCCTCCAAAGCAAAAAATAGTTAAAAGTAAATTCCCTTTACACTATGAATAAGGGACAAGGTTTATTCAGTTTTCACCTTGGTAATCTGAATTTAGTCTGAAATACCCGGGCGATTATACCTGGTTATTGGGGAAGTCCGGGGGGATTGAGGGCTTGGCGGAATCAATCGTGAAGTTGGCGGAATTCGGGCAAAGTTTGGCGGCATCCCAAGCCGCCCCTATCATATTTTTCAAAAAAAAGGAAATTACCTGCGTAATATCATTTGTAAAATTGAAATAATTTTGAAATATTAGTAGAATAGTAGGGGATTCCAAAAAAAGGAGATGTAGAGATGATTTTCCGTAATATTTTTCATCAGACTCTTTTATGGCTGATAACCATCATGCTGTTTCTGACATTGTTATTCCTGCCACGTACTGCCCGCTATGAAACCGGGGCCGGCGGCATGTATAAAAGTGCGACCTATAATTATTCACTCGACGCTCATGTAAACCAATTTAAGCAATTTTTTCAGTACATTAAGGAGAATAAAGGTCTTGGCACCGTTTATAATGGGACCTCGCTTACAGAAAATATTTGGCGCTCCTTCCAAAAAAGCATGCTGATTACCATTCCCGCCCTATTCCTAGGCTTTTTCCTCGGCATCGCCAAAGGGGTTTTCGACTACCGGATTCGCAATCGCAGAGGGAAGCTGTTTGGGGTCCATACAACAAGATTCTTCCTCTCGATTCCTGATTTATTTTTGATCATTGCTTTGCAGCTGCTAATCATGGAAGGCTTTGAGGTCGGACTTCTTCCCCATATCATTGTTTACGGTAGCGACCAGCCGAGTGTTGTCATCCTAGATATTATCTTCTTAGCAATTTATCCGTTATTTTACATAGCTAATATTACTTTTTTTAGCATCCGTGACGAGCAGGGAATGGATTACATACGGACGGCCTTTTCCAAAGGGACGTCCTCCTTTAAGGTATTGTACCGCCACGTCTTGAAAAATTGTTTTGTCAAAATCTTGAGCCATACAAATACGATTACTCTCTATGCGCTCTCAAACTTATTCATCGTCGAATTCCTGACGAATTATCGCGGCGCCGCCTATTTTTTTTACGAAACGGTCACATCACCGAAAGCTTTCATGGTAGGTCAGGACTTCTCAATAGCGGTTTACCCGGCAGCAGGATATGTTATCCTCTTTACCGCTGTGATTTTTCTGGCAAAGGTTCTTAGTGAAATCGCAAAAGGCTTGGTATCGCCGTTGGAAAGGAATGAATAGAATTGAAGAATTGGAAGCTTTGGATAAGTTCGCTCTTTATACTAGTTTTACTGGTTGTTGTGTTCGCCGGGCCGTCTTTGCCGTTTGTCGATAACCAATTAAAGCAACATGGTGTCATTAAAACGGAAGCAGGGGCCTTCATCCTGCCGCCGATTCCTCCAAGGGAAGGCTTCCCGCTAGGCAGCGATCATAAAGGCGTCGATGTTCTCAGCCTTCTCATTATGGGGGCGAAAGAAACATTGACCACCGTCATCCTTGTCGTGATCATCCGTTACATATTGGCGATCCCGTTAGCCATTGGCGGGTTTTATTCGAAACTGCTGGAAAAAATACTTCAGGGCTGGCAGCAGCTGTTTTCCTTTATGCCGCCGATATTTTTTGTTACCTTTTTCGTGACACTACCGCTGATCTTCTTTTCCAAGGACAGAGGTTTGTGGGTCATTCTTGTGATTGCGATGCTGGAAACGGGAAGGGTGGCAGAGATTATCCTGCAAAATATGAAGGAAACAAAGAAACGCCCATATATTGAAGCGGGAATTGTCGCTGGCGGTACGCCGTTTCGGCTGTTTAAAAACTATTATATGCCTGTGGTGATTCCGCATCTGATTATATTAATTATCAATGATATTGGCAGGGTGCTTTTCCTGCTGGCACAGCTTGGAATTGTCCATGTTTATGTAACCCATACGTTCATCACGAATGAATGGGGGGCCTATGAAGTCGTCAATACCTCCCTTTCTTGGCCAACGATGTTTTCGACGATTACAGCGGATATTTTTACCTATCAGTGGATTCCGTTTTCCGTTATTGGCGCGATTGCCGTGACGATTTACACCTTTAATTTGTTCGCAGATGGCTTGCAAAAGTTTTTTGAAAATAAATACCGGACCTACCGCGCTGATTTATAATTTTGGCTGTGTTAAAAGTGAATGTTGATTTCCGTTCCAGGCGCAAGCGGTTCGCGGGGCGGGCGGTGAGCCTCCTCGGCGCTAAAGCGCCTGCGGGGTCTCACCTGTCCCGCTGCTCCCGCAGGAGTCTCGCGCCTTCCACTCCAATCAACATTGTGCTCAAAATCAACAATGTTCTTTAATTCAGCCAATTTTAAAAAAAACTGAAACCTTCAGCTTTCCCTTCCGTAAATATAGGATAGAGGTGATGAACGATATGGATACAAGAAAGGTACTTTCAAGTTTGTGCTATTTTAGTATTTTTTTCGCAGGGTTTCTTTTTCCATTGGTTGTATACTTTGCAACAGGGGACGAAGTGACAAAAACACATGCGAAGAAATCACTATTATCGCATTTAATTCCATTGATCCCGACACCGCTGTTTGTTGTTGCTGTATGGTATGATTTTGCCAGCTTGCAAGATGAGGTTCCTGCTTTTACCATTATAAGTATTGTCGTGTTAATGCTGATTTGGATTGTTGTTATCATTTGGAATATTGTAAAAGGCGTAAAGGTCCTAACAGCTGAATAAGCTTTAAGAGAGAAAAATTTTATATTTGAGGTGGAGACGATGAAAGAGGAACGAAAACGCATTTTAAAAATGGTGGAAGAAGGCAAGCTGCCAGTTGACGAAGCCTTAACATTGCTGGAAGAACTGGAAAAGGCTCAGAGGACGATGGAAGAGAAGCAGGAGCAAATCGTGAATGAGCTGTCAACGGCCGTTCAATTTGAGGAAGCGAAAAAGGAAGAGCCATTCCAGGCGAAATACCAATCGACAAAGGATAAGATTTTTGACTTTGTCGACAGTGCTTTGAAAAAAATAAAAGATTTGGATTTTGACTTGAACTTCGGACAATCCGTTGATATTTCCCATATCTTTCACCAAGCGGACGTCGATCTAACGGATATGGACATTGACGTCGCAAATGGTTCCGTTAAAATCGCGGCCTGGGATCAGCCGGACGTCAGGATTGAGTGCCAGGCGAAGGTTTACCGAGTCGACAACCAGGATCAGGCACGGCAAAACTTTTTAAGAGACGTGAATTTTTCCGCCGACAACCAGAAATTACGGTTTATGACCCAGCAGAAATGGATGAAGGTGGAAGCTATCATTCTTGTGCCAAGAGCGCAATATGAGCGGGTGCGCATTCGGATGTTCAATGGCGCCGTTACCGGTGAAGAAATGGATGTTCATGACCTGCGCGTGAAAACCGCTAATGGAAAAATCAGTCTCAATCGGATAAATGGAACTAAAGCAGAGATTGAAACAGCGAACGGAAAAATCAACATGACCAGCAGTCAGTTCGATGACATTGAGGCAGAGACCATTAACGGCGCAATAAAGCTTGAAGGTGATTTCAAAAGGGTTGAAACGCAATCCTTTAACGGAAATATCAGCTGCAAATTAAGTGGTAATCGCGCCGAATTGCTTCAAGCAAAAGCCACAACGGGCGGGATTGACTTGCTTGTCCCTGAGGGCGCTCCTATCAATGGCGAGTTTAAGACCAATCTGGGCGGTTTTAATTTGAACCTTGTTGGCGTTCAGGTGCTGGAGGAGAAAAGTGAAATGATTCAGAAATCGCTTCGCTTCCAATCCGTCAACCATCCTGATAAAATGGTAAGAATCTACGCTGATACAAAAACAGGCTCGATTTCAATTCAAAAATCACTTGAAGAATAACTAGGAGACTAGAGAAAATGAGATGGCTGATTGGATGTTTGATTAATGCGGTTTTGTTTATGGCACTTGCAGGTTATTTTCACGAAAGCTTTTACTTAACAGGGTTTATGGCCGCATTTCAGGCGAGCATTTTATTATCCATCTTAAATGTGCTGGTGCGCCCGCTCCTGATTTTGTTTACCCTGCCGGTAACGATAGTAACGATGGGATTGTTTTTATTTGTCATCAATGCCATCACGCTTGAACTGACGGATTGGCTGATGGGATCGTCGTTCGAGATTCATGGCTTCGGAATGGCCTTGTTTTTTGCGGTGCTGATGTCACTCTTCAACTTAGTCATTCAAAAAACCATTCTCGAGCCATCAAGGAAATCAAAACGATAAATGTCCGGGTGCACACTGCAAATTAATGGGTGTGCACCTTTTTTATTTGCATTTCCATTTGGTTCTTATTCGAAAAATGCTAAAATAAGAGATAGTGAAAAAAATTAGTCCGTGTTGAGGAGGAAGCTTCTTGCCAAAAGTACGCACCAAAGATATAGTAGATACATTTCATCTTGAATTGGTCAGTGGTGAAGAGGGCATCAATCGCCCGATTACCACGAGTGATATCTCACGGCCGGGAATTGAAATTGCCGGGTATTTTGAATTTTATCCAGCTGAGCGCATCCAGCTGTTAGGGAAAACCGAACTATCCTTTTTCGAAGAACTTCCTGAAAGCGAACGAATTTCAAGAATGGAACGATTATGCACCGATATTACCCCAGCGATTATTGTCACCAGGGATATCGACGTTCCAGTGGAGCTAATCGAAGCATCGGAACGTGAATCGGTGCCTGTCCTTAGGACAAGCATGAAAACGACGCGTTTCTCAAGCCGGTTAACGAATTTTCTAGAAAGTCAGCTTGCGCCAACGACGGCGGTACACGGTGTATTAGTGGATGTGTATGGTATAGGCGTGCTGATTACTGGAAAAAGCGGAGTCGGAAAAAGCGAAACAGCGCTGGAGCTTGTCAAGCGTGGACACCGGCTTGTAGCCGACGATTGTGTAGAAATTCGCCAGGAGGACCAAGATACCCTTGTTGGTACGTCCCCGGGATTAATCGAACATTTATTGGAAATCCGCGGCTTGGGTATTATCAACGTCATGACGCTTTTCGGTGCCGGCGCTGTCCGCAGCAATAAGCGCATTACGCTCATCATGGATTTAGAAATTTGGGATTCCAAAAAACAGTACGACCGCTTAGGTTTGGATGAAGAAAAAGTAAAGATTATTGACACCGAGGTTACCAAGCTGACCGTTCCAGTTCGCCCCGGACGAAACCTCGCTGTTATTATTGAAGTAGCAGCGATGAATTTCCGGTTAAAACGAATGGGCGTAAATGCTGCACAGCAATTTACGGAACGGCTTTCCGATGTGATTGATGAAGGGGAACAGGAAGATATTTAAGGGAAAAAGGAGAAAGAGAGATGAACGAAACGATAAAGCCGCTTAACCCGATTGCCTTTAACCTCGGGCCGATTCCAGTGCATTGGTACGGAATCATTATTGGTTCAGGTTTGGCACTTGCCCTGTTTATTGCGATTAGAGAAGCAAATCGCCGAGGGCTCCCGAAGGACTTATTTGCCGATTTAATGTTATGGGCGATTCCGATTGCGATTATTTCCGCCCGGATATATTATGTGATTTTTGAATGGAAGTATTATGTCAAACATCCAATCGACATCCCGCAGATTTGGACGGGCGGGATTGCCATTCACGGCGCGTTAATAGGTGCCGTGATTACCACAATTATCTTTGCCAAAAAACGTGGTATTTCTTTTTGGAAAATTGTCGACATTGCGGCCCCGAGTATTATTCTTGGCCAGGCGATTGGCCGCTGGGGCAATTTCATGAACCAGGAGGCACACGGCGGTGAAGTAAGTCTTAGTTTTCTCCAAAGCCTGCATTTGCCGGACTTTATTATCAACCAAATGTATATTGAAGGGGTCTATTATCACCCTACGTTCTTATATGAATCTCTTTGGGATTTTGCAGGCTTTATCTTATTAATTGTTCTCCGGCGTGTGAATTTCCGCCGCGGCGAGCTATTCCTTTCTTATGTCATTTGGTATTCCATCGGCCGCTATTTTGTCGAAGGCTTAAGGACGGATAGTTTAATGCTTGGCAGCCTGCGAATGGCGCAAACGATTTCGATTGCATTGATCGTTGGAGCGATAGCGATTATACTATATCGCCGTCAAAAGAAAATGGCGGAAGCCCGGTACTTAGATCAAGCGAATTTGTAGCGAATAGCGATTATACTTTATCGCTGTGAAAAGAAAATGACGGAAGCCCGTTACTTAGAACTAGCGAATGGGGGAGTTTGGGGAATGCTGCTAAGCTCAATGAAAAAGGGGTTACTGGTTGGTTTCAAGACAACATGGACGTTAGGGAAAGTTATTTTTCCAGTTACCCTGATTGTGGCAGTGCTGCAGTATACGCCAGTTCTGCCATGGGTAATGAATATGATTTCCCCGCTCATGAAGCTGTTAGGATTATCAGGGGATGCCGCGATTCCGCTTGTGCTTGGGAATTTCCTGAACCTGTATGCGGCCATCGGCGCCATCTTGACGTTCGATTTTTCGGTAAAAGAAGTATTTATTCTAGCCGTGATGCTTTCGTTTTCACATAATTTATTCATCGAATCCAGCGTCGCCATGAAAGCCGGCGTCAAACTGTGGGTGGTCATTGTCACAAGGCCCGGGCTTGCTCTCCTGTCTGCAGTCGTGATTAATCTTGTTTGGCAGGGTGGCACAGAGACCGCAAAGTATGGCTTCATTCAGCCGAGTGCGGAACATCCCGACGGAATCGCTGCCATTTTACTAGAGGCGGTTCAAAAAGCAGGACTTGGCATTTTTCAATTAGCGATGATTGTCATCCCGCTTATGGTGGTCATCCAAATTTTAAAAGACCTACAATGGTTAAATAAGTTTTCAAAAATGATGTCCCCCGTCACAAAAACACTCGGCATGAAGGAGAATACCTCGACGACGATGGCTGCCGGTTTATTATTCGGCTTAGCTTATGGTGCCGGCGTCATGATTCAAGCCGTAAAAGAAGATGGCGTCAGCAAAAAGGATATAACACTGGCGTTTATCTTTCTAATGGCCTGTCATGCGGTTGTAGAAGACACGTTAATCTTTGTACCGCTCGGCATCCCAGTGTGGCCGCTGTTTTTAATCCGGCTCGGAGTCGCTATAGTGTTAACCTTAGTGGTCGGGATGATTTGGAAACGCAGAGGGCTAGTGAAAAGAAAGGAAGCTACCTATGACTAAAAAAATAACGACAATACTGTTTGATTTAGATGGAACGTTAATTGATACAAATGAATTGATCATTGCAACTTATTTGCATACGCTTGAAAAATATTATCCAAGCAAGTACAAGCGTGAGGATGTTTTACCGTTTATGGGTCCTACCTTGCAGGAAGCATTTAGTACAGTTGACCTTGACCGTGTCGAGGAAATGATTTTGGAGTATCGTACATTTAATCTCGCAAATCACGATGCCTTAGTGAAAGAATTTGAGGGTGCATTAGAAACAGTTCAAGCTTTATTCGAAAAAGGCTACAAACTTGGAATTGTCACGACAAAACGTCATGATATGGCCCTGAAGGGGCTGCGCCTGATGAATCTTGATCGCTATTTTGAAGTGATTGTCGCGGTTGATCATGTGACAAAGGTAAAGCCTGATCCGGAGCCGCTTTTAAATGCGCTTGAGCAGTTAAAATCCACACCTGAGGAATCACTAATGGTCGGCGATAATTACCATGATATTTTAGCAGGGAAAAATGCCGGCACATTGACTGCAGGTGTCGCATGGTCCATTAAGGGCAGAGAATACATCGCCAAATATGAACCAGATTATATCCTAGATCATATGACGGATTTATTAAAAATTCTCGGAGAGTGAGTTATGAGGAATACGACCCGCTACCCGGTTGAAGGTGCGAATTCCTTATGGCATGTTTACAAGACCGTGCCTTTTTGGAAGGTTGTCAAAAATTTTATTGTGATTCAGCTCGGCCGCTACACGCCATTTTTAGGGATGAAGAATTGGCTTTACCGTGTGTTTCTTGGTGTTAAGGTTGGCGAGCAAACCTCCTTCGCACTGATGGTGATGCTCGATGTAATGTTCCCAGAGAAAATCAGTGTCGGCCGTAACACGGTCATCGGCTATAACACGACCATCCTGGCCCATGAATATTTGATTAAAGAATACCGGTTGGGACCAGTTTCAATTGGCAGCGAGGTCATGATCGGCGCCAATTCGACGATTCTTCCCGGGGTGACCATTGGTGATGGAGCCATCGTCTCAGCAGGAACCCTTGTCCACAAAGATGTTCCTGAAGGGGCATTCGTCGGCGGCAACCCAATGCGGGTGATTTACACAAAGGAAGAACTAACCGCGCGCTGGGCCAATGATGAGATCTATGGTGGGAAAATAAATAATTAAGTATCAAGCCTGGTTTGCTTTTAACCGGGCTTTTTTTTATGGAGTTTACTATCTAGGAGAATAAATTGTGGGTGGGGGGCGGAATTCTGGTGGAGGTTGGCGGAATCCCCGCTCAAATCGGCGGAATCACTCCGAAAATCCTTAGAATTTCCCCTGAAATGCACCTTCTATAACAACCTTTCCCCGGACACGTGCTGATTTTTCCATTGACGAAAACATACCTAGAGGGTAAACTACTAATTATAAACTTTAATACACTACCAATTTAGCGGACTAAAGCGAATGAAAAGGGTGAACCAAATGAGTCGCTTGTTTATGTTTGAAAAGCCTTTGGGAATGCGCGATACGCTGCCGGAGTTATATGAAAAAAAGCACCAGATTCGGTCAGTAATAGCGGAAACAATGAAACTCTGGGGCTATCAATTTATCGAAACACCAATACTTGAATACTACGAAACGATTGGGGCAGCATCAGCGATTGCTGACCAACAGCTTTTTAAATTGCTCGATAAAGAGGGGAATACACTGGTGCTTAGACCTGATATGACAGCACCAATTGCCCGGGTGGCGGCATCTAAGCTTTTAGCTGAGGATCTTCCTGTAAGATTGGCATACTCGGCCAATGTTTTCCGTGCCCAGCAGCGCGAGGGAGGACGCCCTGCTGAGTTCGAGCAAATTGGCGTTGAATTTCTGAACGAGGATACCGTCTCCTGCGATGGCGAGACCATTGCCTTACTGATTTCTTCCTTAAAAAAAGCAGGATTGGCGCAATTTCAAGTTTCGATTGGCCATGTTGGCTTCGCCCAGGAGTTGTTCATGCAAATCCTTGGAACGAACGGGAGGGCGACAGCATTACGGAAATTTTTATATGAAAAAAATTATGTTGGGTACCGTGAGCATGTGAACTCACTGCAGCTATCATCGATTGATAAGCAAAGGCTTCTCCAGCTCCTTCAATTAAGAGGCGGAGAAGAAGTCATCGGCCAGGCCCTCGACATTGTTGAAAACGGTACAGGTAAGCAAGCCATCATCGAGCTGAAAGGGCTTTGGGATGTAATCAAGGATTATGGCGTTCAGGAATATGTTAAATTTGACCTTTCGATTGTCAGCCATATGAGCTATTATTCAGGCATTTTATTCGAAGTATATGCCGGGAATGTCGGCTTCCCCATCGGAAATGGCGGCCGCTATAGTTTAATCGAGAAATTTGGAAAAAAAGCAACTGCAACCGGGTTTGCCGTTCGACTTGATATGCTTCTCGAAGCACTAGAAAATGTCCCGCTCGAAAATGCTGCACACTGTATTTTTTTCAGTGGGGAGCGGCGGAAGGAAGCCTTTCAACTAGCAGAAAAAATGCACGGGCAGGGCAAACTGGCGGTCTTACAAGACATTACCGGCGTAAAAAACCTTGATGCTTTTACAAAAAGGTTTAACGATACGACCTTTTTAATCGGAGGAAGCGGCAATGAATAACAACTTAACAATAGCGATGCCAAAGGGACGAATTTTTGAAGAAGCTGTTGAATTATTAAGAAAAGCCGGTTACAAGCTGCCGCCGGAATTTGATGATTCACGAAAATTGATAATTGAAGCGGCTGAGGAAGGGCTGCGATTCATTTTAGCCAAGCCGATGGATGTGGCTACATATGTCGAGCATGGCGTTGCTGATGTAGGGATTGCCGGAAAAGATGTTTTGCTTGAGGAGGAACGCGATGTCTATGAACTTCTTAATCTCAAAATCAGTCCCTGCTATCTTGCGGTCGCCGGGCTTCCCAATACACAGATGAATGAGGTTGCCCCGCGAGTCGCCACTAAATATCCGAATGTGGCGGAAGCCTATTTTCGCGCGCAAGGAGAACAGGTCGAAATTATCCACTTAAACGGCTCAATCGAACTTGCGCCATTAATTGGTTTATCTGACCGAATCGTTGATATCGTGTCGACAGGTCGGACATTAAAGGAAAACGGGCTGGTCGAATATGAAAGAATTGTTGACGTGACCTCCAGGTTGATTGTCAATCCCGTCAGCTACCGGATGAAAGATGCCCGGATTGACGAACTGGTAACAAGACTGCATGAAGTGGTTGTGCAAGGGGGTTCTGACGATGAAAATAGTAAAAATATCTGACAAGGTTTCGATCAAACGCTCCATTGATACGGGGACCTCTGAGCAGCAAGCGATTGTCAATTCGATAATCTCAGACGTTCGCACCCATGGTGATGAGGCATTGCGTATGTATACGGAGAAATTCGACCGGGTCAATCAATCTACTTTTTCCGTAACTAACAAAGAAATTGAGGAAGCTTATCAAAAAGTCGATCAGCACTTTATTTCCATCATCCGGGAAGCGGCTGCAAATATTCGCACCTTCCATGAAAGGCAGCTCAGGCCTTCATGGATGACGACCGAAGAAAATGGCACCATTCTTGGGCAAAAAATAACCCCGCTGGATTCGGTAGGAGTGTATGTGCCAGGCGGGACGGCGGCCTATCCATCATCCGTACTGATGAATGTGATTCCAGCGAAAGTTGCCGGTGTCGAACGAATTGTGATGGTATCGCCGCCAAACGCAAGCGGGGTGGTACCTGCGGCAGTCCTTGTGGCTGCTAGGGAAGCCGGGGTGGAAGAAATTTATAAAGTTGGCGGGGCACAGGCGATTGCCGCGCTTGCTTACGGGACAGAGTCGATTGCCTCTGTAGATAAAATTACTGGCCCCGGAAATATCTTCGTGGCGTTGGCTAAACGTGAGGTATTCGGGGATGTCGATATCGATATGATTGCTGGTCCGAGTGAGATTGCGATTTTAGCAGATGAAACAGCGCGTGCAGATGAGGTCGCAGCCGACCTGTTATCCCAGGCCGAACACGACCCACGTGCATGCAGTGTTTTGGTTACCCCTTCAATGCGATTGGCCGAGGCGGTGGCAGCGGAAGTTGAAAAGCAGCTTGCCTTGCTGCCGCGACAGGAAATTGCTGCCCGTTCGATTGCCGATTTCGGGGCAATCTACGTAACAACAGACATCGATGAAGCGGTTGAGACGATTAACCAGTTAGCGCCAGAACATCTCGAGGTCATCACCGAAAATGCACTAGAGATTCTTGGGGAAATCCGCCACGCTGGAGCGATTTTTATCGGTCGATACAGCTCCGAACCCGTCGGTGATTATTTTGCCGGGCCGAACCATGTACTTCCAACTAACGGGACCGCCCGTTTTTCCAGCCCGCTGAATGTCGACGATTTTCAGAAGAAATCAAGCGTGATTATCTATAGTAAAAGGGCGTTAAAGGATAATGGCGCAAAAATCGCCGCCTTTGCCCGCATGGAAGGGCTCGAAGCACACGCCCGGGCAGTGGAAATAAGACTAAAAAACGATTAAGAGCATATTGGGGCCGAACTTAAAAACAAAACCGCATACCAAACCTCTCGCTCGGTCACTGAGAAGTGCTCATAGTGCCCGTCGAGGTTGAAAAAAGGCTAGCTCGGTCACTGAGAAGCGTTCATAGTGCCCGTCGATGCGCAAAAAGTCCCCGCTCGGTCACTGAGAAGTGCTTATAGTGCCCGTCGCGGTCAAAAAAGGCTCCGCTCGGTCACTGAGAATGGCTCATAGTGCCCGTCGAGGTCGAAAAAAGCCCCGCCCGGTCACTGAGAAGTGCTCATAGTGCCCGACAAGGCCGGAAAAAGCCCCGCTCGGTCACTGAGAAGTGCTCTTATAGTGCCCGACGAGGCCGAAAAAAGCCCCGCCCGGTCACTGTGAAGCAAGTTGTTTTCAATCAGGAAAAATCACCAAGTCATTTTAGGAGAAAGCGATCATTACAAGGAGGCAGCTACATGGAAAGAATCGCAAGTATTGAACGGCAAACAAATGAAACGGAAATTCAGCTATCGTTAGCAATTGACGGGGAGGGCCAATCCAATCTTGAAACAGGCGTTCCTTTCCTTAGTCATATGCTTGATTTGTTCGCGAAACATGGCCAGTTCGACCTGACAGTCGATGCCAAAGGTGATATCGAGGTTGACGCCCACCATACCACCGAGGATATTGGCATATGCTTAGGTCAGGCATTACAAAAAGCACTAGGGGACAAGCGGGGTATTAAGCGTTACGGGAATGCGTTTGTACCGATGGATGAGGCCTTGGCACAGGTAGTCGTCGACCTCAGCAATCGTCCGCATCTCGAAATGCGTGCGGAATTCCCCGGGCAGAAGGTGGGCTCATTTGATACCGAACTCGTCCACGAATTTCTCTGGAAACTCGCCCTCGAGGCACGAATGAACCTCCATGTGATCGTTCATTATGGAAAAAACACACACCACATGATAGAAGCAGTCTTCAAAGCACTAGGCCGGGCACTCGACGAAGCAACAACAATAGACCCGCGCATCAAAGGAGTCCCCTCAACAAAAGGGATGCTATAAGGTGGTGACAGGCACGTGATAGGTATTGTTGACTACGGTATGGGAAATCTCTTCAGTGTAAGTAAAGCATTGGAACGACTCTCTGCCGAGTATTTTATTTCCGCTACTGAGAATAAATTGCTTCAGGCAGATGGGTTGATTCTCCCCGGGGTGGGCTCATTCCGTGATGCGATGGAACGGCTCCCAATGGATACCATAAAGGAATTTGCGGCATCAGGTAAACCGCTGCTCGGAATCTGCCTCGGCATGCAGCTGCTGTTTGAAAAAAGTGAAGAAAATGGTCTGACGGAAGGGTTGGGGTTATTACCAGGGATTGTTCACCGTTTCCCTGGAAAATCCCGCAATGGCAAGCCCTATAAAGTTCCGCACATGGGTTGGAACCGATTAGAATTTGTCGAAGAATCGCCCCTATTTAAAAATCTCAGCGAGGATTATGTCTATTTCGTGCATTCCTATTATGTTAATGCAGATAACTCCGATGTCCTCCTTGCCAAAACAGATTACCATGAACAGGTTTCTGCAATAGTGGGAAGGGATAATATTCTAGGGATGCAATTTCATCCCGAAAAAAGCAGCAGGCTTGGGATGACCTTGCTAGATAACTTTTTAAAACTAGTGGAGGAAAGGAAGGAGGTTCGACGATGAGTATTACGATTTATCCGGCCATTGATATGCGCGGCGGCAATTGTGTCCGTCTTCTTCAAGGGGATTATGATCAGGAAACAATATACGGGGATTCGCCGTTCGATATGGCCCGAAGTTTTGCCGCTGATGGGGCAGATTGGATTCACATGGTCGACCTTGACGGCGCAAAAGATGGCAAGCGTGTCAATGACCGCTTTGTGATTGAGGCCGCCCAAACGCTTAACGGTGTGAAAATTCAAGTTGGCGGCGGCATTCGCTCTGAGGAAGATATCCTTCACTACCTTGAAAAGGGTGTTGATCGAGTAATTATCGGGAGTGTTGCTGTCTCAAGGCCTGAGTTTGTGATTAACATGATTAAAAAATATGGCGGGCAAATTGCTATCGGTATTGATGCGAAAAATGGCTATGTCGCCACACATGGCTGGCTGGAAACATCGGACCTAAAGGCCGTTGAACTAGGCAAACGCTTTGCCGATGCGGGGGCTGAACACTTTATTTTTACCGATATTGCGACAGATGGAACGCTCTTAGGTCCCAATATACCTGCTGTTTGTGAAATGGCTAAAGTCACCGGGAAAAATGTTATTGCTTCAGGCGGGGTCAGCAGTCTCGTAGATTTGCAGGCTTTAGCTGAAGTAAAAATTGTAAGCGGAGCGATTGTCGGAAAAGCACTTTACGAGAATCGGTTTACATTGAAAGCAGCGTTGGAAGAGGTGAAATCATGGTCCTGACAAAACGGATTATTCCCTGCCTCGATGTCAAGGAGGGACGAGTAGTAAAAGGGATTCAATTTGTGCAGCTCCGCGATGCCGGTGACCCCGTTGAACTTGCACGCTTCTACGATGAGCAAGGGGCAGACGAGCTAGTTTTCCTTGATATTTCGGCATCAGTTGAAGGTCGGAAGACAATGGTCGAGGTCGTTAAGGCCGTTGCATCCGAGCTTGCGATCCCATTCACGGTGGGTGGCGGAATCAATTCCCTTGAGGATATGAAAAAACTCCTCCGCGCCGGGGCAGACAAAGTGTCACTTAACACAGCAGCTGTATTGAACCCCGCTTTAATTAGCGAGGGTGCCGGTTATTTCGGCTCCCAGTGTATCGTAGTAGCAATTGATGCGAAATTCGATGCTGGGCTCGGGACATGGCGAGTTTTTACGCATGGCGGCCGAAACCCGACTGATAAAAAAGTGGTAGAGTGGGCGGTAAAAGCGGCGGAGCTTGGGGCCGGGGAAATTTTATTAACCAGTATGGATAGTGATGGCGAGAAAAATGGTTTCGATCTTGCTTTGACGAAAGCTGTAAGTGAGGCAGTTCCCATTCCGGTTATTGCTTCGGGCGGGGCAGGGAATGCCGCTCATTTTGAAACAGCATTTTTGGAAGGAAAAGCGGACGCTGCCCTTGCTGCCTCGATTTTTCATTATAAGGAAACCTCGGTTCGTGAGGTAAAAAGCTATTTGCGCGAAAAAGGAGTGACGGTCCGATGAATGTTAAATTTGATGAAAAAGGTCTTGTCCCGGCTATCATTCAGGATGCCGGTACGAAAGAAGTGTTAACGCTCGCTTATATGAACGAGGAGTCGCTGGCGAAGACGATTGAAACGGGGGAAACATGGTTTTTCAGTCGCTCGCGTCAGGAGCTGTGGCATAAGGGTGGGACGAGCGGGAACACGCAGACCGTTGTCAGCATCAACTACGATTGCGATCAGGATGCGATACTCGTAATGGTTACTCCAAAAGGCCCCGCCTGCCACACTGGTTCGGTTAGTTGTTTTTCAGAGCGGTCAACGAGCCTGGGGGATTATCAGATTTTACAATCGCTTGAAAAAGTGATCTTAGAACGTGAGCGGGAGCGTCCAGAGGGTGCCTACACCACCTATCTTTTTGAAAAAGGCGTCGATAAGATTTTAAAAAAAGTCGGCGAAGAAGCCGCCGAAGTGATTATCGCAGCCAAGAATCGCGACCATGAAGAACTTAGATGGGAGGCCGCCGATTTGCTTTATCACCTGCAGGTATTGTTGGTGGAACAAGGCCTTCCATTCAAAGAGGTTTTACGAACATTAGAGGAAAGACACAAAGACCGGTCCTAATCGCGGTCTTTCTTTTTTGAAAAAATCGACGGGCTTTTCCAAATAATGTCTAAATGGCCAAAACACTTGAAAAAATAGCCAAAACCTCTAGAAAAATAGCCATAACCCTCCAAAAAATAGCTATAACCCTCCAAAAAATAGCCAAAACACCATAAAAAATCCCCCAACCCCGATCTGAGGTCAATTCCCACCTCTAATCCCTTCTCGAACAACCGCCAAATATGGTATAATACATAAGTTATGATGAAAAATGTGGAGGACTTCATGGGAAAAGACGCAAAAGCAAGAATTCAAAAGGGAAAATTACTTTCATTTATTCCTACGGGCGAATATTATTTCACGAAGGGTTTAAAGGCATACCATCGACGTGATTTTATCAAAGCAAAAAAATATCTTGGGCGGGCGATGCAGCTCGAGCCTGGTGAACCGATGATTACATGCCAGCTGGCCATTGTATCAACAGAACTTGGCGAGTTTGAAAATTCCAACCGGCTCTTGCATCAAATCCTTGAAGAACTAGACTCTGAAATGGTCGAGTGCCATTACTTTTTAGCTAATAATTATGCCCATATAGGATTTTTTAAAGATGCTTATCACCATGCAAAGCTTTATTTACAATTAGAACCGGATGGTGATTTTTCAGAAGATACAGAGGAACTGATTGAACTGCTTACGTTTGAAGCAGATGGTCTTGAGGATGAGCTGTTCCTGGAGCAGGAGGATTTGATTTTCAAACAAGAACAGGCTCGTGAACTCCTAGAATCGGGCTATTTTCCAAAGGCGATTGAGCTGTTAAAAGAGGTCGTCAAGGAATACCCGGAATACTGGTCGGCGTACAATAACTTAGCGCTAGCCTATTTTTATTTAGGTAAAACGGAAAAAGCGGAATCGATCTTACAGGATGTGCTCGAGCGTAATCCTGGGAATCTGCATGCGCTCTGTAACAAACTTATATTTGCCCATTATCAGGGGCAGACAAAGAATGTCACAACCATGCTGCAATCATTGAAAAAAATTCAGCCGCTCCTTATTGAGCATCAATTTAAGCTTGGTACCAGCTTTGCTTTGGTCGGGGAGTATGAGCTTGGTTATTTATGGTTGAAAAAATTATATAAAAATGGCTTTGATGGTGATGGTCCGTTTTATTACTGGCTTTCCTATTCAGCCTATTTCACCGGCTATGAAAATTTTGCACAAAACATCTGGAAAAAGATGCTTATGATTTATCCTGATAAAGAAGGCATGGAACCATGGAATGCCGAAAAGGCGCCGATAAATGGTTTGGAAGACCAATCGGGATCAATTTTTCAAAAGCTTGAAAGTGACTATGTCGAAGAGCGCTTATTTGCCCTTTTCCTAACCGCTATTTCAAGTAATAAAGAGGAAATCATTACCTCGAAGCGGCTGTTTCAAAATCAGAAATTCACCAGCCTGGAAAAAGAATATATTTCGTTAATAAGGTCGGGAAAACCATCGATGACTTCCGACGCACAGGAAATTGCCGAGCTTTTTTATGAAAACTTTCAGCCAATTGGCACCATCGAATCTGGCTTGTACTTGATGTGGTTCTCGTTGTATGTCGAAGTTTCAAAGGCTAACATTTCCTTGAAAAATAAACGAGCCTGGGCGGGAGCGGTAGAATATATGTGGCACAAACTGCGCAGCGAAAAGGTATCTCAGCAGGAGGTAGCCGAACGCTACGGGCTATCAACCGCCACCATCGGCAAATATGTAAAAATCGTGAATGACTATTTAAATTGAGCAGATTTTTGGACTATAATTCAATTGTTTAATACGATTAAGTAGGGAAAGATATACTTAATCGTATTTTTTTATAATATTATGTCTAGCTGCAGCGCCTGACTAGGCGCTTCCGCTTTTCAATTGAGGAGTGAACCAACCATGACTGAAGAAAAAATTTATGATGTCATTATTGCCGGGGCAGGTCCTGCAGGGATGACAGCTGCTGTATATACATCACGCGCGAACCTTTCTACATTGATGATTGAGCGCGGCATGCCGGGCGGGCAAATGGCCAATACCGAGGATGTTGAGAACTATCCGGGCTTTGAGAGTATTTTAGGTCCTGATTTATCAACGAAGATGTTTGAGCATGCCAAGAAATTTGGGGCTGAATATGCGTACGGCGATATTAAGGAAATCATTGACCATGGCGACTACAAACTCATTACCGCTGGGTCTAAACAATATAAAGCGCGCTCTGTAATCATTTCAACCGGTGCTGAATATAAGAAAATTGGCGTTCCTGGTGAAAAAGAACTTGGCGGCCGCGGTGTTTCTTATTGCGCCGTTTGTGATGGCGCTTTCTTTAAAAATAAAGAACTTTACGTCATTGGCGGCGGCGACTCTGCCGTTGAGGAAGGCGTTTACCTAACCCGTTTCGCGTCCAAAGTCACCATCGTTCACCGCCGCGATCAGCTGCGTGCGCAAAAAATCCTTCAAGACCGTGCCTTTGCAAACGAAAAGGTCGATTTTATTTGGAATCACACGATTAAGTCGATTAATGATAAAAATGGCAAAGTGGGCAGCGTGACCTTGGTGTCGACGCAAACTGGTGAAGAGCAGGAACTGCCGGCAGATGGTGTATTCGTTTATATCGGAATGCTGCCGCTCTCGAAACCATTTGTCAGTCTTGGCATTACGAATGAAAATGGTTATATTGAAACAAATGAACGGATGGAAACGAAGGTTCCGGGTATTTTCGCTGCTGGAGATATTCGTGAAAAGACGCTCCGCCAGATCGTCACCGCGACTGGAGATGGCAGTATAGCCGCGCAAACTGCCCAGCATTTTGTCGAAGAGCTTAAAGAAGAGATGAAATTGAAGAAATAAGGCTGCAGAGTAAATGTAAAGTTAGATTTACGAAAAAGTAATTCTGTTTTAATTTTCCTGTAACAATAGTGAAATATAGTTAGGGTATGATTAAATAAATTGACCCCCTTTAAAATAAATACCTTTTAAGCGCACAAGCCCAGCAGCTTGTGCCATTTTTTTTGGCCAGCTTAGGTAAAAAAATATCAACTTTGTATTCATTGTGGCTGTTTCCTAAAAATAGTATAATGAAAAGAATAAAATAAACTGTTACAATAGGTTATTTAGAGGGTGAAAACAATGCAGCGGGTCACCAATTGTGTTTTGATAAGAAATAATCAAATATTGTTACTTCAGAAACCGCGCCGGGGCTGGTGGGTGGCGCCGGGAGGAAAAATGGAACCGGGCGAATCGGTAAGGGATTCCTGCATCAGAGAATACCGTGAAGAAACGGGCATCTATTTAAAAAATCCACAATTAAAAGGGATTTTTACAATGATTATGAAGGAAAGTGATGAGCTTCTGTCCGAATGGATGATGTTTACATTTATGGCAGCGGATTCAGATGGCATTGATTTAGTCGAATCTGAAGAGGGGAAGCTGGCGTGGCATCCGATAGACCAGGTGAAGGCTCTGCCGATGGCTGCCGGTGATTATCATATCATCGATTACATGATTCATGGAAAGGGCATCATTTACGGTACTTTTACTTATACAAAAGATTTTCAACTAATCAGCTATCGATTAGATCCAAGTTAATATATTTAGGGGGATTTAAAAATGAGTACCGGTTCGATTAGCGATACCCAGATGGTGATTATTACCGGAATGTCAGGTGCAGGAAAAACGGTGGCGATTCAAAGCTTTGAAGATTTAGGGTTCTTCTGTGTCGATAATTTGCCGCCGACGCTGCTCCAGAAATTTCTTGAACTTATGAAGGAATCAGGGAATAAAATGAATAAGGTTGCCCTCGTAATGGACCTAAGGGGCAGAGAGTTTTTTGACCATTTATTCAAAGCATTGGATGAGCTCGACGAAACATCGTGGGTGAAGCCGCAGATTTTATTTCTAGATGCGGATGATTCGACATTAGTTCGCAGATATAAGGAAACTAGGCGGTCGCATCCGCTGGCCAAGTCAGGCTTACCTCTTGAGGGCATCTCGCTTGAGCGCGAACTTCTGGAAGAATTAAAAGGCCGGGCTCAATTAATTTACAATACTTCTCAGATGAAACCGCGTGAACTGCGCGAAAAGATATTAACGGAATTTACGGCAAATAAACAACTAATCTTTACTGTCAATGTCATGTCGTTTGGATTTAAGCATGGGCTTCCCATCGATGCAGACCTCGTATTTGATGTGCGCTTCCTGCCAAATCCGCATTATATTGAACATATGCGTCCAAAAACAGGCTTGGATGAAGAGGTCGCAAGCTACGTGTTAAAATGGAACGAAACGCAAAAGTTTTTGGAAAAAGTAACGGACCTGCTTAGCTTCATGCTTCCGCATTATAAGCGGGAAGGAAAGGCACAGCTGGTGATTGCGATTGGCTGTACCGGCGGGCAGCATCGTTCAGTTGCCCTTGCTGAGTATTTAGGCCGATTTTTTGAAAATGATTATAAGACATGCGTTTCCCACCGTGACATTGAGAGGAGAAAGGATAAAACAACATGAGAGAGATCGGACAGCCGCGGATTGTCGTCATTGGCGGAGGAACAGGTTTACCGGTTTTATTGCGAGGCTTAAAACAATTTCCTGTGGATATTACCGCCATTGTGACCGTCGCGGATGACGGCGGCAGTTCAGGACGCTTGCGCGAGGACCTGCATATTCCTCCTCCCGGTGACATACGCAATGTATTAGCATCATTGTCAGATGTTGAACCACTGGTTGAGGAAATGTTTCAACATCGGTTTAAAACCTCAAATGAACTTTCCGGACATTCGCTGGGAAATTTAATCTTGGCGGCAATGACATCGATTACCGGCAATTTCGTTCATGCCATTCAAGAGATGAGCAAAATCTTGAATGTCCACGGCAAAGTGCTCCCGGCTGCGAACCAAAGCGTGGTTCTGCATGCGGAGATGGAGGACGGGGCAATTGTTTCCGGGGAATCAAAGATTCCGTATTCAGGGAAAAAAATTAAACGAGTGTATTTAACTTCTAAAAGTGCAATCCGCCCATTGCCGGAGACGATTCAAGCGATTCGCCAGGCTGATTTAATTATTATTGGACCGGGAAGTTTGTATACGAGTATCCTGCCAAATTTGCTTGTCCCGCGATTAGGGGATGAGGTTTGCCGTTCCAATGCGAAAAAGGTGTATATTTGTAATCTCATGACACAGGCAGGGGAAACGCACGGCTATACGGCGAGCGATCATGTCAAGGCCTTATATAGCCATATGAGCTGCGCCTTTGTCGATACGGTCCTTGTCAATAATGAAGAAATTCCCCAGGATGTGCAGCTGCGCTATAATGAAGAGCTGGCTGACCCGGTACAGTACGATTTACCACAGCTATTTGAGCTGGGGCTTGAGGTGGTCCATGCGGATATTGCCTATCAGGAAAATGGCGCACTCCGGCATGATCCGAAAAAAGTAGCGAATATTTTATATAATTTGCTCGTAGATGAAACCAAAAAGCGATATGAAGCGTAGATAGTAACAGGCAATTTATTAATGTCTTTATATTAAGGGGTGAGGGGATGTCTTTCGCTTCGGAAACGAAAAAAGAATTAACTAACCTGGAAGTGAAAACGTGCTGCATTCAATCAGAGCTGTCGGCTTTGATCCGTATGAACGGTTCCCTTTCCTTTTCAAACCGTAAGTTAGTTGTTGATATTCAAACCGAAAATGCCGCGATTGCGAGAAGAATTTATACATTATTGAAAAAGAGTTACCAAGTGCAGGTAGAATTGCTTGTTCGTAAAAAAATGCGCCTGAAGAAAAACAATGTCTACATTGTTCGTTTATCCCAGCAGGCCAAGGAAATTCTTGAGGATACGAAAATTATTGGAGATGGCTTCACCATCATTCACGAAATTTCGCCGGAGCTTGTAAAAAAGAAGTGTTGTAAGCGTTCTTACTTGCGCGGTGCATTTTTAGCTGGAGGCTCTGTCAATAATCCGGAAACGTCCTCCTATCACTTGGAAATCGCTTCGCTCTATAAAGATCATAATGACTCTTTATGCGAATTAATGAATACATTTGGACTGAATAGTAAAACGCTTGAGCGCAAAAAAGGCTTTATTACCTATTTAAAGGAAGCAGAGAAAATTACCGAGTTTTTAAATATTGTCGGAGCCCATAACGCACTGCTCCGCTTTGAGGACGTTCGAATCGTCAGAGATATGCGAAACTCAGTGAATCGCCTGGTAAACTGTGAAACCGCAAACCTCAATAAAACAATCGGTGCTTCCATCCGCCAGGTAGAGAATATCCGTTTGATTGATACGACGGTTGGCTTGCAAATTTTACCGGATAAACTGAGAGAAATTGCGGAACTCCGGTTGAAATTTCCGGATGTAACCCTAAAGGAACTAGGTGAAATGGTTTCCGGCGGTTCCATTAGTAAATCGGGAATTAATCATCGTCTGCGGAAAATTGATGAGATTGCCGAGAAGCTCCGGGGGGGCGAAATAGCTTCGAGGAAGTAAACTGCTCTGAAGAATCCCGAAGATTGCCCGCTTTGGGGCTGAGTGATTTTAAGTTTGTGAAATAATGAATTTGTTATCATAATATAGGATTAAAAACATAAGGAGGAATTAGATAATGTTGGCAAAACAAGTAGAAGTTAAATTAAGAACAGGTCTGCAAGCAAGACCGGCAGCACTATTTGTTCAGGAGGCAAACCGCTTTTCAGCGGATATTTTTCTAGAGAAAGATGGCAAAAAAGTAAATGCAAAAAGTATCATGGGATTAATGAGCCTGGCAGTTGGCTCAGGAATCGTGATTAATATTATCGCAGACGGCGACGACGAAGAAAAAGCCATCAACGCATTAACAGATTTTATTCAAAAGGATAATTAATTAGGAAAGGGTTCAGCCTGTTTTAGGGGTTGAATCCTTTTTTAATGAATGAAAGCAAAAAAAAGCAACCGGTTCAATGCCGGTTGCCTAATGTTCGATTATTTCTCTTTTTTATCAAGTGTGTTGCGGGTAATGATGCTGTCAATCAAGCCATATTCTTTTGCTCTTTCAGCAGTCATGAAATTATCACGGTCAGTATCTCTTTGAATGATTTCAAGCGGCTGGCCAGTGCGCTCTGCTAAAATTCCATTTAATTTTTCACGAAGGAAAAGAATCCGTTTAGCAGCAATTTCAATTTCGGTTGCTTGACCTTGAGCACCTCCAAGTGGCTGGTGAATCATGACCTCAGCATTTGGAAGGGCAAAACGCTTGCCTTTTTCCCCGGCTGCAAGTAAGAAAGCGCCCATGGAAGCGGCCATTCCGATACAAACTGTTGATACACTTGATTTGATATACTGCATGGTATCGTAAATCGCCATTCCGGCAGTAATGCTTCCGCCAGGGCTATTAATGTAAAGTGTAATATCTTTTTCAGGATTTTCCGCTTCTAAAAATAATAATTGTGCTACAATGCTATTAGCAACATTGTCATCAATAGCGCTGCCAAGCATAATGATCCGGTCCTTAAGTAGGCGGGAATAAATGTCATAAGCACGTTCACCGCGGTTTGTTTGTTCGATAACTGTAGGAATCAAATTCATATTTCTTCCTCCTCCTGAGTGTGAAAGTTTAAAATAATATGTATAGTAATCATACACTGATGGTCAATAAAGGTCAAACAATTCAACTTTTAAATGTTCGACAACTTTCCCTACATCAGCATAACCAATCTAGCATAATTTAAAACCTAATATTTGCTTGCAATATTAATGGAACTAGCATATAATATGTAAGTCGCAACAATTTAGCGCTCGTGGTGCAACGGATAGCACGTAAGATTCCGGTTCTTAAAATGGGGGTTCGATTCCCTCCGAGCGCGTTATGAAGGCCTCCTGTTTTTTTTGTAAACAGGGGGTTTTTATTTTTTAAAAATAATTTTATTTCCATAAAATGTCTAATTGGCGATAACTCCTAAAAAAGTAGCCAAAACTAATCAAAAAGTAGCCATAACCTCTAAAAAAGTAGCCAAAACCTAAAAACCTTTCCCCCATTTCCCCTCAAAAAATATTTTCCATACACGAAATCCTTTCTTTCATGTAAAATAGGAACATAAGGGGGGATTGGCATGAACTTAAAGGCAGGGTTATGGCAGCAGCAGACATTAAAGTTAGCAATGACGCAGGAGTTGTCGCAGGCGATTGCCTTATTGCAGTACTCGACCCAGGAGCTTGCTGAATTTTTAGAAAATAAAGCACTGGAAAATCCCCTTATGCAGATTGAAAATGGGAATGTTCAGCCAATGAATCCTCTAATGGACCGAAATCGCCGGAAGCATCAAAAGTCAGAAAAGGACTGGATTGAGCAGCTTGCTGATAAGCCATTTTCACTTGAAGAACATCTAATCTCACAACTAAATATAGCAAACCTAACTGCGGAGCAATTAAGAGTCATCCGCCGCCTTATTGATAATCTCGATGAAAACGGTTACTTTGCGGGTGACCTTGAAGAAATAGCAGCAACCTTACGGGTATCAGAGGAATCAGTTGAAGATGGATTTGCCGTGATTCAAACGCTTGAACCAGCGGGAATCGGGGCAAGAGACCTTCAAGAATGCCTGTTGATGCAAATCTATTATCAAAATCCTACTAACGAACTTGCACAAACGATTATTTCAAATTATTTTGTTCCGTTTGCCGAAAAGAAATGGAAGCAAATTGCTAAGGAGCTCCAGGTATCTCTTAAAGAAATTCAAGATGTTTTTGATGAAGTCCAACTTCTAGACCCAAAGCCGGGGGCCATGTTACAGAAAGAAATCACGACATTCATTATTCCCGATGCGATTGTAGAACAATCTACTGAAGGGCTGACGGTACGGATGTTTGATGATGCCATGCCAAGAATTAGTCTTAATGAGTCCTATTATAAAAAATTCAAGGACCAGGACCAACAAGTCAGCCGGTTTATCCAGGATAAGCTTCAGGATTATCAATGGATTGTCAAAAGTATTGAACAACGAAAAGAAACCTTAACAAGGGTGGTAGCCAAAATCGTCGAAAAACAGACGTCGTTTTTTCAAAAGGGCGCACGCCATTTAGTGCCGATGACGATGAAGGAAGTCGCCGCCGAGCTTGAGGTTCATGAATCAACTGTCAGCCGCGCAGTCCGGGAAAAATATGTGCAGACACCAAACGGGACCTTCACGTTAAAATCATTTTTCACGAGTACCATCCAAACAGTCGCAGCCGATGAAAATACCTCATCGACACAGGTGAAAAATGCGATTAGCCATTTAATAAACGAAGAGAATAAGGAAAAGCCGTTTTCCGATCAAGAAATTGTCGATCAATTGAAGGAGACAAACGGAATCGTAGTCTCAAGGCGAACCATCGCCAAGTACCGCGATCAGCTGGGAATCCCCTCCTCTTCGAAACGGAAAAGGTTTAATTGAAAGGAATAGACAGAACGATGACACAAACGACCATCACATTATATACACGAAATCGCTGCCCTTTATGCGATAAAGCAAAAGCTACTCTCCTTGAGCTAAAAGAGAATTGGGAATTCACCTTCGAGGAAGTCGATATTGAAACAAATGATGACTTAACCGAGCGATATGGACTGATGATTCCGGTAGTTCATTTGGACGGGGAAGAAGTCGGATTCGGCTTTGTAGACAAATTTGACATAAGTAACCGTTTACAAGAAAAAAAGCCAATCAAATGAGTTGAAATAGGGATTCACTCCTGCTAGAATAAAAATCATAGCAGGGGTGATTTTTTTTAGTGTAGGTGGGACACAATATGTCTATGGTGGACATTTTTTGACCAACTACATAGAATTAAGGAGCATGCTCTCATGCAATCATTTATCGATATCCAAAAAAGATTATTACCCGACCTACTTATCGTCCTGCAAAAAAGATATTCTATCCTCCGATACATTGGATTTATGCAGCCGGTAGGAAGAAGAAGTTTAGCAGTCAGCCTCGGGCTTACCGAAAGAATCCTGCGCAGTGAAGTAGACTTCCTAAAAGAGCAAAATCTTATTTACGCAAACAGCGTGGGAATGAGTTTAACTTCGGAAGGAAAAAATTTACTCGAGGATTTAGAAGGTTTAATGCGCGAATTAAAGGGTATTGACGTGATGGAATTAGAATTAAAGCACCGGCTTGGCATCAAGGGTGTCATCATTGTTCCTGGCGACAGCGACGAGTCACCATTGGTCAAGGGCGAGCTTGGCAAAGCAAGTGCCGCCTGCATGAAAAAGCTTTTAACAGGGGAAAATATTATCGCTGTTACTGGCGGTTCAACGATGGCTGCTATCGCAGAAAGATTAACTCCTGAGCTTACCCGGAAGAAATTGCTTTTTGTTCCGGCTCGGGGCGGAGTTGGTGAGGATGTCGCAAATCAAGCGAACACGATATGCTCGAATATGGCAAAAAACACCGATTCTAAACATCGTGTTTTCTATGTTCCTGATCAGGTTAGTTCAGAAATTTATCAATCCCTCATCAAAGAGCCAGAGATTCATGAGGTTTTAGAGCTAATTAAATCCGCAAGCATGGTACTTCATGGGATTGGGGATGCTATCACAATGGCTGAGCGGCGAAAAACGACTCCCGAGATTCAGCAAAAGCTCGAAACCGGGAATGCCGTCGGCGAGGCGTTTGGTTATTATTTTAATGAAGAAGGCGAGATTGTCCATAAGGTATTAACGATTGGACTTCAGCGCGAAGACCTTGCTACGATTCCGAATGTCATTGCGGTGGCAGGCGGATCCTCAAAGGCAAAGGCAATTAAAGCATACTTAAAACAAGCACCGGCAGCGACGATTTTAATAACTGATGAAGGTGCGGCAAAAAGGTTATTAAAAGGGTAAATCCTTTTTAAGAAAAATATATTTCTACCCATTATAAGGAGGAATTTTATCATGACAGTAAAAGTTGGTATTAACGGATTTGGACGTATTGGTCGTAACGTATTTCGTGCGGCTTTAAACAATAGCAATGTGGAAATCGTGGCAATTAACGACTTAACAGATGCAAACATGCTTGCACACCTTTTAAAATATGATACTGTTCACGGTACTTTAGCTGAAGACGTAACCGTTGACGGCGAATACCTAGTAGTTGGCGGACACAAAGTAAAAGTTATCGCTGAACGCGATCCTGCACAACTTGGCTGGGGTGAGCTTGGCGTAGAAGTAGTGGTTGAATCAACTGGTCGCTTTACAAAACGTGAAGATGCAGCGAAACACCTTGAGGCAGGAGCAAAAAAGGTAATCATCTCTGCACCGGCAAACAACGAAGATATCACAATCGTTATGGGTGTTAACGAAGATAAATATGATGCAAACAACCACCATGTATTATCAAACGCATCTTGTACAACAAACTGCTTAGCACCATTTGCGAAAGTATTAAATGATACATTCGGCATCAAGCGCGGTATGATGACTACTGTTCACTCATACACAAATGACCAGCAAATCCTTGACTTGCCGCACAAAGACTATCGTCGTGCCCGTGCTGCAGCTGAGAACATAATTCCAACTTCAACGGGAGCAGCGAAGGCAGTTTCTCTTGTATTACCAGAACTTAAAGGTAAATTAAACGGAATGGCAATGCGTGTTCCAACTCCAAACGTTTCTGTTGTGGACCTAGTTGCAGAACTTGATAAAGACGTTACAGCTGAAGAAATTAATGTAGCATTAAAAGCAGCTGCCGAAGGCCCATTAAAAGGCATCCTAGAATACAGTGAACTTCCATTAGTATCTAGCGATTACAATGGCAGTACTGCTTCTTCAACAATCGATGCATTATCAACAATGGTTCTTGAAGGCAACATGGTAAAAGTACTTTCTTGGTATGATAACGAAGTTGGTTACTCTAACCGCGTTGTTGACCTAGTTGATTACATCGCATCAAAAGGACTATAAAAAGCTTTAGGTTTTCCAAAGGGGAGCGGGGAGTTGATGCCCCCTTCCCTTTTTTACGTAAATAAATGCCACTTTAAGGAGGTCCTTTACATGAATAAGAAAACACTTAAAGATATCGATGTGAAAGGGAAACGCGTATTTTGCCGGGTAGATTTCAACGTACCAATGCAAGATGGAAAAATAACCGACGAAACGCGGATTCGTGCCGCGCTGCCAACGATTCAGTACTTAATGGAACAAGGTGCAAAGGTAATTCTCGCAAGCCATTTTGGCCGTCCAAAAGGAAAAGTGGTCGAAGAAATGCGCTTAACACCGGTTGGCGTAAGATTAACTGAACTTCTCGGTAAAGATGTGAAAAAAGCAGATGAAGCATACGGTGATTCTGTGAAAGCATTGATTGAGACGATGCAAGAAGGCGACGTGCTTTTATTAGAAAACGTCCGCTTCTATCCTGGTGAGGAAAAGAATGATCCTGAGTTAGCAAAGGCTTTTGCTGAACTTGCTGATGTATATGTGAACGACGCATTTGGGGCTGCCCACCGCGCACATGCATCAACAGAAGGCATAGCCCATAACCTGCCAGCAGTTTCCGGCTTCTTAATGGAAAAAGAACTGGATGTCCTAGGTAAGGCTCTTTCCAATCCTGAGCGTCCGTTTACAGCGATTATCGGCGGTGCCAAGGTAAAGGACAAAATCGGTGTTATTGAAAATTTGTTAGAACTAGTTGATAACTTAATTATTGGCGGCGGACTAGCTTATACATTTGTGAAAGCACAAGGACACGAAATCGGCAAATCCCTGCTTGAAGCAGACAAGATTGATCTTGCCAAATCCTTCATGGAAAAAGCAAAGGCGAAAGGCGTTAATTTTTACATGCCGGTAGACGCGGTTGTTGCGGACGATTTCTCAGCTGACGCTAACACTAAAGTGGTTGCAATTGAAGAAATTCCGGCTGATTGGGAAGCACTAGATATCGGACCAAAAACAGCTGAAATTTATCGCGATGTCATTCAAAAATCCAAATTGGTAATCTGGAATGGACCAATGGGTGTATTTGAAATCGATAAATTTGCCGGCGGTACAAAAGCAGTTGCCGGAGCGCTTGCTGAAGCACAAGGTACATACTCAGTTATTGGCGGCGGTGACTCAGCAGCAGCGGTCGAGAAATTTGGCTTAGCAGAGAAAATGAGTCATATTTCCACAGGCGGCGGTGCTTCCCTTGAGTTTATGGAAGGCAAAGCATTGCCAGGAGTCGTCGCATTGAACGATAAATAAGGAAAAGAAGGGATGTGCCACCATGCGTAAACCTATTATTGCAGGGAACTGGAAGATGAACAAAACCCTTTCTGAAGCAAAAAGCTTTGCAGAGGAAGTCAAAGGACTAGTTCCTGCCGAAGACAAAATCGAATCTGTGATCTGTGCACCGGCATTATTTTTACAAAGTCTTGTAGAAGCAGCACAAGGGACTGATGTGAAAATTGGTGCACAAAACATGCACTTTGAAGAATCAGGAGCGTTTACAGGCGAAATCAGCCCGAAAGCACTCGCTGACCTCGGCGTACAATATGTCATCATCGGTCACTCAGAACGCCGCGAAATGTTCAATGAAACCGATGAATCAGTAAACAAAAAGACGCTTGCCGCGTTCGAATACAATTTAAGTCCTATCGTTTGCTGTGGCGAAACCCTAGAGCAGCGTGAAAATGGCGAAACGAATCATTTCGTTGGCGGCCAAGTTGAAAAAGCGTTAGCGGGATTAACCGATGAGCAAGTAAAACAAACAGTGATTGCCTATGAACCAATCTGGGCGATTGGTACAGGAAAATCATCAACATCTAAGGATGCGAATGATGTCTGTGCCCATATCCGCCAGGTAGTAGCGAAACAATTTTCCCAAGATGTTGCTGATTCCGTTCGAATTCAATACGGCGGCAGCGTGAAACCGGAAAATATTAAAGAATATATGGCACAATCAGATATTGATGGGGCATTAGTGGGCGGAGCAAGCCTTGAGCCGCAATCATTTTTACAACTACTGGAGGCAGGAAGCTATGAGTAAATCTCCAGTTGCTCTCATCATCCTTGACGGCTTCGGCTGCAGGGGCGAGACAAAAGGAAATGCGGTTGCACAGTCAAAGAAACCAAACTTTGACCGTCTTTGGAATACGTATCCTCATTCCCATTTAACCGCATCTGGTGAGGCAGTCGGCCTTCCGGAAGGGCAGATGGGTAACTCGGAGGTTGGGCATTTGAACATCGGTGCCGGCCGGATTGTCTACCAAAGCTTAACGCGCGTAAACATTGCGATTCGCGAAGGCGAATTTGAAAAAAATGAAACCTTTACCGGTGCGATGGAACATGTAAAGAAAAATGGCACTGCCCTTCATTTATTCGGCCTGCTTTCAGACGGCGGCGTTCACAGCCATATTCAACATATGTTTGCTTTGTTGAAGCTCGCTAAAGAAGAGGGCGTGGAAAAGGTTTACGTTCACGCATTCCTTGACGGCCGTGACGTCGGTCCGAAAACAGCAGCCAAATATATTCAGCAAACGCTGGATAAAATGGAGGAGTACGGTGTCGGCGAATTCGCCACCGTCTCTGGACGCTATTACTCGATGGACCGTGACAAGCGCTGGGAACGCGTCGAGAAATCATACCGTTCGATGGTTTATGGCGAAGGTCCAGCTTACAGCAATCCATTAGAGGTTGTTGAGGACTCTTATTCACATGGAATCTTTGATGAGTTCGTCATCCCATCTGTGATTACAAAAGAGGACGGTCAGCCGGTCGCAACCATCCAAGATAACGATGCCGTTATTTTTTATAACTTCCGTCCGGACCGGGCAATCCAGATTTCCAATACGTTCACAAACGAAGACTTCCGCGCTTTTGACCGTGGACCAAAGCATCCAAAGGATTTATACTTTGTCTGTCTAACACACTTTAGTGAATCAGTAAACGGGTATGTTGCCTTTAAACCATCGAATTTGGATAACACCTTAGGTGAGGTGCTGTCGCAAAATGGACTGAAGCAATTAAGAATTGCTGAAACAGAGAAATATCCGCACGTCACTTTCTTTATGAGCGGCGGCCGTGAGGAAAAATTCCCTGGCGAAGAGCGGATATTAATTAACTCGCCAAAGGTAGCGACCTATGACCTTCAGCCGGAAATGAGCGCCTATGAAGTAACAGATGCTTTATTGAAGGAAATTCAAGATGATAAAGTTGACGCCATCATTTTAAATTTTGCCAACCCGGACATGGTCGGCCATTCAGGCATGCTTGAGCCAACGATTAAGGCCATCGAAACAGTCGACGAATGCCTAGGGAAAGTTATTGATTTAATCCTTGAAAAAGGCGGTTCAGCCATCATCACTGCTGACCACGGAAATGCTGACGAAGTGATAACATTAGAAGGCGAGCCAATGACCGCACACACGACCAACCCTGTACCGGTGATTGTCACGAAGCAAGGGATTGAACTGCGTGACGGCGGTATCCTTGGTGATTTAGCGCCAACCATGTTAGACTTATTAAAGCTGGATCAGCCGGCTGAAATGACGGGAAAATCATTGATAAAATAAAAGCTGAAAACTAATTGAAAAACTTAATTTTAAGGAGAGATTTACATGCCATTTATTGCAGATGTATATGCACGTGAAGTATTAGATTCCCGCGGTAACCCTACTGTTGAAGTTGAAGTTTTTACAGAATCAGGCGCTTTCGGCCGCGCATTAGTTCCAAGCGGCGCTTCAACTGGTGAGTATGAAGCAGTCGAACTTCGCGACGGTGACAAATCTCGTTACCTTGGCAAAGGTGTTCTGAAAGCAGTTGACAACGTAAACGAAATTATCGCGCCACATCTTGTTGGCGAAGAATTCAGTGTCTTAGATCAAGTGGCTATCGATCACGCGTTAATCGAGCTTGATGGCACAGACAACAAAGGCAAATTAGGTGCCAACGCTATTCTTGGTGTCTCAATGGCCGTTGCTCACGCAGCAGCAAACTACCTAGATATTCCGTTATACCAATACCTTGGCGGCTTCAATTCAAAGCAGCTTCCAGTGCCGATGATGAACATTGTTAACGGCGGCGAGCATGCTGACAACAACGTCGACATTCAAGAATTCATGATCATGCCTGTCGGTGCGCCAAGCTTTAAAGAAGCGCTTCGTATGGGTGCAGAAATTTTCCATACATTAAAATCAGTTCTTAAAGGCAAAGGTCTTAACACAGCTGTTGGTGATGAAGGCGGTTTTGCGCCAAACTTAGGCTCTAACGAAGAAGCACTCCAAACAATTGTTGAAGCCATCGAAAAAGCCGGCTTCAAACCAGGTGAAGAAGTTATGCTTGCGATGGACGCTGCATCTTCTGAGTTCTACAACAAAGAAGACGGTAAATACCATCTTGCTGGCGAAGGTGTCGTAAAAACATCTGCAGAAATGGTTGATTGGTACGAAGAACTAGCTAATAAATACCCAATCATCTCCATCGAAGACGGCTTAGACGAAAACGACTGGGAAGGCCACAAACTATTAACTGAGCGCCTTGGCAAAAAAGTTCAATTAGTGGGTGACGATTTATTTGTTACAAACACGAAGAAACTAGCTGAAGGTATCGAAAAAGGAATTGGCAACTCCATCCTTATTAAAGTGAACCAAATCGGTACTTTGACTGAAACGTTCGATGCAATCGAAATGGCAAAACGCGCAGGTTACACTGCTGTTATCTCGCACCGTTCTGGTGAAACAGAAGATAATACAATTGCTGATATCGCCGTTGCAACAAACGCTGGTCAAATCAAAACAGGTGCGCCATCACGTACAGACCGTGTCGCGAAATACAACCAATTACTTCGCATCGAAGACAATTTAGGTGAAACATCACAATACAACGGTCTTAAATCTTTCTATAACTTAAGTAAATAATTTTCTACCCCAAAAGGCACTCGCATATTGAGTGCCTTTTTTTTGAATATGTGGTACTTTTTGTATATAAAGAGGAGGCGGAAAGTATGAAAAGGTTATTAGATTGTACGGCAGCTGATTTTGAAAAAATGAACGGCAGGGATTTGCTGCAATCGATTCTTGCGTCAGAAGGGAGAACGATGGTCGCCGAGGTGATTGGCGCTGTTACACCTTATTATACAGCTGTTACCAATGCTGAAATGGCTGCTGCATTTGGTGCCGATCTTATTCTAGTAAATTTCTTCGATGTCTTTAATCCGAGCATGGCGGGTTTAGAAGATCAGGTGCCTGACACCCTTGTGTGGACGTTAAATAAACTTGTTGGGCGGCCAATTGGGTTAAATCTAGAGCCGGTTGATTTGGATGCTGAGAAGGTAGAAGCATTAGTAGAACTCCCTGAAGGTCGTCTTGCTACAGAAAGATCATTGCAAAAAGCGAAAGAATTAGGCTTTGATTTTGTCTGCTTAACGGGAAATCCAAAAACGGGTGTTTCCAATGCGGAAATAACAAAGGCGATTGGAAGGGCACGTAGGATTTTTGGTCCGGAAGGCCTAATTATCGCAGGAAAAATGCACAGTGCCGGTGTCGCCGGTGAGGCAGGCGGCAGCCTTATGTCAACGGAAACGCTGCATTCATTTATCGAGGAAGGAGCCGATATCATCCTTATCCCATCACCTGGAACAGTACCAGGCTTCACGGTTGAAAAAACAGCAAAATTAGTAGATGCGGTTCATGAAAAGGGCGCCCTGGCTATTCTGACAACAGGAACGAGTCAGGAAGGCGCTGATGAAGCAACGATTAAACAAATTGCTTTAAATAGTAAAATGGCTGGAGCCGATCTTTTTCATGTTGGGGATGCTGGTGCGGCTGGAATGACAATTCCGGAGAACATTATGACCTATTCCATCGTTGTAAGAGGCAAAAGGCATACATTTGTGAGAATGGCTTCTTCGATTTTGAGATAAAGTTAACGGCCACCACCCTCAATCTCAAATCTCGCTATTGTTAAAAGTCAAATAATATGGTAAATTTAATTTACTGTGAAAATGTACGTCTACAGGAGGTGGCCTTCATGCATACATTTGTTGTTATCTTATTAGTAATCGTAAGTATTGGACTAATTGGGGTTGTCTTACTTCAATCAGGTAAAAGCGCTGGATTATCCGGTGCCATTTCTGGTGGTGCTGAATCCCTTTTCGGTAAGCAAAAAGCGCGAGGAATTGACTTGATTCTACATCGTATTACGATTGTATTATCAGTATTGTTCTTCATTCTTGCCCTTGCTGTTACTTACTTCAAAATCTAATATAGACAGTTAAAACCCGGCCAAAGTGCCGGGTTTTTTTGTTGAAGTTTGCAGGAGCGATCTATGTTGGCGGAATCCTGGCCAAGTTTGGCGGAATCCCGGCCCAAGTTGGCGAAACCTAAAAATCGGCGGGATCCCCACCCAAACTGGCGGAATCTACAAAATATAAAACAAACTCCCCCCGCCGCAAGCCTTTTTCCTAGCATGTTCATCGCTACATTGCTTAAACTAAAAATAAGCAAATATAAAAGGAGTTTTTTTAATGAAAGTCACCCTACCTAAGCCATTTACCTTCAAAGGCGGAAAGAGGGCCATTTTGCTGCTTCATGGATTCACTGGCAATTCCGCTGATGTCAGGATGCTCGGCCGCTTTCTTGAAAAAAAAGGCTACACCTGCCATGCGCCTCACTACAAGGGACATGGTGTACCGCCGGAAGAACTTGTCCATACTGGACCTGAAGACTGGTGGCAGGATGTCATGAATGGCTATGAATTTTTAAAAAATAATGGTCACGAAGAAATTGCGGTTGCCGGACTGTCTCTTGGCGGCGTATTTTCCTTGAAATTAGGTTACACTGTACCTATAAAAGCGATTGTACCAATGTGTGCGCCGATGCATATAAAAAGTGAAGAAGTGATGTATGAAGGAATTCTCGAATATGCCCGTGAATTTAAAAAGCGCGAAGGAAAAACAGATGAGCAAATCGAAAAGGAAATGAATGAGTTTAAACAAACTCCAATGAAAACGTTGAAAGCACTACAGCAATTAATCGCCGATGTCCGCGAAAATGTCGAGATGATCTATGCACCGACCTTCGTGGTTCAAGCCCGTCACGATAATATGATTAATACCGAAAGTGCAAACATTATTTACAACGAAATCGAGTCATTCAAAAAGGAAATCAAATGGTATGAAGAATCGGGCCACGTAATCACGCTCGATAAAGAACGTGACCAACTGCATGAGGATATTTATGCCTTTTTAGAAAAGCTGGACTGGCACGAATAATAAAGCACCCAAAGGAGGGATTCGCTTGGAAGATAACATACAACAACATATTGACAAGCTTTTACAATATATGAGAGACGAGGCATATAAGCCGTTAACTGTCCAAGAACTAGAAGAGGCATTTGGCATCCAAGACTCAAGTGATTTTAAGGAGTTTGTCAAAGCCCTTGTCCAAATGGAAGAAAAGGGATTGGTCGTAAGAACACGCAGTAACCGTTACGGCCTGCCGCAAAAAATGAATTTAATCAGAGGAAAGCTAATCGGTCATGCGAAAGGCTTCGCGTTTGTCGTACCGGATGAACCCGGGATGGATGATATTTTTATTCCGCCAAATGAAACCAACACGGCGATGCACGGTGACACCGTCTTAGCGCGCGTTTCATCAGAAACCTCAGGAACTCGCAGTGAAGGAAGCATTATCCGCATTATTGAACGAGGCATACAGCAAATCGTGGGGACGTATGTGGAAAGCAAAAGCTTTGGCTTTGTCATTCCTGATGATAAAAAATTCGCCAGCGATGTTTTTATTCCCAAAACCGCTTCAAAAGGGGCAGTGGAAGGACATAAAGTTGTTGTTAAACTCGTTACCTATCCCGAGGGGCGAAAGAGCGCAGAGGGCGAAGTCATCACTATCCTCGGTCACAAAAACGATCCAGGTGTGGATATCCTGTCAGTCATACATAAGCATGGCTTACCAATGGCTTTTCCTGATGAGGTATTAAAGCAGGCAAATGAGGTGCCTGACACCATAGATGAAAGCGAATTGGTTAATCGCCGCGATCTTCGGAATGAAACGATTGTTACGATTGACGGTGCAGATGCCAAGGACCTTGATGATGCAGTAACGGTAACAAAGCTTGAGAACGGCAACTTCAAGCTTGGTGTCCATATCGCGGATGTCAGCTATTATGTAAAAGAAGGTACGCCAATCGACCTCGAGGCAGAGGAGCGGGCAACGAGTGTTTATTTAGTCGACCGTGTAATTCCAATGATTCCGCACCGACTGTCGAATGGAATTTGTTCGTTAAATCCCAAAGTGGACCGGCTCACGCTTTCATGTAATATGGAAATCACATCGGAAGGCGCAGTTGTTTCCCATGAAATTTTTCAAAGTGTGATTAAGACAACCGAGCGGATGACCTATCATGATGTGAATCGAATTCTTGTTGATCAGGATGAGGAAACACGGGCACGATACGAACCGCTTGTGCCGATGTTTGAAATGATGGAAGAACTGGCTGCCATTCTCCGCCATAAACGGATGAAGCGTGGAGCGATTGACTTCGATTTCAAAGAATCAAAGGTCCTTGTCGATGAGGATGGAAAACCGACCGATGTTATCCTGCGTGAGCGTTCGGTAGCGGAAAAATTAATTGAAGAGTTTATGCTAGCTGCCAATGAAACGGTGGCTGAACATTTCCACTGGCTGGATGTTCCATTTATTTACCGCATTCACGAGGATCCAAAGGAAGATAAACTGCGCCGCTTTTTCGAGTTTATTACCAACTTTGGTTACATTGTAAAAGGCACAGCCAATGACGTGCATCCTCGCGCCCTTCAAGAGATCATTGAAGAGGTTCAAGGCAAGCCGGAGGAAATGGTTGTCTCAAAGGTCATGCTGCGTTCGATGCAGCAAGCGAAATATGATCCGGAAAGTCTCGGCCACTTCGGCTTATCGACGGAGTTCTATACCCATTTCACTTCGCCAATTCGCCGTTATCCGGACACCATCGTTCACCGTTTGATTCGGACATATTTGGTTGAAGGAAAGCTGGATGAGACAACGCGGGAAAAATGGAATGCCCGCCTTCCCGAAATTGCAGACCATTCTTCCAAAATGGAGCGTCGGTCCGTTGATGCGGAACGGGAAACAGATGATTTGAAGAAAGCGGAGTACATGGAGGACAAGGTTGGTGAGGAGTATGATGGAATTATCAGCTCAGTAACCAATTTTGGTATGTTTGTCGAACTGCCAAATACGATTGAAGGTCTTGTCCATGTCAGTTATATGACCGATGATTACTATCGCTATGACGAGCGCCATCTCGCCATGATTGGCGAACGGACGGGGAATGTGTTCCGAATTGGCGATGAAATTACCATTCGGGTGGTAAAAGTCAATAAGGAAGAGCGCGCAATTGATTTTGAGATTGTCGGTATGAAGGGAACCCCTCGCAGAGAACGTTCCGCGACGCCGAAGGTTTTTAAAACGGGTAGTGAAACACACAAGCCACGCCGCAATAAACAGGGAGATCGTAATCAAAACGGCAAACAAGGTAGAAATAAAGGCGGCAGCCAAAAGGAAGAAACAGGCGGAGGTCAAGGTAAAAAACCGAAGAAGAAACGCAAATTTTACGAAAATGTTCCTAAGTCAAAAAGTATAAAACGGAAAAATAAATAATTAATTAGAGAGAGCCTTTCATGAGAGGCTCTCTTTCAATTGTAGTAGTTCATTTTTTTTGCTAAAATAAATCCATAGATGAGGTGAAACAAATGCCAAAAGGTGAAGGAAAGGTAGTCGCGCAAAACAAAAAAGCCTACCATGACTATTTTATCGAAGAAACATACGAAGCCGGCATCGTTCTCCAGGGGACTGAAATCAAGTCAATTCGCGCCGGAAAAGTGAATTTAAAGGATGCCTATGCGCGGATTCAAAATGGCGAAGCGATTCTTTTCGGGATGCACGTCAGCCCGTATGAGCAGGGAAACATTTTTAATCATGACCCTTTACGAACACGCAAGCTATTACTTCATAAGCGGGAAATTAATAAGCTAATTGGAGAAACGAAAGAAGCGGGATATGCCCTTATTCCACTAAAACTTTATTTAAAAAATGGCTTCTGTAAGGTTTTAGTTGGTCTGGCAAAGGGTAAGAAAAACTATGATAAGCGTGAAGTCTTAAAGCAAAAAGAAGCGAAGCGCGAAATCGAACGAGCATTCCGCGACCGTCAGAAGATGTAAGATGCCATAAAAACATAGCTTACAAATACTTACAATTGAAATTTCCTGACAATGTGTTATAATAAGTTTGTCGCCAAGTTGCGATGATAACTTTTGCTCACACAATTGTTGAGCTTCCTAACGTCTGTTGCTAGAATCTTTAACTAGATTTAAGCACATTTTATATGGGGACGCTACGGATTCGACAGGGGTAGTTTGAGCTTAGGTTGCGAGTCGAGGGGATCGGCCTCGTTAAAACGTCAAAGCCATAACTGGCAAAACTAACAACAACCTCGCTTTCGCAGCTTAATACTGCATAGCGGTTCCTCCCTCCATTGCCCATGTGGTAGGGTAAGGGACTCACTCTAAGTGGGCTACGCCGGATTCCACCGCCTGAGGATGAAGGAAGAGAACAACCAGGCTAGCTGACCGGACGCCGGTCGATAGGCAGAAGGCTCAGTGAAACACCAATATATCGACTACACTCGTAGATGCTTAAGTGGCGATATCTTTGGACGCGGGTTCGATTCCCGCCGTCTCCACCAAATACATATTTGGTGGTTTTTTATTTGTTTTTTAATCCAAATAAAGCTACCCTATCATCAAATTAGGGTAGCTTTTCCTTTAAAAAGAAATTGCAAATTAATGTGTCGTATTCATATTCATATTATTATTCGGCATCCCCTGTGCCGGTGCATAAGCATTTAGCAGCTGCTGCATATCCTGCTGGGCTAGCTGCGGCACTTGATAGTAATGATGTTTATTTTGATAAATCGAGAGCTCGTAAGCCATCTCAATGCAATTTGGCACCGAATCGGCAAGCACGCGCCGCACGACCGGGTTAGTCACCTCACAGGCAACCATGGTTTTCATGGATGCGCCTGATTTGACAGAGCCAAGCATCATGCCGGAAACGCAAGCATCGGTAAGTTCTGTAGGAGATTGCACCGGCTTTTTCGGCTGGGATGGTGTTAAACCATAGATAAAGTCATTCCCCTGGGTCATTTTATAGCTTTGTGTCGGTTTTGAAGGGTTCTGCCCCGACTTGAAACACTCCACCGTGATGTTGTATTCCTCTTGCATAAATTGATATTGGCGATCGAGAATATCTAGCAGTTCTGGGTCTTTTACGTGCTGGCGCAGAAGCATGTACGAATCCATTGTGCCAATGGCTCCAGAAAGAACTTCATGAACATCAAATACTTCGTGACCGCCATGGTTCATTTGCGGCGGCACAGTCCCTGTATGCATATTTTGGTGCGTTTGTCCCTGTTGATTTTGCATCATCACTATCTCCTCCTAACGAAATTAAACAACCATAGTTATTATGTTTCAGAAAACGGGAGTTATTCAACAACATGCCTAATGAATTGTTCGTTTTAAAAAGTAATACCATGTCAATAATGACTAATTAGGGAGCCGCAGAATAAAAAAGGATTAATACTTGATTTAATGCTCCAAATCATTTAGAATAAACCTTACAAAAAACGGAAGGGTGACCTTGGAACGATGATCTTATAATCCTATTTCTCATGAAAAAAATATAATCTTTTTTCTGGATAGGATTAGTCTGTACTTTTATACAAGTCGATAAGATCATAGTGTCCCCTCACGCCGGGATATTTTGCCGCTTTGAAATTGTATTGTGCCGCCTCCTGCCAGAAATTTACGTAGGAGGTTTTTATATGGAAAATAACATAACCCAACCCGCACCACCGGGTGGTTTATTTCGCAACAGAGTCTTTCTTGCGATTATTATGTCTGGATTGTTTTTACAGATAGGTATTTGGGTCCGGAACTTTGCTGTTCTGCTGTTTGTAATGGAACAGACCAAAGGGGATGCGTTTGCCGTCTCGATGATTTCAGTGGCTGAATTCGCGCCAATCTTTATATTTTCCTTTATTGGCGGGACCTTTGCCGACCGCTGGGCACCGAAAAAGACAATGGTCTGGTGCGATATTTTAAGTGCAGTTTCAATATTTGTTGTGCTGATCACACTTATTTTCGGAACATGGAAAATCGTGTTTTTCGCGACATTAATCTCAGCGATTCTCTCACAATTCTCCCAGCCGTCTGGGATGAAATTGTTTAAAATGCATTTGTCGGCAGACCAAGTGCAGCAGGCGATGTCTGTCTATCAAACTGTCTTTGCTTTATTTATGGTACTTGGCCCGATTATTGGAACTTTCATCTTTCAATCGTTTGGCATTGATATCTCAATTGCTGTTACCGGCACAGCATTCTTGCTTTCAGCCGCAGCACTTGCCTTCCTGCCGAAGGATCGTCCATTAGAAGAAGTGGGTGAATCCACATTACTGCAGGAAATGAAAAGTGGAGTAAAGTATGTTTTAGGGAAAAAAGAATTAAGTCTATTAGGGCTATGCTTTATGGCCGCAGGACTCGGAATTGGCTTCATTAATCCGTTATCGATTTTCCTTGTCACCGAACAGCTGAACCTTCCAAAGGAAAGCCTTCAATGGCTGTTTATGGTCAATGGGGTCGGGATGATTATTGGCGGGGCAGTGGCGATGGTTTTTGCGAAAAATGTACCACCGCAGCGTTTACTTGTTTTTGGAATGCTCGTTAATGGCATCGGCATCGCTGTTATGGGCTGGTCGACAAACCTCTGGATTACACTGATTGCGGAGTTTTGTAACGGCCTAATGATGCCATGTATTCAAATCGGGATCAATACTCTGATCTTACAAAAAACAGAAGAGGCCTTTATCGGCCGCGTCAACGGTATCTTAAGCCCGCTGTTCGCCGGATCAATGGTCATAACAATGAGTGTTGCTGGCATTCTAAAGGAGCAATTTTCATTGGTAGCCACGTTTGAAACGTCCGCCGTCTTGTTTCTCATCGGTTTGCTCTTCATTTTGCCAATTTATAATCAGAAACAGCAGCCTAAACCGGAAGTCCTCGGTTCTAAATAACAAAGCAGAGAATCCTACTTCTCTGCTTTTTCCTTTATTGCAGGGCAATTGCCCCTTCTCCTCATCCGCCATTTTTCTTTTGGATATACAACTAAGGGCTTAGTTTGAAAATTAGTCATCTAGTCCATTTTTTATTGAGCTCTAATCGATTATAGTATTATTTTAAGAAAAAATTAAGAAATGGTTAAGGACTATTTAAAGCTAATTAAACGATAATAGTACAGGGCACCTAGAAAAAAGTAATGAATCAGGAGTGAAACATAAAATATGTCTATTTCGCAATTAAATGTTGATGTCTTTCGAGCAATTAATGATATAGGGAAAGAACATGACTCGCTAAATCCAATCGCCATCTTCATGGCCGATTACATGATCATTGTTTTAGCATTAGGTATGCTAGTTTATTGGTTTACTCAAACCAACAAAAATAGAATGATGGTAATTCAAGGTGGAGTTGCTTTTCTACTCGCCGAAGTCCTGGGGAAAATTGCCGGAACCATGTATTACCATAACCAGCCATTTGCTGAGCTGCCACATGTAAACCAGCTTATTGCCCACGCGGTTGACAATGCGTTTCCGAGTGATCATTCGATTTTGTTTTTCTCTGTCTGTTTTTCGTTTTGGCTCGTTCGGAAAAAAGAAGGGTGGCTATGGCTTGTTTTTGCTTGCTTCGTAGGGGTCTCCCGGATTTGGGTCGGCGTTCACTATCCTGGCGATGTGGTAACCGGCGCACTTATTGGAATCGTTGCCGCACTAGTTACCTACTGGATAGTTCCAAAGCTTGGCTTTGTGAAAACTGTCCTTACGAAATATGAAAAAGTAGAGCAATCGTTATTGCCGGTAAAAGCGAAGGCTGACGGCAAATCGAAAAATTTTTAAAAAAGAAAAACCTCTTTGAACCTAGATTCAAAGAGGTTTTGTCGTTTTCCCCCATAATGAAATGCAGTCAAGAACTGACCAAATCATGTAACAAGGAAAGAATACTAAGGAAGGTTAAACCGCAAAAGATGGAAAAGGCGGACTTCAACCGCACCCTTTCTAGCCAAGAAAACAGAAATGAAGCACACAAGCTAAACCAAACTATCACCGTCAAAATGATAAAACCATCTAAAAGATAAAAGGGCAGCCATTCCCAAAAAATAAGTCCTCCCAGTCCACAGCTTATAAATAATGGAGCGAACAAATCCCTGCCATGCTTGATCACCGGCTCACTTGAAGCTTCGAGAGATTTTGCTGAAAGTAACGGATAAAGAAAGTATGGCAATACAAAACCAAAGCTGGTGCCTGACACCAATCTCCTAATATTATTACTTTCAAAAAGGTGTATATAAGAGCCAAGACCGTCAATCATTAACGGCACCATTAATAATAGAAGAAAGAAGCTCATTTTTATTGAAGGAATCGTTATTTTCGCTTTTCTTTTGAACAAATGTAAATAGGTTAGTGTTGAAAAAATACCGATATAGATGCCTGTATCACGGGCGCAGACGGAAAGCGTTTCCCCTGATGCCTGGAGTGACCGGTCCTCCATTTGATGGCAGATTGCTCTTCCGAAGAAATGCAATATTTCATGTAACAACTATAATCACTCCTATTGGAAAGAGCCCAATCCACTCGGATGAATTGGGTTCTTCTTTGTTTAAATGTTAATAACCGTTCATAAACGCCGGTCCAAGTGACAGTGCTGATGCGGCGAACCAACAAACACAGCTTAGAACAATAGAGACAATTCCAACAATTAAACAGGTTTTGCCAATGGCTTTTTTCTCGAGGTCCTCATCATTCATCCAAATAATCCCTAAAATAATGCCGACAACCGGAACGAAAAATGATAAAATGTAAAGTAGTGCTTTTAGCCCACCAGACACGAAACCACCTCCATCATAAAAGTAAGGCAACCCCATTTTTGCCAAAAAAATCTCTTATAATGATATCTATGTTTATGTAGAAGAAAACTTGCTTCTTACTTTTTTGAAATTTCTAAATAAACTTTACCCATTATTCCCAAATTTCGGTTATTATGGTCTTAAGAGATATTTATGAAAAAAGTGTGAATAAGATGTGCAGTTTAGGGAAAATAAGACAGTATCAGCTATATTTCTACTATTCTCACTACTTTTTTAATAGTATTGTAATATTTTTAATAGATTAGTAACAATTTGAGCGGGATTTCGTCTATAATGGAGAAAGAAAAATAAAACCATCAAAGAGGGATAGAACCATGGGGAAACTAAAGAGCGGTTGGACAAAAGGGACAATCATTGTCGTTATTGTAATTGGGTTCTTGTTTGCAGGGATATTTGTGAGCAATTATTTTCAGGCAAAAGCTGCAAGTGGACCTAGTAATCACCAAAAAAATAACCCTATTAATCGGGCAATAGCAAAGGGGCCAACACCAGAAACAATCATCAGGGATACAGCGGATGCAAGACTTGAAATAGAACGGATGAAGAAACTGCAAGATCAAGCGAAAATATGGAGAAACAAGCAAGATCATCTGCCAGATACTACTACTAAAGATAATACCGCGGAGCAGCCTTCCACAAACGAAACAGGTACTACTCAACCACCAGCAAAGGAATCCGATGCAGCAGAGCAAGGACAGACTAGAACGGAGCAGCAAGGGAACAATAAGACGGTTTATTTAACATTTGATGATGGCCCGGCTCCATTTTCCGGTGATATCATCTCGCTTCTAGAAAAATATCATTTTAAAGCAACCTTCTTTATGCTTGATGGGAATATTCGCAGTTATCCAGATGCGGTAAGATTAATGGTTTCAAAGGGAGAGACGGTCGGTCTTCATAGCGTAACACATGATGTGAGAAAGTTTTACGCGTCAGCCGATTCAGTTATCGCTGAATTAACCCAGAACCGTAACACATTGAAAGAAATTTCCGGTGTCGATTCGTATATCATGAGAACGCCGTATGGCAGTGTTCCGAAAATGACGGCTGAATATCGAAAAGCGGTAGATGATAATGGGTATATTATGTGGGATTGGAATATTGACAGCAGGGATTGGGATTATAAGGATGCACGGTATGTCAACAGTGTCATTAATCAATTAGAGAAAATGACACAACATGATGGTCCCATTGTGATTCTTTTACACGAAAGAAAAGAAACGCTTGCCCATTTGCCTGCACTTTTCGACTATTTAAGTAAAAATGGCTATGAAGGAAAAGCACTCGACAGCTCGATGACCCCTTACCAATTTAAGGTGAGATAACGGTTCAAATAAGACAAAATAACTACTGATTTGCTATAATCAAAATAGTAACACTTGAGCCATAGAAAAAAAATGGGGTTTGATAATTGTCTATGATAAATAAACTTTTGCAGAGCAGCGGTTTCAAAAGAATTTCAATATTTATTGTCATTGCAGTCATTATTTATGCGATGAGAAGCATGATTAATTTGATTTTGCTAACATTTATTTTTGCGTTTTTAATGGATCGGCTCGTTCAATTCATTGGAAAGAAAATTCCGCTTAACCGTAAGTTGATTGTTATCATTTCGTATGCCTGTATTGTTGGCTTGCTTTCCTATGGCTTAATCATGTATTTGCCGATGATTGCCGGTGAGATTACTGCATTAATCAAGCAGCTGACAACCTTTTACACGTCGAAGCATGATAACTTTGTTCTAAATTATATCGTGACACGAATTGAAGAAGTCAAAATTTCCAGCTATTTAGAACAGGGTGTTACGTTTATATTAAAGTATTTTACAGATATAAGTAAAATTACCTTACAAGTTCTCTTAGCGCTTTTGTTAAGTTTATTCTTCTTACTGGAAAAGCCGCGGTTGATTGAATTTACAAAGAAATTTAGAACGAGCAAAATTGCCTCAATTTACGTTGAAGTTGAGTTTTTTGCCAGCAAATTCGTAAGAACTTTTGGAAAAGTAATTGAAGCGCAATTAATCATTGCTCTTGTAAACTGTATTCTAACAACGATTTCCTTATGGCTGCTCGATTTCCCTCAGCTGGGTGGCTTATCGATTATGGTTTTTCTGTTGGGGCTTATTCCTGTTGCCGGTGTGATAATATCATTAATTCCGCTCATTATTATCGCTTATAGTATCGGCGGTTTGATGAAAGTTCTATATGTCGGCATCGCGATTGCGATTATCCATGGAGTCGAGGCTTATATTTTAAATCCAAATCTAATGAGCTCCAAGACTAATCTGCCTGTCTTCTATACGTTTATAGTGTTAATATTCTCTGAGCATTTCTTTGGTGTCTGGGGACTGATTGTCGGGATTCCGGTATTTGTTTTCCTATTGGATGTCTTAGAAGTAACAGAAACTAAAAAAGTCTAACGAAAAGGTCCTCGATTATTCTTGGGCTTTTTTCTTTGTCTAGGAAATTATAGATTCATTTAAGTGTGGATAACTTTGACCTAGTTTTTTGAATCCAGCTCCAGCGCCCTAGCGGCTAGTGTCCTTCGCTCTCCGCCCTACGATAAGTCAACATCGAATCGCTACCGCTCTTCGTGTTTCCTTTATCTCAGTTGGAGCGCTCCAGGCCATACGCCGCTGAACAGGGCGCTTGCGCTTTTTGTTATTTGCTTGATTTCTGTTATGCTAAAGCTATTACAGAGCCAGGAGGAATAAGCATGAGCGAATGCAAGCTGAATCATTCACATGAAGATGTAAAGAGTAAATACGAATCACAGGCGGCTTTCTTACCCGAAAAAATGAAGCCATTATTCGCGCAATTTTTTGCAAAAGAACATACACAGGAAATCCTGAATGAAGTGTTCCATTTGTTGAAAAAATATGATTTAGCCTCAGAGGATGAAAAAAATGAACGAACAAACCGCTTAAACATGGTGCTGGAAAACTTATAAACAAAACTGACTCCCACGGCTGGGGGTCTTTTTTATTTTTTCCAATACTTGTCTTCGCTTTTTTTTATGAAATATCTTTTTTTAGAAAATAGTAAGGGTAGGTCATTTTAGGAACAGAAAAGAGGATTCGATGGGAGAATTATTTCAACTTTTAAAACGCGGCAATAAATCAGCGATGCTAGCTGCGATTATTAATACGGTCATCTCAATTATTAAAGGTGCCGCCTTTATGTTTACTGGTAATGTTGCGATGTTTGCGGAAACAATGCACAGCCTCGGTGATGCTGCCAACCAGTTTTTTGTGTTCGTTGGTTCAGCCTTAAGTAAAAAGGCACCGACGGAAAAATTCCCAAATGGGTTTGGCCGCTTAGTAAACCTCGTTCTTTTAGGTGCTGTGTTAATCGTGGGTATTATGGCGTTTGAAACGATTCGCGAAGGCTGGCATCATGTCATTCATCCAACGAAGTCAGAGGGTTTTATCATCAATATTATTGTTTTAGGGGTTTCCACTCTCCTAGAAACCTTTGTTCTTTTTAAAGCGATGAGAGAAATCCTACATGAACTTGAAATAGAAGCAAGCGGCACGAATGTGTTTGTAAATACATTTGCTAATTTAGGAAGAGCAAAACCCGCAACCAAGCTTGTGTTCATGGAAGACCTTGTTGCGACATTGGGTGGTCTGCTGGCAATAATTGCTGTGGTCCTATCTCATTTCACGAAATTCCATCAGCTGGAAGGAATCGCCTCGATGCTGATTGGAGCAATGATGTTTTTCGTTGTTGGCAAAGTCTTTTTAGATAATGCTGCCGGAGTGATTGGGCAGGCTGATGAAGAAATGGAAGACAAAATCGGAGCAATGGTCATGGCGGATCCAGATGTTATGGATATCCAAGAGATTACTGTGATTAAAGAGGGCGAGGACCTCCACGTTGAATTGGAAATTGAGGTAGATCCGAAATTAACAGTGGCTGCAGCAGACGATATTAAAGATCGGTTAGAAGAAAAAATCATGGCCGAAAAAGGCGTTGTTGATGTCACAATTGAGTTTGATGAAGAAGATGGAGTGATGACGTGGCAGAAACGCAATGACTCAAACGCAGAAGAATGATGTCCCGGTTTCGTGAATAATCCAGCTTGCCGCTTGGGACTCTATTCGTAAAGCACTATTATAGGAGGACTCCAAAATGACTGAACACAGCATAAGATTATCTAGTTCAGAAATTGGCGGATTGTGGGCTGTCTATCTCCAAGAGAATATGGCTGTTTGTTTATTAACCTATTTTCTTCATCACAATCAAGATGAACAAATCAAGAAAATTTTGCAGCAAGCCTATGAGATATCTGAAGGACACGTTGCAAGGATTAGCGAAATTTTTAACGAAGAGGGCATACCAATTCCTGAGGGCTTCTCCGAAAAAGATTTGAATTTGTCAGCCCCTCCGATATTTTATGATATGTTTGGGTTAAGCTTTGTCTATTCGATGAACCGAATGAGTATGATTAATACGAGCTTTATTACGGTAAATATTGCCCGTCAAGATGTGATGGATTTTTTTGTCGAGATGGTCCAGAACACGACAAAGTTATATCGGGAAGCAACAACGATCATGCTTGAGAAGGGTGTCTATGATAGGCCGCCGATGGTCCCATATCCAGACAAAGTGGAGTATGTTGAACATCAGTCCTATATTAGCGGTTTTTGGAAAAAAAGGCCTTTAAATGTCGCTGAAATTACGGAAATCTTTTTTAATACGGAGCGAAATTATTTTTCGATCTTACTTTGTACGGGCTTGCTTCAAGTTGTCAAGGATAAGGAAATTCATGCTTATATCCAAGAAGGAAAGAAAATTTCTGAATATCAAATTAGAACTTTTGATGACCTCCTAATGAGGGTGGAACTGCTAGGGAATGTATCGACAAGCATGGAAGTGACGGATTCAACGGTATCACCGTTTTCTGAAAGGTTAGTTGTGACGCTTTTCTTCAACTTGAATAGTATCGATGTTACCCTGATTGGCCACGCACTGTCATTGTCAATGCGCACAGACCTTGCGGCATATTATGAAAAGTACATCCTTGAAATTTTACTTTATTCCGCGAAGGGATTTAAGTTGATGGTGGAGCGCGGCTGGATGCAAAAACCGCCGCATGCTCCTGATAGAAGAAAACTGCAGAATTTATAGAAAAAGTTCGCTAATATAGCGAACTTTTCCTTATTCCCATGGTTTCATTGTAGTAAAATAATTTGCCAGTTCTCTACTGTTTTTTCGATGCAATTTGCGCTTTTCAGCTCGTTCGCTGCCTGTTTCGTATAGCTTTTTTTCTTCTTCGGTTTCGGGAACAATTTTCGGCACTGGTGTTGGTTTCCCATTTTCATCGAGTGCGACAAAAGTCAAAAAGGCGGTTGCCGCAATTTTTCGCTCACCGGAAATGAGGTTTTCGGCAATTATTTTTACAAACACTTCGATCGAAGATGTACCGGTCCAGGTAACAAAGGATTCGAAACAAACCGAGTTCTGTGGTGAAATTGGACTAAGAAAGTCAACTGAGTCAGTCGATGCTGTGACACACTCCCTTCGTGAATGTCTCGTTGCTGAAATAGAAGCGACCATGTCGACATCACTCATCAGTTTCCCGCCAAACAACGTATTATGGTTATTGACATCATTAGGAAAAATCCTGCTGGTTCTCACTACTCTTGATTCATTACATGTTTTGGCTTCCATCAAATTCCCTCCAGCTTCTCTTTTGAAAAATAACTAAACGGTTACAGTGTGTAATCTCCATTGTAGATAACAATAAACCTATTTTTACCATAAGGAGATTTTGTACTCGAAAAAATTTCCATATTGCATGAAAATAGAGTAACTCACTGTTTATTCATCCATAATAAACCCAAGAATGATTAAATGGAATAGAGGAAGATGTGATTAGACGTGAAATGGAAAATGATTGTATGGTTTATCTCTCTTTTCATCGGGACCGTAGGATTCCTAAAAAATCCATATTTACTAAAGCCGGAACATAATGTTTCCGCTCATTTCGAAACGAAACAGAATGAAACAAACCTGCAGCGAAAGCTAAGAAACTATCTAATTGCAAACCACTTAAATGGCAGTTTCGCTATTGTAAAGGAAAATCAAATCATTCTCCATGAGGGAGCGGGGTTTGCAAATTTTCAGCAGCAAATCGCAAACCAGCCAGCGACTGCCCATCCGATTGCTTCCATTACGAAGTTAATCGTCGCCGCCAGTATTATGCAGCTTGAGGATAAACAGAAATTATCAATTCAAGATGCAGTGGCCGCTTATATTCCTGACTTTCCAAATGGGAAGAAGATAAAAATCATCCATTTATTAAACCATACATCCGGAATAGATACTCCCCGCTGGCATACCGGCAATAAGAAGCCGGCAGAAATAGTGAAGAAAATAGCTTCCAAACCGATTCGATTTCCAGCAGGGACTCAGTGGGATTATAATGATATCAATTATTTGGTCCTCGGGCTTATTGTCGAAAAAGTATCGGGGCTGCCGCTCCATGAATATATCCGAAAGAATATCTTTACCAAGGCTTCGATGCGCCAGTCAGGTTTTATTACCGAGGAGCAAGCGGCCGCCCATTATTCAACAGGCTATCTTAAACTTGGAACTCAATTGATCCCGGCCAAGCCCCTGAAGACCAATGTCCTTTTTGGCTGTGGTGATATTTATTCCACGGTCCTTGATTTATGCCTTTTCGATGAGGCGTTAATGAATGGAACGCTTGTATCCAAACACAGTTTAACAAAAATGCTGACAGCAGGACCAAAATCGAAGTATGGTTTAGGTCTCTATGTGACAAATGATAAAGTGTATAGCCGTGGTGTCGTGGGCGGATGGGAATCGCTGCATGTTTATTTTAAAAATAAAACCGCAATGGCAATCCTCTTGAATGTTCGTGACAGTAAGATTGACATCCATCAGGTTTCAAACGATCTTTATAAAATGATAAGTGAAGCTCCCAGTAAATTTTAGTGGATGACCGGCGTTTATGGTACAGTAATTATATCAATGAATTTAGCTAGGGGGCTCAAGTAATGCGTTTGCAAGCACAGATTATGAAAGAGTTACATGTCACCGCGAACATTAATCCGAAAGAGGAAATCCGTAAACGGGTTGACTTTTTGAAAAAATATTTGTTAAAAACAAAGGCAAACGGGTATGTGCTAGGAATCAGCGGCGGTCAGGATTCCACACTTGCAGGAAGGCTGGCGCAGCTTGCGGTCGAAGAGCTGCGGAGCGAAGGTGCGGAAGCTGTATTTATTGCGGTCCGCCTTCCATATGGAGTCCAGCAGGATGAAGAAGATGCCAAACGTGCATTGGCGTTTATCAATGCTGACCGTGAACTGATTTTTAATGTTAAGGCAGCTGTTGATGAAGTGCAAAAAGAATATGACTCCGAGGCTGGACATCTTAGTGATTATCAAAAAGGAAATGTAAAGGCGAGAATGAGAATGATTGCACAGTATGCAATCGGCGGCATGGAAGGGCTCCTTGTCATCGGTACAGATCATGCTGCAGAAGCAGTCAGCGGATTTTATACAAAGTATGGCGACGGCGGGGCGGATGTCCTGCCATTGACAGGCCTGACCAAACGCCAGGGAAAAGCCTTGCTAATCGAGCTTGGCGCCGAAGAAAGCCTCTATTTAAAAGTTCCGACAGCAGACTTGCTCGATCAAAAACCCGGCCAGGCCGATGAAACCGAACTAGGCATCAGCTATGATGAATTGGACGATTACCTTGAAGGAAAGCCGGTGTCACAAGCGGCCGCCGAGAAAATTGAAAAGCGCTATATTGTCACCGAACATAAACGTCAGCTTCCGGCCAACATGTTTGATGGCTGGTGGAAATAAGCTTGAACGAGAGATTGCCATGCCCGGCAGTCTCTTTTTTGTGGTCATACACAGGAAATTATAGATTAATTTAGGCTCGCAATTTAGCTCTCTAATACTTTACCACGATAAAATTTTCCATTGACAAAGGATTTGTCCGAGAGTATCCTTGTAACATGATTATGAGCAGAAAGCATCGAGAGGGGTTCACCATGAGTAAAGCAAATAAATTAGGATTTTGGGTTTTAACGGCACTTGTCGTCGGCAATATGGTCGGTTCAGGAATTTTCATGCTGCCAAGGTCATTGTCAGAGGCAGCAAGTCCGGCCGGGGTCATCGCGGCATGGCTGTTGACAGGCTTCGGGGTCTTAATGATCGCACTTGTGTTTGGCAATTTGGCAACAAGGAAGCCCAATCTTACAGGCGGACCGCAAATATATGCCAAAGAGCTGTTTAAACCAGGCTCGCAGGCGTCAACTTTATCAGGATTTATGTCTTCTTGGGGCTACTGGATTGGAAATCTTGCCGGAATTGTTGCGGTTATTACTACCTTCGCCGGCTATTTTTCAACTTTCTTTCCTATTCTAACGAGCAACGCGCCGTGGTTTACGATTGGCGGCTTTACGCTGAAAGTTGGTAATGGCTTAACATTTATCGTTTGTACGGTTATGTTATGGGGCATTCACTTTATCATATTACGTGGAATGGAAAGCGCGGGCCGCTTGAATTTTGCGGCAACAGCTGCGAAAGTGGCTGGATTTTTCATCTTTATCTTGGTTGGGCTGTTTGCCTTTGAAAAAAGTAATATCCTGCCGTTCGTGGCCGAAAGAGCGGACGCAGCTGGACATGCTCTTGGAATGATGTCGCAAGTCAACAATGCCGCAGTAAATACGTTGTGGGCCTTTATCGGTATTGAAACGGCAGTTGTCTTTGCCGGCCGTGCCAAGAAGCAAACCGATGTGAGGCGTGCGACGATTCTCGGGCTTTTTATTGCCTTGGCAATTTATATGGGGATTAGCACACTGGTGATGGGAATGTTGGATCAGAACACACTCATTCACTCAGACAAGCCGATGATTGATGCGATTCAAGCTGTTTTAGGACCAGTAAGCGGCAAGGTGCTGGCCGGGGTTGGCTTAATCAGTTTATTTGGTTCTACCATCGGTTGGGTGATGTTAAGTGCGGAAGTTCCATATCAGGCGGCAAAGCAAGGATTATTCCTTCCTGCTTTTTTAAAGGAAAATAAAAAGGGGCTGCCATCGTTTTCACTGATATTGACAAATGGTCTAGCGCAGCTGTTTATTTTTTCAACGATTTCAAAATCAATTTCTGAAGCCTTTGACTTCGTGATTGTCATTGCCACCTTAGCTTATTTGGTGCCATACTTTATTTCTTCGGTTTATCAGCTAAAATTGGTGATAACAGGTGAAACCTATCAAGGCGTTAAATCTAGGGTTACAGATGGTATCATTGCACTACTATCGACGATCTATTCTCTCTGGGTGATTATCGCCGGAACGGCTGATGTAAAAACATTTACTTATGGAATGATTTTATTAGCGAGCGGACTGATCTTTTATCGACCAATATTAAAAAGGCGAACGAAAGTAAAGCAAAACGAAATGCTATCGGCCTAACCTATCAGGATTCCCTGATAGGTTTTTATTTTCCAAAAAGGGGTAAAATAATCTTGAATCTCGATGTAATTTCTTTGACAGAAATATAGGGATGTAATAAGATTATTAAATCCGAGAAAAACAATCAGAATTGAGGAGTTTGAAAAATGAAAAAATTATCCGTTCTTTTTGCACTATTATTAAGCTTTATGTTCATTTTGTCAGCTTGTGGAACAAGCGGTGACAAAGCTACTAACGATAACAAGAAAACAGGGACTAATCAGTCTGCAGATTTATTGGAAAAAGTAAAAGCAGATGGAAAGATCTTAATTGGAACAGAAGGTACATATGCTCCATTTACTTTCCATGATTCATCTGGAAAACTGACTGGGTTCGATGTCGAGGTTGCTGAGGAAGTGGCTAAGCGTTTAGGAGTGAAAGCTGATTTCAAGGAAACGCAATGGGATTCTTTATTTGCCGGTCTTGATGCGAAGCGTTTTGATATGATTGCCAACCAGGTGGGAATTCGCCCAGACCGTCAAGAAAAATATGATTTCTCTGATCCCTATATCAGTTCAGCGGGTGTCCTTATCGCTCATAAGGATAATGATAAAGTGAAAGCATTTGAAGACATTAAAGGATTAAAGTCAGCGCAATCACTAACAAGCAATTATGCAGATTTGGCAAAGAAATATGGCGCGAATATAGTCGGTGTAGATGGCTTTACCCAAGCCGTCGATTTAATCACTTCGAAGCGTGTCGATGTCACCATCAACGATAAAATTGCCTTTTTAGACTTTAAAAAGCAAAAGCCTGACGCACCGGTAAAAGTTGTCGCAACGGAAGCTGATGCTTCACACAGTGGCTTTATGTTTAGAAAAAATAATCAGACTCTTGTCGATGCAGTAAACAAAGCTTTAAAAGACATGATTGATGATGGCACGTATAAAAAAATCTCTGAGAAATGGTTTGGTGAAGATGTACTTAAATAGTATTTTTGCTGACCCGGAAAGAACAGCAAGATTAGTTGATATTGCCAAAACCTCCCTCCGGCCGCTGCTGGAGGGTGCTGTTATGAACACGATTCCCTTAACGATTATTTCATTTATTATTGGCTTGATTTTAGCTGTTTTAACAGCGCTCGCCAGGATTTCACATGTGAAGTTCTTTCAAATCATTGCGAGAATCTATGTTTCAGCTATCCGGGGAACGCCCTTATTGGTGCAATTATTTATCATTTTTTATGGGCTTCCGAATATCGGGATAACCATTGATCCATTTATCTCGGCCGTCATTGGTTTTTCCCTAAGTGTGGGAGCGTACGCCTCGGAAATAATTAGGGCTGCGATTCTTTCAATCCCGAAAGGACAGTGGGAAGCGGGCTATTCGATTGGAATGTCATATACCCAGGCGTTAAAACGAATCATCTTGCCCCAGGCAGCGCGAGTATCCCTGCCGCCATTATCAAATTCGTTTATTAGTCTTGTAAAAGATACTTCTCTCGCGTCCGTTGTCCTTGTTACCGAGATGTTCCGCCGCGCCCAGGAAATTACGGCGGCAAACTATGAATTCTTATTAGTCTATTCCGAAGCCGCACTTATTTATTGGGTGATTTGCTTCTTCCTTTCCGTGCTTCAAGGATTTATGGAAAGAAGATTGGATCGGTATGTGTGATTTGGAGGTTAGAAGACAGGTGTTAGAGGTGGGACCGGAGGGACTCGGCGAATTGCTGCTTTTTTCTGTACCAGCCATTTTAACCTTTTACAGGGGAGTTTTACGATGATTTCAATTAAAGGTTTATATAAGCAGTTTGGTCAATTAGAGGTTTTGAAAGGAATTAACCTAGAGGTCAAAAAAGGTCAGGTCGTTGTTGTGATTGGACCGTCCGGATCTGGGAAGACGACAATGCTCCGTTGTTTAAATGTGCTCGAAACACCGACAAATGGGTCCATTTCCATTGAAGGACAAAGCCTTGATTTTTCGAAGTCGGTTCCGAAAAGGTCCGTCGCGTCCTTTCGCCGTTTAACAGGAATGGTTTTTCAAAACTATAATCTTTTCCCTCATAAAACAGCACTTGAGAATGTGATGGAGGGTCCTGTGATTGTGAAAGGTGAGGATAAAACGGCAGTAAGGAAAAAGGCGCAGGCACTGCTTGAAAAAGTAGGTCTTGGCGACAAGATCGATTACTATCCTGCCCAGCTTTCAGGAGGTCAACAGCAGCGTGTCGGCATTGCCCGGGCATTGGCAATGGAACCGGAGGTCATGCTGTTTGACGAGCCAACTTCCGCCCTCGACCCCGAGCTGGTAGGCGAAGTATTGAAAGTAATGAAGGATCTCGCCTTGGAAGGGATGACCATGATCGTCGTTACCCATGAAATGCGCTTTGCCCGTGAGGCTGCCGACGAAGTCATTTTCATGGACGGCGGCGTCATCGTCGAACGAAACAAGCCTGAAGAAATTTTCACCAATCCAAAAGAAGAACGAACAAGAAAGTTTTTGAATATGATTCAGTAAGGTGCTATAGCCAGGTGCTATGGCACTTTTTTTGCGTTTAAGTGAGTGACCATAGGCGGAAAAACGGTTATGCCGGGGTTCTATGTGACCGTAAGAGGGGAAAAGGGGCTTGCCTGGTCACAGAGAAGGGTTCTAAGTGCCCGAAAGAGTGGAAAAAGAAGCCTGCCGGTCACAGAGAAGGATTCTAAGTGCCCGAAAGAGTGGAAAAAGGAGCATGCCGGTCACAGAGAACGATTCTTAGTGCCCGGAAGAGTGGAAAAAGGGTTCCGCCGGTCAATGAGAGGGAGTTTCATGGACCGAAAAAGGTAAAAAAGGGTTCCGCCGGTCCATGAGAGGAGGTTTCATGGACCGAATAGGGGAAAGAAATGCTCATACGGACCATGAGAGATAATCCCATGGACCAAAAGGGTAAAAAAAGCTCGGACAGTAACAAAAGACCGTCATTAAACGAACCGAATTTTTCGAAACCACAGGTCACCTCCCGCCTTGCGCGAAATGTGTCGAAAGTTGTTAGGTTCTTTAGTTGGCAGATAATGATAAAATATATGTGAATAATGAAACTTTATCTCTTTTCATCCGTATTACCCAATATACATAACACAAAGGAAGGGGAAGGGGAAGATGCTATATGCTTAAATTTTTCTGAAATCGTAGTCCCCGCTTTCCTTTGGATTTGTTCCAAATACAAAAAGGGAGTGATGTAAATGGAGCCTTTTAGCATTCCTTTAGAAACGATTTATTTGTATGGTTTAATCATTGCAGGTATTTTAACGGTTTTATATGTACTGTTTGCCGATGTGTTTCATTTTAATGGAACTGGGGACGGAGGGCTGCACTTCCTGAACCCTGTACTGATCTTTTCCTTCGTGACCATCATGTCTGCAAGCGGCTACTTGTTTGAAAAGCTATCATCACTACATTATTTACTCATTTTAGGTATCTCAGCTGTTGCCGCATTCATTGTGGTAACCTTACTAAATGTCTTTGTGCTCGTACCATTGTCTTCCGCGGAGGAATCGCTTGTCTATAAAGAATCGGATCTGCAAGGCCGAGTCGGGACAGTCATTACCTCAATCCCAGCGGATGGCTACGGTGAAGTGATAATTGAAAGTACGAGTGGAAGAATTGCCAAACCAGCTGTAAGCTTTGATGGCGACCAAATTCCTAATGGCACAAGCGTGCTTGTTGTCCAGGTCAAGGATGGCGTGCTCCAGGTTACGGTTCACCATCAATTAGAAAGTTATATATAGATAAGGGGGAATAGAAAAATGGATTTTAATATTATTTGGGTCATCGTCGGGATTGTCGTACTTATTTTCATAGCTTTAATTGGTGTATTTATCACAAAGTACAGAACAGCCGGACCGGATGAGGCCCTAATTGTAACTGGTAGTTTTCTTGGAAACGGGAGTGTCCACGTGGACGAGGCCGGAAATAAAATCAAAATTATCCGCGGTGGCGGGAGCTTTATTTTACCAGTATTCCAACAAGCAAAACCGCTTAGCTTGCTTTCAAGTAAGCTTGAAGTAACCACTCCAGAAGTCTATACCGAACAAGGTGTACCGGTGATGGCCGATGGTGTCGCGATTATTAAAATCGGCGGTTCGATCAGTGAAATTGCCACAGCAGCTGAACAGTTTCTCGGCAAGCCAAAGGAAGATCGCGAAAATGAAGCAAGGGAAGTACTTGAGGGTCACCTCAGATCCATTCTTGGCTCGATGACAGTCGAAGAAATTTACAAAAACCGCGATAAATTTTCCCAAGAGGTCCAACGCGTTGCCTCGCAGGATCTTGCTAAAATGGGCTTAGTAATTGTATCGTTTACGATTAAAGATGTCCGTGACAAAAATGGCTACCTTGATTCACTTGGTAAACCGCGAATCGCTCAAGTAAAACGTGATGCCGATATTGCGACAGCTGAAGCGGAAAAAGAAACACGGATTAAAAAAGCCGAAGCTTCTAAAGAAGCAAAGCGTAATGAATTAGAACGGTCAACAGAAATCGCTGAAGCTGAGAAAGTCAATCAGTTGAAAGTCGCTGAATTCCGCCGTGAACAGGATATTGCCAAAGCGAAGGCAGACCAAGCCTATGATCTTGAAACAGCGAGATCAAAACAGGATGTAATGGAACAAGAAATGCAAATCAAGATTATTGAAAGACAAAAACAAATTGAGTTAGAAGAAAAAGAAATACTTCGCCGCGAACGTCAATATGATTCCGAAGTAAAGAAAAAGGCCGATGCCGACCGTTACTCTGTTGAGCAATCTGCGGAAGCGAACAAAGCAAGGGAAATCGCTGAAGCGGAAGCCAATAAATACCGCATCGAAGCAATGGCAAAGGCGGAAGCCGAGCGGATTCGTCTCGACGGTCTTGCAAAAGCGGAAGCACAAAAGGCGCAGGGTTCAACAGAGGCAGAGATTATCCGCCTAAAAGGTTTGGCCGAAGCGGAAGCGAAAGAAAAAATCGCCGAAGCGTTCGAGCAATTCGGTCAAGCTGCGATTCTCGACATGGTTGTCAAAATGCTTCCTGAATATGCGAAGCAAGTCGCAGCCCCATTATCCAATATTGATAAAATCACCGTTGTCGATACTGGCGGCGGCACTGGCGAAAATGGCGGCGCCAATAAAATCACCAGCTATGCAACCAACTTAATGGCAAGCCTGCAAGAGTCATTAAAGGCATCAAGTGGTATTGATGTAAAAGAGTTGATTGAAAACTATTCAGGAAAAGGCAATGTAAAGCGAAGCATTGAAGAATTGACTGAAGAAGTAAAGAAAAAAGACGAATAAACAGACAAAAAATCCTTATCGAATCTGATAAGGATTTTTTTGCGTTACAAAATAGCAAAGGTGCCTGACACCCAATCAGGATTTTTTTAAAAATAAAGGCTCTGGCAATGCTCATTGTTAATTTTACACCCAGTTGATTGGAGTGGAGGGCGCTTGACTCCTGCGGGATAGACGGGTCACTGGAGACCCCGCAGGCGCGGATGCGCCGAGGAGGCTCCAGGACCCGCCCGCGGAAAGCAAGCGCCCGGAACGGAAATCAACAGGCTAGTTTAACAGAGCAAAAAAAATTGGCGTCCCAGCGATCGGGACGCCCTTACTATTTTAAAAAAAAGAGAGGTTAAATTTGGGATGAGTAAGATGGTCGATAACCATGTACTGCATCAAAGAGCTGATAACCAAAACTATGAGGGGCCTTACGTTATCGACTCTTTCCTAACTACAATTACATCTTAACGAGAAAGATTGAAGATGTTATGAAGAAGTTGTGGTGAATTTGTGAAGTTAAAAACATCACAGACCCAAGATGATATAGTAAAGATATGGGGAGTGATAATAATGAAAATATTATTAGTTGACGATGAACGTAGAATCATAGAAGTTCTCGAAGCTTACCTAGAAAGAGAAGGCTATGAAATTCATAGTGCTGATAATGGAATTGATGCCTTGAAAAAGGCGAAAACAATCGATCCTGATCTGATTATTTTAGATTTAATGCTGCCCGATATTTCCGGTGAAGAGGTTTGCCGGCTGGTGCGGAAAGATTCGGACGTTCCAATTCTGATGCTGACTGCTAAATCGGCCGAGGATGACCGCATCAATGGAATTGTCATGGGGGCAGACGACTATTTAACCAAACCATTCAGTCCAAGGGAAGTCGTCGTTCGCGTTCAAGCGATTTTAAGACGGGTGAAAAAGACAGAAAAGGTTGAAAGGCTTGAATTTAACGGCAGAAAACTAGCCATTGATTTAATAAAAAAAGAAGTAACCATCTGCGGAAACTCCATTATCTTGACGCCGATTGAATATAAACTGTTAACCAATATGGCAGTGAATCCCGGCCGCGTATACAGCCGGATGGACTTATTAGAAAAAATTCAGGACGAAGGCATGTATTATGAAGGCTACGAACGCAGTGTTGATACCCATATCAAAAACCTTCGGAAAAAAATTGAAACAGACTCAAGGCAGCCGGACTTTATCGTGACCGTTTTTGGGATGGGCTATAAATTTGGAGGGGTACTAGATGCTGCAAACGCTCCGGTCTAAAATCCTATTTTACTTAGTGCTCATCTCGATGATCGGGATTTTGATTGTCAGCTTTTTTATCCAATATGGCTTTGAAGAAAGCTTTAATAGCTATTTAGACCGCAATCGCGAAAAAAAGATTGATAGAATTATTACAGAAATTGAAAAGGATTTTCAAAAAAACGGCCATTTTACAAGCGACCCGGTGTTTGGGTTTTTCCATGAGCACGCGATGACCGATCAGCTCTATTTTCAATTGTATGATCGTTTCGGGCAAATCCAAATGGACTCCTCGAATATCCGCGGCATGTTAAATAGCCTCGGGTTAACAGAACCGGCACCGGTTGGGGAAGAGTGGCACTCCAAAACCTATACACTAAAAGTCGATAATGCGATGATTGGAAGACTCGTGGCCATCTACCCGAAAGGCTTAATTGACGATGAAAATACCTTTCTTCAAACAATTCAATTGTACATTTATGCAGCCGTTTGTTTGACGATTGTGCTCGCCATTATCTTTAGTATGCTTTTTTCAAAAAAATTAACTTCGGGTTTGAAAAAGCTATCATTTGCCGCGGGTGAACTCCGGCAGCATAACCTTGATATTCGGATTCCATTGTCGGGATTACCAACAGAGGTAAAACAAATTGCTGTTTCTTTCAATAATCTTGCCGAGTCACTGGCAAAGGAAGAAATGCTCCGTAAGCAATTTACCGGCGATCTCGCCCATGAGCTACGGACACCGCTTGCGACGTTAAGAAGCCAAATCGAAGCCTTTCAGGACGGAATTTGGGAGCCGACCCCAATGCGCCTACAAACAAGTCATGAAGAGCTGATGCGCTTAGTGAGACTCGTCAATGAACTAGAAAAACTGCTTGCAGCGGAGAATCCGCAAATTAGGCTCGAAAAAATCGAATTGGAAGCCGGCAGTGTGCTGGCGGCATTATGGGAGATTTTTATGCCGTTGTTTAAGGAGAAGGGCGTCGGACTTCGGATTGAAGAACCGCCACAGGAGGAAATGTTTGAGGCGGACAAGGACCGATTGATGCAAATCCTTTCGAATATCTTAAATAATGCACTGAAATATACACCAGCAGGGAAAAATGTCACCATTTCGGTGGTGACGGAAAAGGATGGCTATGTCGGCTTTAGGATACAAGATGAAGGCTCGGGAATGAATGAGGACGACATCCCGCATATTTTCGAACGCTTCTATCGCGGCGACAAATCGCGCGACCGTAAAACAGGCGGTGTCGGCATCGGGCTCTCAATCGTAAAAGCGTTGATGGATGCCCATAAAGGGGTCGTCAAGGTGAAAAGCAAGTTGAATAAGGGAACCAGCATTACTTTATGGTTTCCACAGGAGGACTAAAAAAGGCCGCTGCTATACGCAGGGGCCCTATCCGTTTATGCCAGTAAATCTTTTATATTGTACACTTTCCCACTTTCAACATTGCCGCTAAGTACCAAATCCACTAAAGCGTCCGCGACCACATCTGCACCAAGCAGCATATTTTTTTCTTTATATTCGATAAATCTATCTAAATCCTTAAAGGCTGTCTTGGACGAGGACCGAATCGATTCCTGCATATTGGTATCCATGATGCCGGGACTGAAGGCGATTATCGTATTGTTGGTTTTCAAGTTCAATTGCTCTAATGCGGCCGTTTGCGTGAACATATTTAACCCGGCCTTTGAGCTGCAATACACACTCCAGCCTTCAATCGGGTGGACGGCTGCCCCTGAGGTTACATTAATAACCTGAATCTTTGTATTCGTGGATTGTGCTTTATTAAAAAATAAATTGCTGATAAGAATTGGCGCTATTAAATTTACCTGGATGTTGCTAATTATTGGTGTTTGATCTAAATTTCCAACCGTTTCGATCGGCTCAACCACACCGGCATTATTAAATAGAAGAATTTCCTGTGGTTCCTTTTGAAAAAGACTATGAGCAATTTCCATAAAAACTTCCTGTACTTCTTTTTCTAACGAGAGGTTGCAGGAATAATGCTTATAATAAAGGTCATTTTCTAAAGCCAGCTTTTTGATTTCTTTATTTTCAGTTCGGGATACAGATACAATCGCGATTTGTTCGTGGATAAGCCGTTTGGCAATCGCCTCACCTAACCCTTTAGATGCCCCGGTAATCACTACATATTTCATTGAAAAACTCCCCCTTAGATCCAAGCTACATTTGTATATCCTATTTTATGCCCCGTGGGAGTTTAAATCAAACAAAAAAAGGCAGCTCCCGTAGGAACTGCTTCAACGTGCAAGGGGATAAAATTTCTTCCACTCGTTTAGGAAGGATGCGGTGGAAGAATTAGGATGTTCTAGGACCCGAGGGGTGGGTCCGGATTGCTTTACTTCACCATTGACAATAATCGCCAGTCGATTAGTGAGATAGTTAATTTCCATTAAATCATGGCTGACAAATACAGCCGTTGTTCGGGCAGTTTCAATAATGCCCTTGAAATCTTCCATTAACTTAATCTTTGTCGGAAAGTCTAAAGCGGAAAATGGTTCATCGAGAAAAAGAATCTCCGGCTCGACAATCATTGCCCGTGCCAGGTTAACCCGCTGCGCCTCGCCGCCGGATAAATAAAGGGCGTTTTTTTTCGCCAAATGACTGATGCCGAAAAGCTCCAGCCAGTGTGCCACTTTATCTTTAATAACTGTTTTTGGCATTTTTCTTAAGGTTAAGCCAATGGCGATATTATGAAACACCGTTCCATCAAGAAGCAACGATTGCTGCAGGGCAATCGAGAACTTCCGGCGCAGCTCGAGCGGCACATTCCCCTTGGGAATGGACTCACCCCGGTAGAGAATATCACCACTCGATTGCTTCTCAAGAAAAGCTAACACCTTAAGCAACGTGCTTTTTCCAGCACCGTTAGGTCCCATAATCCCGAGAAATTCACCTGCATGAATCTGAAATTCAGGAATATCAAGAATCGATTTATTTTGGGCTTTATAGGTAATATTGTTCAGCTCAACTAACGGATTCATGATATTCGCTTCCTTTGCTGTAAAAATGTTAACCCGGCCGTAATCAACAGGGCAACGGATAGTAAAATAAACGACAAGGCTAAGGCAATATCAAAATTACCTTTTGAAACTTCCATCACAATTGTCGTCGTCAATATTCTTGTATCACCAAGAATATTCCCGCCGACCATCATCGCGGCGCCAACCTCGGCGATAACGCGGCCAAATCCCGCCATGATTGCCGCCAAAATCGCAATCTTTAATTGTTTGATAAGGATGATTAATGTCTGCATCTTTGTTGCTCCAAGTGCTTTAATTTGCAAGAGCATTTTCTCGCTGATTTGCTGGAATGCCGTACATGTCAGGCTCGTAACGATGGGCAGGCTCACTAAAATTTGTGCCATGACAATCGCTGTCGGTGAATAGAGGAGGGTTAGATCTCCTAACGGGCCGGAGCGCCATAACAGCATCGTAATCCACAGCCCGGCAACAACAGGAGGCAGCCCCATCCCGATATTAATAAATAATAGTAGAATTCTGCGGCCTTTGAATCTAGTTAATCCAAGGAAAATTCCAAGCGGCAATCCGATGAGCGTACTAATCAGAATGGAAATAAGACAGACTTTTAATGTCAGCCAGGTAATCGCAAAAACTTCCCTGTCACCGGAAAGGATCATATCAATTGCTTTTTTTATTCCATCTATTAGTAGTTCCATAAACGTAATGCCTCCAGGATTCCCTTTAGAAGTAGGATAGGAAGAGGGTCTCAGGACCCCGTTCCCAGTTAAAAATTATTCAGTGTATTTAAAGAATAATGATTGGCCATATTCTTTCTTGCCAAATTCCTCAATCACGTCTTGCGTTTTGCTATCTATCATAAAGTTTACAAATTTTTCAGCGTCTTTACTATTCACTTTATCATGTTTTTCAGGATTTACTTGCATCACGTGATAGATATTCATTAAATCCTTTCCGCCTTCAACAACAATTTGCAAAGTATCCAAATTCTTTTCCTGCGCTAACCATGTTGCACGGTCTGTTAACACGTAACCTTTTTTCTCAGCAGCAACCTGTAACGTTTGCCCCATGCCTTGTCCTGTTGATACATACCAATCGCCGGCTGGCTTAATGTTTTCGGCAGTCCAGATCCCAAGTTCTTTTTTATGTGTGCCGGAGTCATCGCCGCGGGAAACAAAAGTAGCTTTGCTGTCTGCTAATTTTTTGAAGGCTCCTTTAATATCGTCGCCGCTGACACCAGCTGGATTTTCCTTCGGTCCTACTAAAATAAAGTCGTTATACATTACCCGCTTATAGTTGATTGCATCACCTGCATCGACTACTTCCTTTTCAGCCGCTGGAGCATGAACAAGCAGGACATCAGCTTCACCTTTTGTGCCCATTTCTAATGCTTGCCCTGTTCCGACTGCAATCGTTTTAACTTTAACATTGTTTTCTTTTTCAAACATTGGGACTAGTACATCCAATAAACCGCTGTCCTGTGTACTTGTTGTCGTGGCGAGAATCATTTCCGTTGGTGCTGGTTTCGGTGCTGTTTTTTTCTCTTTTGCGGCGGCGGTATCTTTTGTGTCCGTGTTTCCGCAAGCTGATAAAACTAATAGCATTAAAGCAAATAGGACTGCAAAATAACGTTTTCTTAACATGTTGTTTCCTCCGTTTTTCTAGTTTGATAGGTGATTTTTCCTAATTCTTGAATCGAATAGCCTTCTAAATCGGTTAAGCTATCTTTAAAGTTGTCCGACTGCAAGTAATCGATCAACTCTGTCAAGCATTGACTATTTTCAGCGGTAAAGCGGAATACAAGATCAAAGTTTTCTTTTGAGACTGGAATGAAATCAAGTCCTAGGTGGCTCGCGGCAGACTGAATTCCAAAGGTAACATCCGCCATGCCTCTGCTTATGTAGGAGGCTGCGGACAAATGGTTCCATTCTTCCGTACCGTATCCGTTAATTTGCCGAGGATCTATTCCATAGCTTGAAAGCTTGGAGTCTAGTAAAAACCTTGTCCCGGCCCCTTTTTGGCGGTTAATAAATTGAACATCTTGTCTAGTAAGATCATGAAAGTCTTGAATTTTTTTCGGATTACCTCCCGCAACGATAAACCCTTGTTCTCTTGCGGCCAATCTCAGCACCAAAATCGATTCGTAAACAAACAGCTGATGGATAAAAGGCAGATTATATTCCTGTGATGTTGGATCTAATAGATGAATGGCGGCAATATCACACTGCCCCCGGTAAAGCATCATTAACCCTTCCAGACTGCCTATGTATGACGGTTGAATCTGTAAGTTTAGCGCGCTTGCCGCTTGTTTAGTGAAATGTTCGACAAGAAAATCATGACTGCCAGATAACCGAATTAATGAGGTCGGCTTAACCGGCATTGGTTCAGCCGCAATTTTCTTTATCGGAGCTTTTGTATTCACCTTATATCTTTCAAGCTCGGCCTGTTCAATCCGCATTTTATTGCCGATTTTAAAGGCTTGGAGCTCGCCTCTTTTGATCAGCTCATAAACAGTATGTTTGGAGATTTGAAAGATTTGCGCCACTTCATCCGGTGTATAAGCCTTGCCATCCATAACCATTTTCCCTCCTTTTTCCTAATCTTAAAAAAATCGTATCATATTGGATGTGACTTTTGTTAAGTTTTGTTGTGTTTCGTTTGGTTTTGTTTAGAATTGTCACGAACTGTTCAAAATATCATAGGGAAGCAATTATATTAATTAGATAAGTTTTTCAAAAATGAAGGTCTCATAAGTAAGAAATTCACAATTTTTTCATAAACTTCACGGATTGTTCAATGGTGAGCAAGTGAATTTGAGGTAGTATAATAATAGAGGAAAAAATTTGTGGTAAAAGGGAAGGGATGTACATGTCAAAGCTTATTTATATTACGGCCAATCCAAAACCAGATAGTAAACTTTCAAAAGGAATGCAGATTGGCGAAGTATTTTTAGAAGAGTTCAAAAGCATCCAGCCGGATGTTGAAATTGAGCCTATGCACTTATATGATATGGATATCCCGGAAATCGATATGGACTTATTATCTGCGCGCGCGAAATTATCCTTTATGGGCTACACAAAAGAACAGCTTAGTGAAGCTGAGCGGACGAAGCTAGAAAAAATGCATGCGCTCGCTGATCGCTTTATTGCTGCAGATTATTATGTATTTGTTACACCGATTTGGAATCTCGGTGCTCCTGCTATCTTAAAATCGTTTATGGATTGCCTATTTATTGCTGAAAAAACGTTTACGAACACCGCTGATGGACCTAAAGGACTGCTAACAGGCAGGAAGGCGATTCACATTCAAACACGCGGCGGCATTTATTCCAGTGGTCCGATGGTCGAATTTGAAATGGGCGACCGCTATTTAATGAAAGCGTTGAAATTCCTTGGCTTCGACCTAATGGAAACGGTTGTTGCCGAGGGAATGGACCATTTTCCAAAAAAGGCACCCGAAATCATCGCCAAAGCGAAAGAACAAGCAACTGAAGCAGCAAGAGAAATGGCAAAACAAACAGTTACATTATAAAAAATGGCGACTCGAAAGCTTCGAGTCGCTTTTTAATACCCGTATAGCAGTTTTATTTGCGAAACCAGCATGATTATTTGCGGATCCATTTTTCCCGGCCACATTAGGCTAGAATTTGCCAGTAAATTGGAAAACTAAGACGAGTAATCCTAAAGCCCAGACGTAGTATGCGAACGGCTTTAATGAATGCTTTCTCAAATAGCCGATCATCCACTTAACCGCAATATACCCGAAGATGGCAGAAGAGACGATTCCAACAAGCAAGGCTGATAAAGAAATTTCCTCACCAGCGCCGCCCAGTAAATCTTTCGTTTGCAGGACAATCGCCCCGGCAATCGCAGGTGTTGATAAAAGGAAGGAAAAGTAGGCAGCCGTTTCACGGTCCAATTTACGCCAAAGCGCAGCAACAATCGTCATCCCGGAACGAGAAATCGCTGGCATAATCGCAACCGCCTGAAAGGTGCCGATGATAAACGCATCCTTATAGCTGATATTGTCCATTTTTTTATGACCGTTTTTCGCGGAATCAGCAAGCCACAAGAATAACCCAGTCAGTAAAAACTCCCAGCCAATCGTAACCCCTGTCTTCGAAATTTCATCAATATAATCCTTAAAGGCGAGCCCGAAGATAACGGCGGGAATCGTCCCGACAACCAACAAAAACGTTAATTTACTAAACGGATTTTTAATAATTTTTATAAATTCAGCCTTATAAAATACAAAGACAGCAAGTAATGTCCCTACATGCAGCATCGTATCGAGCAAAAGCCCCGCTTCCTGTAAACTAAATAAATTCCTGCCTAAATAAAGATGCCCCGTACTGCTAATTGGCAAAAATTCCGTTAACCCTTGGATAATTCCGAGAATAAGTGCTTCCAGTTTTGTTAACATAAACAACCTCTCATTCTAAAATAATGATAAGCCTGTACATTTAATAGATATGCAAAAAGTATCGATTTAATGAAACTTTGATTTACTGATGAAATATAAAACAAAATTAGTGCAAATGATACGTCTTCTCCCATAAAATAGAAATATCCAAGTTTGAGAGAGGAGTAACGCGTTTGGCAAATTCTCATCTGCATTTTAATACGTCAATCGGTGTCAAAAAGCCAGAAAATATTCGAAACAAGGAGCAGGCATGCCCGTTTTGCGAACGAGACCAGCTGACCGCCCTCATCGATGTTGATGGACCGATTATCCTGTTGAAAAATAAATATCCAGTTTTAGAAAATGCTTATCAAACGGTGTTAATTGAAACGGATGATTGCCATGCTGAATTATCGACCTACACAAAGGTACATTTACATAGGCTGATCAAGTTCGGCATCAAGCATTGGCTGGAGATGGAGGAAACCGGCAGCTATCGCTCGGTTATTTTTTTCAAAAACCATGGACCATTGTCGGGCGGTACGCTTGCCCATCCACATATGCAGATTGTCGGCTTACATGATATTGACTATAAAGAAAAGCTAACTCATGAAATGTTCGAGGGAATCGAGATTGCTGCAGTTGATGGGGGTCCCAGGTTTACGCTGTCGACAAAGCCACGGGTAGGATTTTATGAGTTTAATATCGAGATGGAGGATTCTAGCTACCACGAAAGCTTTTCAGAATACCTGCAAACGGCGGTTCATTATATTTTGAACTATTTTCCATTCAAGGCATCGAGCTATAATGTCTTTTTTCATCATATAGATAATAAAATCTATGCGAAGGTTGTCTCCCGTTTTGTTACAACCCCACTGTATATCGGATACGGCATTCCCCAAGTGCCGAATAATCTGGAATGGATGGCGGGCGAGGTGAGGAGAATTTATTTTAATATGTAGGACATTGGTATGTAAATAAAACCATTCGCAGTTAGAAGTTGTGATTTGCTGTTTTTAAAAATATAATGAAGGAATGTATAGTTTTTCTATTAAATTTATTTCCATGCCTGGGTTGGAGTCGAAACTCATGCGTGCTTTTAAGGTGGAGACTTAAAATTGACTTCAAATAAAAACACAACTTCTAAACTGGATTACAGTCTTGTTCTAATATTATTGCTTTTGTTTTTGGCGAGCTGTGCCGCAATTTATAGTGCTCAATCAAGCGGGCAATATGATCGGAACTTTTTAATTTTTCAAATTGGCTGGTATGTTGTCGGCTGCATTATCATTGGAGTTGTTATGACCTTTGATTCTGACCAGCTGCGGAAGCTTACCTGGTATGTATATGGGTTTGGACTTTTGCTCCTTATTCTATTAATCCTTGCACCGGATTCGATTGCGCCACGAATCAATGGCTCAAAAAACTGGTTCAAGCTTCCTGGAATTGGGACGATTCAGCCCTCAGAGTTTGTCAAAGTATTCATCATCCTTGGCCTTGCATGGGTTATTGATCAACATCATCAAAAAAACACGCTAAAGACGATTCAATCTGATTTATGGCTGTTAATCAAGATGGGTATCGTAACAATGGTACCGTTATTGCTGATAATCAAGGAGGACTTGGGAACAGGGCTTGTCTTTCTGGCAATTTTATTAGGGATGGTTTTTATTTCGGGAATTACCTGGAAATTGCTGGTTCCGATATTCTCGGTAGGTATTGTAGTTGTTGGAACGGTTTTTTACTTCGTGTTATGGAATCCGGCAGTTCTAGAAAAATATCTTGGCGTGCAGGAATACCAATTTGGCCGGATTTATTCATGGCTTGATCCTTATAATTACCAAAGCTCGACAGGCTATCAGCTGACCAAATCGATGCTTGCAATCGGTTCAGGACAGACGAGCGGCAAAGGCCTGGGCAACCGTGAAGTCTATTTGCCAGAAAGCCAAACGGATTTTATTTTTAGTGTTGTAGGCGAGGAGTATGGCTTTATTGGTGCCAGTGTGTTAATCAGTTTGTTTTTCTTGCTGATTTACCATATTACCAAGGTCGGTATGGAAACAAAGAATAACTTTTATACTTATATTTGTGTCGGGGTTATCAGCATGATTACCTTCCACGTGTTCCAAAATATCGGCATGACGATTGGCGTGCTGCCAATCACAGGTATTCCGCTTCCATTTATCAGCTACGGGGGGAGCGCATTAATGGGGAATATGCTGGGCCTAGGTTTAATCTTTTCAATCCGCTACCATTATAAAAAATACATGTTTTCGACAACAGCATAGTTTCGAAGAGAGAGAGCGGCAGGTGGTGCGCTCTTTTTTTGTGCTTTTTGGAGAATATGTATGAGATTGGCGGAATCCCAGTGCAGTTTGGCGGGATTCCCACTCCAGTTGGCGGAATCGCCGAGGGGGATGATCCAGCCATGAAAAAAGTAGGAACTCCCGGCCCGGAATAAACAAAAAACAAGGACCGTCTAAAGAGACGGTCCTCAACTTCAATCTTATTTTTTCAAAAAGATCTTTTCAATATCATCTAGCATTAGGTTGGCTGCCAGCACGCCTCCAGCTGTGTTCCAAATCGTATCGTTCACCTTGTGGACTTCACCTTTCTTGGCTACCTCAAGGTTCTTAAATAGAGGATCGGCAATCCATTCCTTTTCCAATTGCGAGCCTTTGCCATCCCCAGTTTCGTAAGTAAAGTAGAAAAGGATATCGCCATCCATCGCTGGAATACGTTCTTTCGTGACATTTCTTTCGGCAAAATCATCTACATTTTGACTTTCTGGACGGGCGAAGCCAAGATCATTTAATATGACACCTGAGAACGTATCTTTATGATATATCCGAACCTCTCCAGCCATAAAACGAACCATAGATACCTTCATATTCTTTTTATCGCCAAGCTTTTCTTTAATGTCCGCAATGCGGGAATCGTAATTTTGCAGGACTTCATTTCCTTTATCCACTTTATTTAACGCTTTAGCATACAATTTGAAGTTTTCCTTCCAGTCGCCGCGAAGCGTTTCTGCAAACACAGTCGGGGCAATCGCACTTAATTGTTCATAAATTTTTTCCTGACGCATTTTATTGCCAATAATGAGATCTGGTTTTAGGGCAGCAATTGCTTCCACGTTGACTTCACTTTCAACTCCCACTACTTTAACTTCCTTCATTTTATCAGCAATGTGGTCATACCATGGATCTCCGGTAAACGATTTAACGGCACCAACAGGAGTCACACCCATCGATAACAACGCTTCAGTTCCTTCGTTTGTTAAAATAACAACCCTTTTCGGTGTTCCTTTAATTGACGTGGAGCCCATTGCATGGTCAACCGTGTAACTTTTTTCGGCAGCCGTCGTTGGAGTGTCTTTCTTTTCTGTTGTCTTCTCGTCCGTGCCGCCGCATGCAGCCAATAATAAAATCGCGATGACCGAGAAAAGGGATAGTAATGTTTTAATAGCTTTCATGAAATATGTATCCTCCTTAAAAAATGTAAATGATAATCATTTTCAATGACACCCTTATCATAAAATGAATGAAAGGACGATGTCAACGGTTAATTGAAAATGATTTTCATAGTCATTGACAATCATTATCAATTAGAGATAAACTAAACCTATAACAATAACTACAGACGATGCTAGAAAGGTTTCAATATGATGCTGTTAAAAACTAGGCAATTAAAATGGGCGGGACTTTTCGCCGCCATATTACTGATGCTGCTGCTAATATGTGCCAGTGTCATTTATGGCTATACCGAAACAAGCTGGCGAACCGCCATCGATACCTTTACGAATTATAATGGCTCAAATCAACATATCATTATTAAAACCGTGAGACTTCCGCGCGCGTTAATTGCTTCCGCAGTTGGGGCAAGCCTGGCAATTGCCGGTGCGCTAATGCAAACCTTAACAAAAAACCCGCTGGCATCACCGGGAATCTTTGGCATTAATGCCGGGGCAGGTTTTGCCGTGGTTGTCGCAGTTACCTTATTTTCAGTGAATGACTTGCAAGCCTTCAATGGCCTGGCCTTCATTGGTGCAGCAGTTGCCGCGATCAGCGTTTATGCCATCGGCTCCTTTGGAAGAGAAGGGTTAACTCCGATGAAACTGACATTAGCTGGTGCAGCAATCGCGGCAATGTTTTCTTCCTTTACACAGGGGTTATTGGTTATTGATGAAGCGTCGCTCGAGCAGGTTTTGTTTTGGCTCGCCGGGTCTGTCCAGGGGCGAAAATTGGAGACATTGCAAAACGTTTTACCTTACATAGGTATAGGCTGGATTGGTGCCGTTCTTATCGCCGGAAAAATGAATATCCTGTCCATGGGGGAAGATGTCGCCAAAGGACTGGGTTTAAACACTGGTTTGCTAAAAATAACCGTCGGCGTGCTTGTAATTTTATTAGCCGGCGGTGCTGTAGCAGTCGCCGGTCCGATTGGCTTTGTTGGCATTGTCGTCCCTCATATTACGAGAGCAATCATCGGGATTGATCATCGATGGGTCATTCCCCTATCCGGTATTCTTGGAGCGATACTGCTGCTTGCAGCCGATATCGGTGCTAGATATATTTTAATGCCCTCCGAAGTACCAGTCGGGGTCATGACAGCGATCATTGGCACTCCTTTCTTTATTTACATTGCAAGAAGGGGGTTAAATGGCCGATGAATAACTATAAAAATTTCCGTCCTTTTAAGGGGAAACTCTCCTTTTTAATTGATCGAAAAGCTGCCTTTATTTTTACAATCCTTTTAGTTATCACTTTCTTTGTTTTTGTCATTAGCACGGGAACAGGAGAGATGAAAATTAACCCGCTTACCGTGGTAAAAGTGTTATTCGGCGGCGGCCCAGAGATGGAGTCACTGATTATCAAATCGTTCCGGTTGCCAAGAATTATTGTTGCGTTACTGGTTGGTATTTCATTAGCAGTTGCCGGCGGGATATTACAAGGGATGATTCGCAATCCGCTGGCCTCACCGGATGTCCTTGGGATTACAGGGGGAGCTGCAGTTGCAGTGGTCGCTTTTCTCGCTATCTTTAGCGATAAAAATAATGCCTTAACCGTTAGTATCTCCTGGTTGCCGTTAGCCGCATTTTTAGGTGCAGGGGTTGTGGCTTTCTTAGTCTACCTTCTTGCATGGAAAAATGGTGTTTCCCCCATCCGGCTCGTGTTAATCGGAATCGGTATATCAACGTTAATGCAGGCCTTAACGACATTAATGATGATTATGGGGCCGATTTATCAGGCAAGTCAGGCGAATATTTGGATTACCGGGACGGTTTATGGTTCCAATTGGAAAAACGTCGCAACGCTCGTTCCTTGGACAGTTATTTTTCTCATTATTGCCATCGTGGCAGCGAGGACAATTAATATTCAAGAGCTTGGCGATGAGGTTGCCACCGGTTTAGGCGGCAAAGTGCAAAAACAACGATTTCTGCTATTAATGATCAGCACCGCCCTGATTGGAAGCTCGGTCGCGTTTGCCGGGGGGATTGGCTTTGTTGGCTTAATGGCGCCGCATATGGCGAGAAGGTTAGTGGGCTCCTCGTTTGGTGCACTGCTGCCGACATCGGCCCTAATTGGCGGAATTCTTGTCATGATTGCGGATTTAATCGGGCGGACGCTGTTTTCACCATTAGAAGTGCCTGCTGGAGTATTTACAGCTGGAATTGGTGCGCCATACTTTATTTACTTACTTTTTAAAACAAGAAACGCTTAAAACGAAAAATGCAGGTGAAGGCAATTTCACACGCCTGCCGTCTCGATAAAAGCTAAAAAGGAGCTGGCAAGATGATGAATGCGATTGAAACGAAGAATTTATCCCTTTCCTATGGAGAGACACTCATTATAAATGAGTTGGATTTGAAAATCCCTAAAGGTGAAATTACCGTTTTTATTGGCGGAAATGGCTGTGGAAAATCAACGCTTCTTCGTTCAATCGCCCGTCTCTTGAAGCCGAAGTCCGGGGGCGTGCTTCTTGAAGGGAAAGCAATCGCCAAGCTTTCGACAAGGGAAATTGCGAAAAAGATGGCTATCTTGCCGCAGTCACCTACCGCACCCGAAGGATTAACCGTTCTTCAGCTCGTCAAACAAGGCCGTTATCCGCATCAATCATGGTTAAAGCAATGGTCTGAAGAAGATGAGAAAAAGGTAAATGATGCCTTGAAGGCGACGCGTCTGGAAGAATTAAAGGAAAGAACCGTCGATTCTCTTTCCGGCGGACAAAGACAGCGTGCCTGGATTGCGATGACCTTGGCCCAGGATACCGATATTATCCTATTAGATGAACCAACAACCTACTTAGATATGACCCACCAAATCGAAATTCTTGACCTGCTTTTTGAATTAAATGAAAAGAAAAAGCGGACTGTTGTCATGGTGCTCCACGATCTTAACCTTGCCTGCCGCTATGCCCATAATGTGGTGGCGATAAAGGACCAGCAAGTGTATGCCCAAGGGCTGCCTGAGCAAGTCATCAATCGCAGTCTTGTCAAAAATGTGTTTGGCATGGACTGTGAGGTCACAATGGATCCATTATTTGGGACACCGCTATGCATTCCCTATGGAAAAGGAAGATGTATTTTAAACAAGGCGGTCGCGTCCAATGGCTGACAACATTCTTCAATTGAAAAAATATAGGTTTACTGAAAGCTTGGATCATTCATTCATTGCTGCGGATTTGCTGGATGAGTCGTACCTTAAGGACTTTATGGGAAATTTGGCCAAGACCCTCGGTGCCCCTTCGGACAAAATAGCTGCATCCATTTTTATGAAAAGGTATGCTTTTTTAGCGGTCATCTCCCTTTATGCGATGACTGTCTGGAATAAAAAAATGAATGTCTCATTAGATAATGTAAAAATGGAACCAGCCGAACCAGAAAAGGATTGGTTTCCTTCCATTTCTCTAACGGATTTAACTCTTTTGGATTGGGATGGGAAGGATCGTTCTGACTGGCGGAAAGGTGTTATCAAGGACCTATTTGCCAACAATATTTCTCCGATAATCATAATGCTGGAAAAAACAATCGGAATTTCAAGGCTGATCTTGTGGGAAAATATTGCTGTCTACTTATTCTGGATGTATGAAACCGAATTAAAAGATATCGAGAACGATAATATTGCGAATGACTTCGATTATTTAATTTCTGAAGCAGAGGGACAATTATTTGGTCGATACAACGTGAATCCATTACAAAAATACTTTGGTGAAAAAACGTATATGGAGGAACGGGATCAGCAGATAAGAATAAGAAAAACTTGTTGCTATACTTATCAGCTGCCAGCAGGCAAGCGCTGCAAAACCTGCCCATGTACCCATTCTGCAAAGGATGGAAGATGTCAAGATGGAGAAAATGTTTGCGGCTCAGATCGAAACTTTGCATGAAAAGTGAAGCACATGATTCATGAAATTAAACAGCTGAATGAGCAGCATCGGAAATCAGCACAGATATAAAAAACCGGAGGATTCCAAATTTCCTCCGGTTTTTTCCTTATTGCACCGTCCCGCCGCTCGGAAACTGATTCGTATATCCCTGAAACTGCTGATACGATTGCTGCAGCTTTTGTTGGTCTGCCTGCTCAATCGCATACCAGCCTTTTCTAAACATCAGGTCATAAAGATCACGCTGGCATTGCTGTGTTTCCGTGAAAATCTGCATAATGCCCTGGTACAATCCTTGATGACTAGCTTCATGCATTGCCATGCTATACGAGCTGGTCATATATTTTTCTGTTGTCAGTAAATCATTAATGAAATCGCGCTCGTTCATTTGTGGTGTCTTTGGGACTTGTGTTTCCGGATTTTGAATCTTTTGCTGGTTTTGATTCATTTTAATAATTCCTCCTACTATTGCATGTTGTTAAGCGGCTGTTGCTGACTCGCGTGTATGCCTAGATGCTGAAGCAGCTGCTGGTAATGGCGCTGATGCATTTGGCCGCACTTTTCTGCTTCTGCCTTCAACTCGGGATCCTGGCACTGAGCCGCAAAAAAGTGTGCTTTCTTGGCAGAGAGTAAATTCCACGACATCATGTCCGTTAAATAAAGGGAATCCTTTGTTGAAACGATTCCTGGCGGCTGCTGCATCGTCATTTGCTGATTCTGCATGTTCATGTTTGGCATATTCATATTTTGCTGCTGCATAATACCCCTCCTGATTAAGTGAACTATTTACGATTATATGGTCTCTCAAATAGGGATTTTTATACAATAATAAAAACAGGCTGAAGCACTCAGCCTGTTTCCACTATCGCTTGTATTGGTTATTCTGGCTGTTTTGTTTGTCTTTCCCAGCAGCTTCGTATCCCGGGCCGCCATTGCCCTTCACACTAGCGGCACTTACACCTGCTTTGGAAGGATCCTTTTTCACTCTCGCCATCATTATCACCTCAGGAAATAGCATGCCCAAACAGGGGATTTATGTTGCGAAAAATAAATATTCAAAAAAATTTCAATTTTCCGCACTTATCTGTTGCAGGAATTTTCAAAATCTTTTATAGTAAATAGTAACAGAACTCATTCAATTATGTATTTTTTTTGACAAAAAAATGAATGAGTATTCATTCAAAGTGTTGAAGGGGGAGACAATGTTGAACCAATTGATTAAAAAAGCAGCGGTACTGGGGTCCGGGGTAATGGGCGCAGGAATAGCCGCCCATCTAGCAAACATCGGTATTCCAACATTATTATTGGATATTGTGCCGCGCGAATTAACGAAAGAAGAGGAAGCAAAGGGACTTACATTAGCAGATAAACAGGTACGCAATCGTATCAGTGCTGCCAACCTTCAAAAATTATTAAAGCAAAAGCCGGCACCGCTGGCAGTTAAGAAGAACATTGCGCTTATTGAAGCAGGAAACCTTGAAGACGATTTAGTCCAGCTGAAAGATGTTGATTGGGTGATCGAAGTGGTCATAGAAAACCTCAACGTCAAAAAACAAGTTTTTGAAAAAGTCGACCAATATCGTAAAACCGGCAGTATTATCAGCTCTAATACCTCTGGAATCTCAGTAGAAGCAATGGTAGAAGGACGCTCCGACGATTTTAAAAAGCATTTCCTTGGAACACACTTCTTTAACCCGCCGCGCTATCTGAAATTGCTGGAAGTGATTCCGTCTCAATATACGGCCCCGGAAGTCCTTTCGTTTATGAAAACCTTTGGTGAGGATGTGTTAGGAAAAGGCGTTGTTGTGGCAAAGGATACACCAAACTTTATTGCCAACCGAATTGGCACTTATGGCCTCCTAGTTACCGTTCAAGAGATGCTAAAACGCGGTTACAGCGTTGGTGAAGTAGATTCCATCACTGGTCCGTTAATTGGCCGGGCGAAAAGCGCCACCTTCCGCACGCTGGATGTTGTCGGTTTGGATACCTTCTATCACGTTGCCAATAATGTGTATGAAAAAGTGGAAGGCAAAGAAAAAGAAGTTTTCGCAGTACCTGAATTTATGAAGAAAATGCTTGATAATGGATGGCTTGGAAGCAAATCCGGACAAGGTTTCTTTTTGAAAAAAGGCAAAGAGATACTTGAACTCGATCCAGTAACATTAGAATACGGTCCACGCAAAAAACTGTCTGCGCTTTCTGTTGAGCTAAGCAAGCAGGAAAAAGACACAGCGAACAAATTGAAAGCGCTTATATATGCAGATGATCGTGCCGGACAATTCTTATGGAATACTTTATCTGCTTCGCTCGTATACTCTGCACAGCTTCTAGGTGAAATTGCCGACAATATCGTCGCGATTGACCGTGCAATGAAATGGGGCTTCGGCTGGGATATGGGTCCTTTTGAAGCATGGGATGCCATTGGCGTTGAAAAATCCGTCAAAAAGCTGACAGAAGCCGGTGTGGAAGTTCCAGGATGGGTAACGGAAATGCTGGAAAAAGGAAATTCATCCTTCTATTTAGAAGAAAATGGCGAGCTGTTCTTCTATCATAACGGTCAATATAGACTAGTAGAATACAATCCAAAGGCAATCGACCTGAAAAAAATAAAGGAACAAACAGGTGTAATTAAAAAGAACAGCGGTGCGAGCTTAATTGATCTTGGCGATGGCGTTGCGCTGTTAGAATTCCATTCACCAAATAACGCAATTGGTCTCGATATTGTCCAAATGATAAATTTTGCGGTTGATGAGGTTGAGAAAAACTATAAAGGTCTTGTCATTGGCAACCAAGGAAAGAACTTCTGTGTCGGCGCGAACCTTGCCATGATGTTAATGGAAGTGCAGGATGACAATATTTTTGAACTTGATATGATTGTCCGCCAGCTTCATAAGGCCTTGTTGAAGGTAAAATACAGCTCGAAGCCGGTTGTCGCTGCCCCATTTGGAATGACGCTTGGCGGCGGAGCAGAGGTATGCATGCCGACAGCACATATCCAAGCATCAGCCGAAACGTATATGGGTCTTGTCGAAGTGGGTGTCGGCCTGCTTCCAGGCGGCGGTGGAAATAAAGAGCTTTACATGAAGCATTTAGAAAACCTGCCTAACGGCGTCCCATTTGACTTGCAAAACGTGGCCAACAAAGTATTTGAAACGATTGCGATGGCGAAGGTTTCAACTTCTGCTGAAGAAGCACGGGAGAATAATTTCTTAGATGCTTCAGATGGAATCAGCGTCAATAGCGATCATCTAATCCACGATGCGAAACAAGCCGTCCTGTCGCTGCATGAACAAGGCTATAAGCCAAAAGTGCGCAGAAAGGTTCCGGTAGTAGGGGAAACTGGCTATGCGACGTTGCTGCTTGGTGCAGAAGCGATGCGCTTATCCGGCTATATTTCTGAGCATGATTTAAAAATTGCGAAAAAAATTGCTTATGTAATCGCCGGCGGTAAAGTGCCGTTTGGAACCGAAGTCGACGAGCAATATTTATTAGATTTAGAAAAAGAGGCTTTCCTAAGCCTGATTGCAGAGCCGAAATCACAGCAGCGCATGCAGCATATGCTTGTGAAGGGGAAACCGTTAAGAAACTAATAGCCGGGTTCAGGACCCCTTTGTCAAAATTTCAGAGCACGAAAGCACAGGGTCAGCCCCCTCTTACAAAATTTCGTGAATAAAAAAGTGTGGAGCTAGAGGTCAGACACCGAAAATAATAGATTCGTATTTTTCTAAAATGAAAGAAAGCGAGGGAACTTGCATGAGAGAAGCGGTAATCGTTGCCGGAGCTCGTACCCCGGTTGGTAAGGCAAAGAAAGGAACGCTTGCCCATGTTCGCCCCGATGATTTGGGAGCATTGGTAGTAAAAGAAACATTAAAGCGAGCTGGGAATTATGAAGGAAATATTGATGATTTAATCATTGGTTGTGCAATGCCGGAAGCAGAGCAAGGCAATAACATGGCCCGCAATATCGGAGCATTAGCAGGGCTTCCATATACTGTTCCTGCGATTACCATTAATCGTTTCTGTTCATCAGGATTACAGGCAATTGCCTATGCGGCACAGGGAATCATGCTTGGACACACTGACACGGCCATCGCAGGCGGTGCAGAATCGATGAGCCTGATTCCGATGATGGGGCATGTCGTCCGTCCAAATATCAAACTTGCTGAAACAGCTCCGCAATATTATATGGGTATGGGTCATACCGCAGAACAAGTAGCGCTGAAATATGGAATTTCCCGCGAGGATCAAGACGCCTTTGCGGTAAGGAGTCATCAGCGTGCAGCTAAAGCGATTGCGGAAGGCAAATTCGCCGATGAAATTGTCCCGGTCGATGTGACGGTCCGCACTGTTGGAAATGACAATAAACTTGTTGAAAAAACAATCCAGTTTTCGCAGGACGAAGGGGTTCGTTCCGACACAAACCTCGAAGCACTTGCGAAACTTCGCCCTGCTTTTTCGGTGTCAGGCACTGTAACGGCAGGTAATGCTTCGCAAACAAGTGACGGGGCTGCAGCACTGATGGTAATGGACCGTGAAAAAGCAGAGACGCTCGGCCTTAAGCCATTAGCAAAATTCAGATCGTTTGCGGTTGGCGGCGTCCCGCCGGAAATTATGGGTGTCGGTCCTGTTGTTGCGATTCCAAAAGCCGTCAAGCTCGCCGGACTTGAGCTTTCTGACATTAAACTTTTCGAATTGAATGAAGCCTTTGCCTCGCAATCACTGCAAGTTATTCGGGAGCTTGGATTAAATGATGAAATCGTTAACGTAAATGGCGGCGCGATTGCCCTTGGCCACCCGCTTGGCTGTACGGGAGCAAAATTAACGCTGTCACTCATTCATGAATTAAAGCGCAGAAATGAACAATTCGGTGTTGTGACGATGTGTATCGGCGGCGGCATGGGCGCTGCTGGAGTATTTGAGCTAATTTAAAAAAACGGATTAGGAGGAAATTTTCATGACAAACGAAACAAAAAAGTTCATTAAAGGCGGCAGCTTTTTAATCGAAGATATTTCGTATAAAGATATGTTAACACCGGAAGATTTTACTGAAGAGCATTTAATGATTGCCAAGACAGCTGAAGACTTCGTTGAAAAAGAAGTTCTTCCACAGCTTGAATATCTAGAAAAACATGAATTCGATCGGACTGTAAAGCTGCTTAAAAAAGCAGGCGAACTTGGTCTTTTAGCTGCAGATGTACCTGAAGAATATGAAGGCCTCGCCTTAGATAAAATTACTTCATCCCTGCTTACGGAAAAAATGTCCAGGGCTGGCGGTTTCTCGCTTTCCCACGGAGCTCATGTGGGGATTGGTTCACTGCCAATCGTGTTATTCGGTAATGATGCGCAAAAGAACAAGTATTTGCCTGCTCTTGCTTCAGGTGAACAGCTTGCCGCCTACGCATTAACCGAGCCAGGCTCAGGTTCCGATGCCCTTGGCGCAAGAACAACTGCAAAATTAAACGTCGAGGGTACCCACTATATCCTAAATGGTGAAAAGCAATGGATTACCAATGCCGGCTTTGCTGATATTTTTGTAGTTTATGCAAAAATAGATGGCGAGCACTTCACCGCCTTTATCGTGGAAAGAGAGTTCCAGGGCGTTTCCACTGGCGCTGAAGAGAAGAAAATGGGGATTAAGAGCTCATCTACCCGCACGCTTATTTTAGAGGATGTTCCTGTACCAGTTGAAAATTTATTAGGTGAATTCGGCCGCGGCCATGTGATTGCATTCAACATCTTAAACATTGGTCGTTATAAATTAGCGGTCGGCGCTGTCGGCGGTTCCAAAACTGCCTTTGAAATGACCGTTAAATATGCAAATGGCCGCCAGCAATTCAAAACACCGATTTCCCAATTTAATTTAACAAAAGAAAAATTCGGCACAATGGCTTCGAAAATTTATGCGGCCGAAAGTTCCGTGTATCGGACAGTTGGACTATATGAAGATAACCAGGGCCAGCTTTCAACAGAAGATGCCAAAGATATTAAGAAAGTGGCAAATTCCATTGCTGAATATGCAATCGAGTGCTCGGTTAATAAATTCTTTGCCAGTGAAGTGTTAGATTATGTCGTCGATGAAGGTGTGCAAATTCATGGCGGTTACGGCTTTATGCAGGAGTATCCAATTGAAAGAGCCTACCGTGATTCCCGTATCAACCGTATTTTTGAAGGAACGAACGAAATCAACCGTCTATTGGTGCCAGGCACTTTCTTGAAAAAGGCATTCAAAGGTGAGCTGCCATTATTCCAAAAAGCAATGGCACTCCAAGAGGAACTTATGATGTTAATGCCGGAAGAGCCAGGCGATGAGCCGCTGGCGCAGGAAAAACATCTTGTAAAAAATGCGAAAAAAATTGGCTTATTAGCAGCAGGATTGGCCGCGCAAAAATTTGGCAAAGCGCTTGAAAAAGAGCAAGAGATACTCGTAAATATTGCTGATATTGCTTCAAATGTATACGCCATGGAATCTGTAGTCTTACGAACCGAAAAGGCGATTGCTAAAGACGGCTTAGAAAAGAGCAATCAAAAGCTTCTGTATACGCAAATCTTCTGTCAGGAAGCATTCAATAAAATTGAAGCAGATGCTAAAGAAACATTAATAGCGATTGAACAGGGCGATACACTTCGGATGATGTTGTCGTCACTTCGCAAATTTACGCGTCATACACCAATCAATGTAATCGCGAAAAAACGTGAAGCAGCCGATGTGGTAATCGAAGCTGAGCGTTATATCGTTTAAAAAACCTGAGCCCCTTCATTTGGAGGGGCTTATTTCGGCGGATAGCTTTTCTAACAGGAATTAGTGCTTGTTTTCTTAATAAAATAATTTTTGTCAAAATGATGCAGGATTTTCTCGAAATTAGTCGAATTTCTTTGGTGAAGACGACAATACTTTTTGCGTTAGAAAAAAGTTATGGTAATATTCAAGTGATGCATAAATGTTAGGCAGGAGGGCGGTGAAACGAATGTCTCTGACATTTTACTGGTATCCAAAATGCGGTACATGTCGAAATGCGAAGAAATGGCTGGATGCGCATCATCTGCCTTATGAAGAAGTACATATTGTTGAAAATCCTCCGTCGCGTGCGGAATTGCAGGGATTTTTACAAAAAAGCGGTCTGGAATTAAAGAAATTTTTTAACACTAGCGGTTTAAAATACCGCGAATTAGGGATAAAAGACAAAATGAAATCTGCTTCTGAAGATGAACTGCTTGATATCCTTGCATCTGACGGCATGTTAATCAAAAGGCCGATTTTAACCGATGGAGAACACGTCACAGTAGGCTTTAAAGAAGAAGAGTACGAAAAAATGTGGCTGTGAGCATTTACTAACGGAAATCGATTTATTTCGATGATAGATTTTAGAAAACACAATGGAGGGATTTTTGCTAATGAGTACACCAAAAGAATTACGTTATTCTGAAGAACATGAATGGGTAAAGATTGAAGGGGAAAAAGTGCGCGTCGGAATCACGGACTTTGCACAGCATGAACTAGGCGATATCGTATTTGTTGAGCTGCCTGAAGTCGGCGATGAGATTTCGGCTGATGAACCATTTGGCAGTGTTGAATCTGTTAAGACCGTTTCTGAGCTTTACGCACCAGTAAGTGGCAAAGTAGTGGAAGTAAATGAAGATTTAAGTGACAGCCCAGAATTTGTAAATGAATCACCATATGAAAAAGCATGGATGGTTGTCATTGAACTATCTGACTCAAGCGAGCTCGACAAGCTGATGACCGCTGAACAATATGAAGCAATGACTAAGGAAGGCTAATCATAATTGGAAAAAGCACTTTTCAAAGGTGCTTTTTCTCTTAGTCGATAGGAAAGTAAACTTTCCTATCAGACATAAGTGCAACTACGCCTCTGTCTTCGCCTAACGGCTCGCCAGTCGGCGAGTTTTCTTTATTTTTCCAACATCTCTTCTGCTTTAAATTGGGAAGTATATAATAAAGTCGGACAAATTCCTATTTTAAATATGACAATAGTGCTATAGTTAACATACTAAGAAGAAAAACACACGAAATTAATATTTTAGAATATGTTAACATAAACAACTTCTATTACAGGTGATGGATATGAATGATTCGTATGTTGACAAAGTTCTTATTGTTGAAGGAAAGTCAGATAAAAATAAGGTAAAGCGGATTGTAAAGGAACCAGTAGAAATCATTTGTACAAATGGAACCATCAGTTTTACGAAACTAGATGAATGGATTGAATTTCTTGAAGACAAGGATGTCTATATCCTTGTTGATGCGGATAAAGCTGGCGAAAAGCTTCGCAAGCAATTTAAACGGGAATTCCCCCAAGCTGAACATTTATATATTGACCGAATGTATCGCGAGGTCGCAACTGCCCCGGTGCACCACTTGGCGACCGTTCTAATGGGCGCGAATATTGATGTTCATACAGAGTATTTAGAAATGAGTTAATGAGCATATGAACGAATGGAATCGAAATGATTTAGCTGCTTTTCTTGATGATCGAGGAAGCGGCCTGCTATATTTTTATACCCCTCTATGCGGCACCTGCCAGGTTGCTTCAAGGATGCTAGTCGTGCTTGAGGAACTTGTAAAGGTTAATATGGGAAAAATGAACTTGAATTTTTATCCCGATATTGCTGCGCATTTTGGCATCGAAAGTGTCCCATGCCTGCTAATTGTGCAAAACGGCAAGGTCAAAGAAACCATTTACGCTTTTCATTCCGTACCATATTTACTTGAAAAAACAAAACAATATCTCACCTAAGCAGATGCAGAGTGCATCTGTTTTTTTGTTGGGGAAATTTTGATCCCAGAGTGCCCTTTTCAACACTTTCCAAAAAATTCAGCCACAACTGAAATATATGAAAAATTCAAAACTTCCCCATTTACAAAAACTTCTCTTCTGCATTATGATACTTAGGGATACGAAATAACCAACCTAAGGGGCGAACACGAAATGGCCTTCTATCAAAATTGGGCTGCACAATTTAAAACTTATAACCGGAATATCAAATTAAGCTTTATGGCCAATATTATCACCCAAATTGGGCTCGGGATTTTTATGGTGATATACAATTTTTATATTCGTAAACTAGGATACGCAGAGTCGGTTAATGGCCAGGTTATTGCGATGACTTCGCTTGCGACAGCGATTATTTTGGTACCGGCAGGACTCATTAGTGACCGCTATGGACGCAAGAAAGTGTTTTTTTTCGGCATCTTAATCTCAGGTGTCATCTTGCTGCTCCGTAGTATTTTTGCTGATCAAGGAGTCTTGATTACGCTTGCCTTTATCAGCGGCTTGACAATGGCTTTCTTGCAAGTTTCAGGAATTCCATGGCTTGCGGAAAATTCCATCGCCGAGCAGCGAGTGAATCTATTTAGTCTCCATTTTGCCTTAATGACCGCGGCGAACGTGGTAGGAACCTTATTAGGCGGCGGATTAACCGATTTATTTTCATTGTTTGTTAGTGATTTAAATAGCATCCGCTTTACTTTAATAATCGGGGCAGTTATATATCTAATTGGGATTTTCCCAACCACAAAATTCACAGAACTACCTAAACCGAAATTTAAACCAACAGAAAAAAAGACCGCGACTATATCTTGGAAAAGTGACGGATTGAAGTTGATTGTTTTATTTGCCATTGCCCAGCTGTTAATCGGCTTTGGCGCAGGTCTAGTTATTCCCTATCTAAACCTGTACTTTGCCGACCGCTTTAGTGCCACGACAACTTCAATTGGCTTAATTATCTCAATGGGGCAGGCAGCAACCGCCTTGGCGATGTTTATCGGTCCGCAAGTCGTCAAAAAGGTCGGGGACGTGAAGGCGGTTGTTTATTTACAGCTTGCATCGCTTCCATTCCTATTATTAACAGCCTATACTGAACATTTATGGCTGGCAGCCATTGGTTTCTTATTCCGCCAGGCATTGATGAATGCCGGGAACCCGATTCAAATGTCGTTAATGATGTCAAAGGTGAACGACTCGATGAAGGGGCTCGCCAACTCCGTCAACCAAATGGTGTTTAATTTAGGGTGGGCGTTCATGGGGCCGGTTTCGACAGGAATTGTCGTTAAGTACGGTTCGTACTGGGGCTATGCCTATGTGTTCACGATAACAGCTGGATTATACTTAATTGGTTCGACGTATTTCTTCCTTGTATTTAGAGGATTTACCGTGAAAAAGGAACCATCAGCATCTGCCAAAATTTCATAAATATCCGACATATTTCTCGGGAAATTTCAAAAAGACTGCCAAATTGCGCAGGAAATTGTCGAGTGATAATGAAAGGATTCCTCCAATTCTTGCTGAATAAGTAATGTAAAAGTGACAAGACCGGAGTGGTGGAAATGATGGAAGCGGTAGAAGCATTTCTAGCAAAAATCAAAGACCAGGGGCATGTCCTTCCCTTAATTCATCAGGCGGATTTACAAATTAACCTACGCTGTGAGGGACAAACAATGCAGTTAATGATCAAAAACGGGAGTACCATGATCTTGCAAAACTCAGAAGCACTCCAGACAAAGCACGAGATTAACGGATCGCCAAACGCAATGAAACAGCTGCTTGACGGAACTCAAAGGCTGCGAGTTCTCGAACAGCAAGGGCAGCTAAAGGTTTCAGCACCACTAAGAACCACTCTTTTACTAGAATCGGTCTTCTTTTTAACAAAAGCACAAAACCGTGAGCGTACAAAAATAAAGGCGGTGTGAGCAGAGCTAGACTAAGTCCATTCAAAGTAGAATTTAAATAATTTCCACTAATTTACTATACAAGTTTGTTTTTGCGGCGCTCCGCCCCTTTACAAAAAGTTATTGACTCGGAATTAATCTTCATGTAAAGTATTATTTAAATATTCTATCAATAAAAACAATTCAATAAGCATTCTTATCAAGAGTGGCGGAGGGACTGGCCCTACGATGCCCGGCAACCGGTTTTTAACACGGTGCTAAATCCAGCAGAGCACTTTAGCTCTGGAAGATAAGAAGAGTGGGACCCCCATCTTCTTATGAAGAGGGGGTTTTTTGCTTGTTGTATTGTTATAAAAGGAGCGAGAATAATGGGAGAAAATCAAAAGAATTATCGTTTTGAAACATTGAGTGTTCATGGAGGATTGTCGCCAGATCCGGTGACAGGTGCTCGGGCGGTCCCGATTTATCAAAACAATGCGTATCAATTCAAAAGCACAGAACATGCGGCCAACTTATTTGCCTTAAAGGAGCCTGGTTACATTTATACCCGGATCCATAATCCAACCACCACCGTTTTTGAAGATCGCGTGGCTTTATTAGAAGGCGGCGTTGGAGCACTTGCAGTTGCAAGCGGCATGGCAGCGATCACACTTGCGATTTTAAATATTGCTGAAGCCGGTGATGAGATTGTCTCTGCCGCGAATCTTTATGGCGGAACTTATAATTTATTTGCCGTTACCCTTCCTAAATACGGAATTAAAGTGAAATTTGTCAACCCGGATAATCCTGAAAATTTCCGCACGGCGATTACTGAAAAAACAAAAGCAGTCTTCGCTGAAACGATTGGTAATCCGAGCTTACGCGTACTCGATATTGAAAAGGTAGCGGCAATTGCTCATGAGGCCGGGGTTCCATTAATAATTGACAATACCTTTGCGACACCGTATCTGTGCCGGCCATTTGAGCATGGTGCAGACATTGTCGTTCACTCGGCCACAAAATGGCTGTTGGGAAATGGCACGACAACTGGCGGTGTGATTGTCGATGGCGGGAAATTTGACTGGAACTCGCCGAAATTTCCGGGCTTTACAACTCCAGATGCAAGTTATCATGATCTCGTGTATGCAGAAGCACTAGGTGCGGTCGCTTATATTATCAAAGCACGCGTCCAGCTTTTACGTGATCTGGGGCCGGCACTAAGTCCGCAAAATGCTTTCCAGTTCACACTTGGTCTTGAAACACTTCATGTGCGGATGAAAGAGCATGTTGCCAATACGAAGGAAGTGGTAAATTACTTAGTCAATCATCCTGCAGTGGAGTGGGTTTCTTACCCTGGACATCCATCACATCCGGATCATGAATTAGCGCAAAAGTATTTGCCAAAAGGTGCCGGCTCCATGGTTGTCTTTGGGATTAAAGGTGGCAAAGAGGCAGGGGCTAAATTGATTGATGCAATTACGCTGTGGGCACATGTTGCCAATGTTGGCGATGCAAAAAGCTTAATTATTCACCCGGCAAGCACCACTCATCAGCAATTAGATGCAGATGGGCTTAAGTCTGCAGGGGTATCTGAGGATTTAATTCGCCTTTCCATTGGTATTGAAAATGTCGAGGATTTAATCGAAGATCTCGAATCAGCGATTGAAACGGCGACCGGCTTAGCTTCCCTAAAAACAAATGCTTAAATTCAGCTGACACTATTATCCAAATAAATTCTCATTGACACTGCTTTTTATCCGTGATACGATAGCAATCGTAATATCATTACTTAAATAATTTAACGTGTAAATTGAATATAGAATGCTGTAAGCTCTTATCAAGAGAGGTGGAGGGATGTGCCCGATGAAGCCCGGCAACCGTCAATATTTGTATTGAAATGGTGCCAATTCACACAAAGCGGTTGCTTTGGGAGATGGGAGAAAGGATTGTTTTAATAATGCCTTTCTGCCTGTGCAGAGAGGCATTTTTATTTTAAAAAAAAGAATCTTTTCTTGAAAACAGCCTAACTCTATAAACAAGAATCTGTAAATTGGATAAAAAGCAGGTGATTCAAGTGATATCGATAAAAAACGCAAGTAAAATTTTTCCTTCAAAACAGGGGCATTTAAAGGCAGTTAATGATGTAAACCTGGAAATACAAGAAGGAGAAATTTTCGGAGTGATTGGATATAGCGGTGCCGGAAAAAGTACGTTAATCCGGATGTTAAATGGACTCGAGCTCCCGACGAATGGAACCGTTACGGTAGCCGGCCGGGTGATTTCGAAAATAAAGGGTGCTGAGCTCCGGAAAGCTCGCCAGGAAATCAGTATGATTTTCCAGCATTTTAACTTGCTGTGGTCTCGGACAGTAAGTGAAAATATTGCTTTTCCATTAGAAATCGCAGGGGTAAATAGTTCGCAAAGAAAACAGCGAGTGCAGGAACTTATTAAGCTAGTCGGTCTCGAAGGCAGGGAAAATGCTTACCCTGCGCAGCTGAGCGGCGGGCAAAAGCAGCGCGTCGGGATTGCTAGAGCACTTGCTAACAATCCAAAAGTATTGCTTTGTGATGAAGCAACTTCCGCGCTCGATCCGCAAACGACCGATTCGATTTTGGATTTGTTGGTCGATATTAATAAACGGCTGGGTTTAACAATTGTCTTGATTACGCATGAAATGCATGTCATCCGGAAAATATGCCACCGGGTAGCGGTCATGGAAAGTGGAAGAGTCGTTGAGCTTGGTCCAGTGCTTGATGTGTTTAAAAACCCGGAGCAGCCGATTACGAAGCGATTTGTCCAGCAGGTAACGGAACCGGAAGAAACGAAGGAAACAACCCAACATCTACTCGAACTTTATCCGCATGGTCGTGTGGTTCAGCTCTCGTTCGTTGGGGAGACAACAGAACAGCCATTAATCACAAATGTTATCCGGAATTTCGATGTGGTTGTCAATATTCTTCAAGGGAAGATTTCACACACCCAAAACGGATCATACGGAACATTATTTATTCACTTGGATGGGCAAGTAAGCGAAATACAGAAGGCCATCGATTATATTCACTCACAGCAAGTCGGCGTGGAGGTGATCAGTAATGGCTGATTTTATGGAAATGGTAAAGTGGGACAAATTAATTGAAGCAACACGTGAAACGATGTATATGACTTCCATTTCCGTGTTTGCGACATTTGTTTTAGGATTATTACTTGGTCTGCTGTTGTTTTTAACAGATAAAGGGAATATATGGGCCAATCGGACCGTTAATGTTGTTATTGGCGGCTTTGTCAATATTTTCAGATCCATTCCCTTTATTATCTTAATAGTTTTATTATTTCCATTTACAAAATTATTGTTAGGGACGATACTCGGGGCAAATGCGGCGCTTCCAGCCCTCATTATTGGTGCAGCCCCATTTTATGCGCGAATGGTAGAAATTGCGCTTAGGGAAATCGATAAAGGTGTGATCGAAGCATCGCAATCGATGGGAGCAACCCATGGCCATATTATTTTTAAAGTATTAATACCGGAATCCTTACCGGCATTAATTTCAGGGATTACCGTTACAGCTATTTCGCTCGTTGGCTTTACGGCAATGGCTGGAGTCATTGGAGCTGGCGGACTTGGGAATTTTGCCTATCTCTATGGGTTTCAGGGCAATAAACCGATTGTCACGTTAGTTGCAACGATTGCGATCTTAATTATAGTTTTTATTGTCCAATTTATTGGTGATTATTTTACAAAGAAAACAGATAAGCGATAACAGGAGGAGTTATATCATGAAAAAGGTATTTAGTTTCATTGGAATTACGTTACTGGCATTTGCCCTTACAGCGTGTGGCAGTACAAAAAACGATTCAGCGGGGAAAAATGGAAACAAAAAATTAGTCGTTGGTGCCTCTTCTGTACCACATGCGGAAGTGCTAGAGGCAGCAAAGCCATTATTAAAGGAAAAAGGTATTGACCTAGACATCAAAGTTTTCCAAGATTATATTCTTCCAAACGTAGCATTAAGGGATAAAGACCTCGATGCCAACTATTTTCAAACACCAGGGTATTTAGACCTGCAAATGAAAGATAATAAGGACTTTGATTTTGTAAGTGTTGGCGAAATTCATAAGGAACCAATCGGAATTTATTCTAAAAAATATAAGAGCTTAAAAGACCTTCCACAAGGTGCAAAAATAATAATGAGTAATTCATTTAGTGACCATGGACGTATTTTACCTATTTTTGAAAAAGCAGGATTAATTAAGCTTAAAGAAGGCGTTGGCGCGAATGCAAGAGTTGAGGATATTATTGAAAATCCAAAGAACCTTGATTTCTCAACGTTAATTGAAGCCAAATTATTAGCATCTTCTTTCGAAAGCGGTGAAGGTGATGCAGTGGTTATTAATACGAACTACGCATTAGAAGGCGGCGTTGACATCGGAAAGTATGGAATTGCCTTTGAAGGCGATGACGTTGTACCGGCAAACCTTGTGGTCGTTCGTTCAGAGGACAAAGACAAAGAAACCATCAAAACACTTGTAGAAGTTCTCAAATCAAAAGAAATCCAAGACTTCATTCTTGAAAAATACAAAGGGGCCGTTGTACCGGTTTCTAAATAAAACGTATTTAAATAGGAAGAAAAGCAGAAAGTCAGTGACAACTTCACTGGCTTTTTCTGGCCGATAGGAAAGTATACTTTCCTATCAGGCATAAGTGCAACTACGCCTCTGTCTTCGCCTAAGAGCTCGCCAATCGGCGAGTTTTCTTTATATTTTCGCTCCAATTAATAGAACATGTATTACCATTGGCAAAACAATATAAAATAAGGTATCATTTATACCGAATGTGTTTTACATAAAGAGTTTTCGTCTGAATTTTCACAAAATTACTCCTTTCATTCTCATTTAGGACTTGCTTAATGAAAATAGCAGCTTTGTTTTTACTGTTTAGGAGTTGCTAATACATTTCATTTGTTATAAGATTGTAATGAGAATAAAATGAGAATTGCTTCATAGAACATTGTAGTTTCAAGATACAAATCATTCTTTTCGGAGGTATAAATATGGCTGGATCAACTTTAACAATTAAGGACCTTCATGTAGAAATTGAGGGTAAAGAAATATTAAAAGGGGTAAACCTTGAAATAAAGGGTGGAGAAATCCATGCAATCATGGGGCCAAACGGTACTGGTAAATCCACTTTATCTTCTGCTATCATGGGTCACCCAAAATATGAAGTGACAAGCGGAAACATTACATTAGATGGACAAAATGTTCTTGAAATGGAAGTAGATGAGCGCGCACGTGCCGGTCTTTTCTTAGCAATGCAATATCCAAGTGAAATTAACGGCGTTACAAATGCAGACTTCCTACGTTCTGCAATCAACAGCCGTCTTGGTGAAGGAAACGAAATTTCATTGATGAAATTCATCCGTAAAATGGATAAGCAAATGGAATTCCTTGAAATGGATCTTGATATGGCACAGCGTTATTTAAATGAAGGCTTCTCCGGCGGTGAGAAAAAACGGAATGAAATCTTGCAATTGACGATGTTAGAACCGAAAATTGCCATCTTAGATGAAATTGACTCCGGACTAGATATCGATGCCCTAAAGGTTGTATCCAAGGGAATCAATGAAATGCGCGGCGAAGATTTCGGCTGCTTAATTATTACGCACTATCAACGTCTGTTAAACTATATCACTCCTGACCATGTGCATGTAATGATGCAAGGCCGCATTGTGAAATCCGGCGGACCAGAGCTAGCACAACGCTTAGAAGCAGAAGGATATGACTGGATCAAGCAAGAACTTGGAATTGAAGATGAAACAGTTGGGCAAGAAGCGTAAGAGAGCGTTAGGAGGATTACAATGACAACAGAAACAAAATTATCATTTGATAATGGCAAAGTAAGCTCGTTCTCCAAAGAAATGAGCGAGCCTGCTTGGTTTGAAGAATTCCGTCTTAAGGCATTAACAGATTTCGAACAGCTGCCAATGCCAAGACCTGATAAAACGAAAATCGATAAATGGAATTTCACGCAATTCAATCAACATACGGTCAAAAGTGCTGCCTATCCTTCACTTGCAGAATTGCCGGAAGAAGTGAAAGCATTAATTGATATGGATGCTGAAAACAAGAACTTATATATCCAAAGAAATCAAACGCCTGCCTTTTCAGCTTTATCTGAAGAGCTAAAAAACAAGGGTGTAATTTTTACCGATATTTTCACTGCTGCTAGAGAGCATGGTGATCTGTTGAAAAAGTATTACATGACGCAGGCTATCAATGCTGACGAACATCGTTTGACGGCGCTTCACGCAGCACTTGTAAATGGCGGGGTTTTCTTATATGTTCCGAAGAATGTAGAAGTTGCCGAGCCAATTCACGCCGTGTTTGTCCACGATGATGCTGAGGCCAATCTGTTCAACCATGTGATTGTTGTTGCTGAAGATAATAGTGCCGTAACATATGTTGAAAACTACATTTCAACAATGGAAACATCAAATACAGTTGCTAATATTCTGGTAGAAGTGATTGCGAACGCCAATGCGAGAGTGACATTTGGGGCAGTTGATAACCTTGCAAAAGGAATTACGACGTATGTGAACCGCCGCGGTGTTGCCGGCAGAGATGCACGAATTGAATGGGCCTTAGGGTTAATGAATGAAGGAAACACGATTTCAGAAAACACGACTAATTTAATTGGCGATGGCTCTTATGGAGATACTAAAACAGTTGTTGTCGGACGCGGTGAGCAAACACAAAACTTCACCACCAAGGTTGTTCACTTCGGGAAAAACAGCGAAGGCTATATTTTGAAGCATGGTGTAATGAAAGACAGTGCTACTTCCATCTTTAATGGAATCGGTAAAATTGAACATGGCGCTTCTAAATCAAATGCTGAGCAAGAATCACGTGTGTTAATGCTAAGTGAAAAAGCACGCGGCGATGCCAATCCAATCCTATTAATTGATGAGGATGATGTAACGGCAGGTCACGCTGCTTCTGTCGGCCGGGTTGATAACTTACAGCTTTACTACCTAATGAGCCGCGGCATTACGAAAACGGAAGCGGAACGCTTGATTATTCATGGTTTCCTAGCACCAGTTGTTAACCAACTTCCGATAGAAGGGGTTAAGAAACAGCTGACTGAAGTGATCGAAAGGAAAGTACGCTAATGAATATCCAGGATATTCGCAAACAATTTCCGATATTAGATCAAGAGGTTAACGGCCATCCGTTAGTATACTTGGATAGTTCGGCAACATCACAAAAGCCGTTCCAAGTAATCGAGGCCATTGAAAAATATTATCGCGAAATCAATTCCAATGTCCACCGCGGTGTCCATACACTAGGAACAAGAGCGACAGATGCGTACGAGGGAGCACGGGAAAAGGTTCGCAAGTTTATCAATGCAAAATCAACGCAGGAAGTTATTTTTACAAGAGGCACAACGACATCCCTTAATACTGTAGCGGCGAGCTATGCGGCCGCGAATGTAAAAGAAGGCGACGAAATCGTTATTACTTATATGGAGCACCATAGTAATATCATTCCGTGGCAGCAAGTCGCCAGACGGACAGGAGCGCAACTTAAGTACATTCCACTTCAAGAGGATGGCACGATTTCACTGGATGATGTCCGTGCGACAATCACTGCTAACACGAAGGTCGTGTCAGTAATGCAGGTATCGAACGTCCTTGGTGTCATCAATCCGGTAAAAGAAATTGCCGAAATTGCCCATCAGAACGGAGCGATTATGGTTGTCGATGCGGCCCAAAGTGCGCCGCATATGAAAATTGATGTTCAAGATCTCGACTGTGATTTTCTTGCTTTTTCAGGCCACAAAATGTGCGCGCCTACTGGCATTGGTGTCCTCTATGGGAAAAAACAGCTGCTTGCAAACATGGAGCCGATTGAATTCGGCGGTGAGATGATTGATTTTGTCGAACTGTACGAGTCAACTTGGAAAGAGCTGCCGTGGAAATTCGAAGCCGGCACACCGATTATTGCCGGTGCAATCGGTCTTGGAGCTGCAATCGACTTTTTAAATGAAATAGGCTTAGACAATATTGCTGAGCATGAACATCGCCTTGCTGCTTATGCATTAGAAAAAATGGCGGCAGTGGAAGGCATGACGATTTACGGGCCGCTGGATGCAGCCAAGCGTGCAGGTCTTGTTACCTTTAATTTAACAGATGTTCATCCGCACGATGTGGCAACTGTTTTGGATGCGGAAGGAATTGCAGTCCGCGCCGGACATCATTGCGCCCAGCCGCTGATGAGATGGCTTAAAGCTTCAGCCACTGCTCGTGCCAGCTTTTACCTATACAATTCAGAAGATGATATTGATAAACTTGTTGAAGGACTTGTCAAAACGAAGGAGTATTTCAGCGATGTCTTCTAATTTAGATGCACTTTACCGAAGAGTAATTATGGACCATTACAAAAAACCTCGTAATCGCGGAGTTTTGGAGGATGGCAGTCATACGATTAATATGAATAACCCAACTTGCGGCGACCGGATTCAATTGAGTCTGAAGGTGGAGGATGGAATCGTGGTTGACGCTAGGCAGGAAGGCGAAGGCTGTTCGATTTCAATGTCCTCAGCATCGATGATGACGCAAGCGATTAAGGGTAAGAAAGTAGAAGAGGCTTTGTTGTTATCAAAGGTCTTTTCAGATATGATGCAAGGAAAAGAGATTGATGAAGATCTCGATTTAGGCGATATCGAAGCACTTCAGGGTGTTTCAAAATTTCCAGCGCGCATCAAATGTGCCACATTAGCGTGGAAGGCAATGGAAAAAGGATTGAAGGAAGAGGACCAAGAATAGGATGAAATAGGGCATTTTTAGCCCCTTTCGTTTAAGAAATGGAGGAAAAGGACGATGGCGAAGAAAATGCCGGAAATCGGTGATTATAAATATGGTTTTGCCGATAAAGACGTTTCCATATTCCGATCTAAGCGTGGATTGACAGCTGATATTGTTAAAGAAATTTCCAAGTTAAAGAACGAACCACAATGGATGCTAGACTTCCGCTTAAAGTCACTTGAGCATTTTTACAAAATGCCAATGCCGCAATGGGGCGGCGATATGTCTTCTTTAAACTTTGATGAAATTACTTATTATGTAAAACCATCTGAGAAATCTGAGAAGTCTTGGGATGAAGTACCTGAGGAAATCAAAGCAACCTTTGATAAGCTTGGGATTCCAGAAGCTGAGCAAAAGTACCTTGCCGGTGTATCTGCGCAGTATGAATCAGAAGTTGTTTACCACAACATGAAGGAAGACCTTGAAGAATTAGGAATCGTTTTTAAAGATACGGATTCTGCTTTAAAGGAAAATGAAGATATTTTCCGCGAACACTTTGGCAAAACAATTCCGCCAACAGACAACAAGTTTGCTGCGCTGAATTCTGCTGTTTGGTCGGGCGGCTCGTTCATTTATGTACCGCCAGGCATTAAAGTAGATACGCCATTACAAGCGTATTTCCGGATTAACTCCGAAAACATGGGGCAATTTGAGCGGACATTAATCATTGTCGATGAAGGCGCGCATGTGCATTATGTTGAAGGTTGTACAGCGCCAGTTTATACAACTAACTCATTGCACAGTGCTGTTGTTGAGATCGTGATTAAAAAAGATGCTTATTGCCGCTATACAACGATTCAAAACTGGGCAAACAACGTCTTCAACCTTGTTACGAAGCGTGCGGTTTGTGAAGCAAATGCAACAATGGAATGGATTGATGGCAACATCGGTTCGAAGCTGACAATGAAGTATCCAGCCGTTATTTTAAAAGGCGAAGGTGCCCGTGGAATGACGTTATCGATTGCAATTGCCGGTAAAGGTCAGCACCAGGATGCAGGAGCAAAAATGATTCATTTAGCTCCAAATACATCGTCAACGATTGTATCGAAATCAATCTCGAAGCATGGCGGAAAGGTAACCTATCGCGGAATCGTTCAATTCGGACGTAAAGCTGACGGTGCCCGTGCCAATATCGAGTGCGATACGTTGATCATGGATAACCAATCAACATCGGATACAATTCCATACAACGAAATCTTAAATGACAATATTTCACTTGAGCACGAAGCGAAGGTGTCTAAAGTATCTGAAGAACAGCTTTTCTACTTGATGAGCCGCGGGGTTTCTGAACAAGAAGCAACCGAAATGATCGTCATGGGCTTCATCGAGCCATTTACAAAAGAACTGCCAATGGAATACGCCGTTGAGATGAACCGTCTCATTAAATTCGAGATGGAAGGTTCGATCGGTTAATATTTTAAAAAATTAACCCGCTTGCCACGTTGGCAGGCGGGTTTTTGCGTTGGAATGAGGGTTACTGGCGGATAGGATGCGCAACTGTCGAGAAGCGAGCGCCAACTGTCGCGAAACGTGCGCCAACTGTCGAGAAGCGAGCGCCAACTGTCGTGAGCGTCGCCAACTGTCGCCAAGCGTGAGCCAACTGTCGCGAAACGTGAGCCGACTGTCGAGAAGCGAGTGCCAACTGTCGAGAAGCGAACGCCAACTGTCGTCAGGCAAACGCCATCTATCTCCAATCGAGAAAAATGTAGCATCTTCATAAAATGGTTATGCTATTATTAATAAATGGAGGTGAGTTTCTTGATTTATATTGGTGTAACAGGCTGGGGCGACCATGACAGCTTATACCCAGGTCAAATTTCCTCAAGAGATAAATTAAAGGAATATGCGGGACATTTTCCAATTGTCGAAGTGGATTCTGCTTTTTATGCGATTCAACCTACACGTAATGCCGAAAAGTGGGTCAATGAGACGCCGGCAAGCTTCCAATTTGTCGTCAAGGCATACCAAGGGATGACCGGACACATAAGGGGTGAAATCCCGTTTGAAACGAAACAAGCGATGTTCAATGCCTTTAAAGAGTCGCTCGCTCCATACATAGAAACCAATAAATTAGCCATGACCCTTTTTCAATTCCCGCCATGGTTTGCCTGTAAACGGGAAAATGTTGAGTACTTAAGATGGTGCAAGCGTGAAATGGGTGATATTCCTTGTGCACTTGAATTCAGGCACCAATCGTGGTTCGCACCTCAATACATTCAAAAAACGCTTGAATTTATGAACACAGAAAAATGGATTCATAGCATTTGCGATGAACCGCAATCCGGAGAGGGTTCGATTCCAACGATTCTAAAGACTACTGATCCTGATAAAGTCCTGGTAAGGTTTCACGGCCGTAATGTTCATGGCTGGCAAAAGCGGAATGCCGAGAACTGGCGCGAGGTTCGTTATCTTTATCGCTATAACCAGCAAGAGCTAAAAGAATGGACAGATTCCATCCAAATATTAGCCAAAGAGTCCGCAAATGTGTATCTCCTCTTTAACAACAATTCAGGCGGGGACGCGGCAGATAATGCCAAGGAAATGATGAATCATTTACATATAGAATATGACGATCTTGCCCCAAGGCAGTTAGGGTTATTTTGAAAATTCCTTCAACCTCAAGGCAGATAAAACAACACTAGAAGGTGAAAACAAATGGAATGGATTATTTTAATTTTAGTAGGGCTGGTCGCGAGTTCACTGGGCTCGTTGATTGGCATGGGGGGAGGAATCATAGTTGTTCCCGCCTTGCTGTACTTGGCAACATTATCAACATTCAGTCATCTAACCCCGCAGGTAGTCGTAGGGACCTCACTTTTTACGATGATCTTTACAGGGCTATCCTCAACATTAGCCTATATGAAACATAAGACAGTTGATTATAAAAGCGGCTTTATCTTCCTTATTGGAAGCGGGCCGGGGAGTATACTTGGCGCATGGATAACGGAAAAATTAGATTTGCATTCCTTTAATATCTATTTCGGTGTATTTATTCTTTTTGTCTCGCTTGTTTTGGTCGTAAAGGATAAATTAAAACCAATTCCCTATCGGAAAGATAAGGGGATTGTTCGCAGCTTCACCGATAATGGCGGCAAAACCTTTGAATACGGTTTTAGTCCAACTATCGCCATTCTCATTTCCTTTGCGGTAGGATTTTTATCAGGAATCTTTGGGATTGGCGGGGGTTCGCTAATGGTTCCCACGATGATTTTGTTATTCTTTTTTCCACCACATGTGGCAACCGCAACTTCCATGTTCATGATATTACCTACTTCCATTCTAAGTTCGGTTACTCATATTGCTCTAGGAAATGTCAATTGGCTGTATGCACTGGCCTTAATACCTGGAGCGTGGATTGGTGCAAAGGTGGGAGTGTTTCTAAATACGAAGCTAAAAAGCAAAACGATTGTCTTAATTATCAGAACCATCCTTGTGATTGTTGGAATTCGATTAATTTATCAAGGGATAGTAGGGTAAGGGAGAACAATGGAAACCATTCATATCTATCATACAAACGATGTTCACAGTCACTTGGAAAATTGGCCGCGAATAGCGCAGTTCCTGCTTAAAGAAAAAGAGCGGCATCTCCAAACAGAGGAGGAAGTCTTTCTGTTTGATATCGGCGATTTTCTTGACCGCTGGCATCCATATACCGAAGCAACGAAAGGGCAAGGGAATATTGCCCTTTTAAATGAGTGTCAATATACTGCAGTTACAATCGGCAACAATGAGGGGGTAAATCTTCCCTATGAAGATTTGAATCACCTCTATGACGAAGCGCAATTTGATGTTTTAGCAGCAAACTTTTATAAAAAAAATGAAATTTACCCTGATTGGGTGAAACCCTATCAGATTTATCATACGAAAAAGGGTACAAGGGTGGGAGTGATTGGACTCACCGTCCAATTTGCTCACCTTTATGAATTGCTTGGCTGGGAATTGACGGAGCCAATTTCAGAACTGAAAAAATGGCTGCAAACTTTGAAGGAAGAGGCAGACTTCATTATCTTGCTGTCCCATCTTGGCATCCACGATGATGAACGAATCGCTTTAGAATTCCCAGAAATCGATGTCATCTTAGGCGCCCACACCCATCATGTTCTTGAACAGGGAAAGCAGGTGGGCAGCACGCTCCTAGGAGCGGCAGGGAAGTATGGTTATTTTGTCGGGCATGTTACCGTCACCATTGATGAGACCAAATCCATAATAAACAAAAATGCGCTTCTTTATGACGCAAAAGAGCTTCCCGCCGTTCAAAATGAACAGGAACAGGTCGATGCCTTCTTAGAGAAAGGGAAGCAGCTGCTAAATAAGAAAGTCACTACACTGCTCAAACCTATGTCAAATGATCTTTTCCAGGAAACAGACCTCTCCCTTTTGCTGTGCAAGGCATTGCGGGAATGGTGCCATGCTGATTGTGCAATGTTGAATGCCGGTTTGCTTTTAGGCCCGTTAGCAGGCGATGTGACTGAATATGACCTGCTGAAAATTTGCCCCCATCCGATCAATCCTTGTGTTATTGAACTGACAGGCAAAGAGTTACAGGAGGTTTACCTTCAAACGATGGATGAAAGCTTACCCCATAAGCATATAAAAGGCCTAGGGTTTAGAGGAACGGTCTTGGGGATATTCGTCTATGATCGGATTAGCCTTCATGGAAACACGATATATGTGGATGGCAAAGAATTAAACGATGAACAAAACTACACATTGGCACTGCCGGATATGTTTACTTTTGGTCATTTTTTCAAAGAAGTGCTTCCAAGCAAGCAGAAAAAATATTTTCTGCCGGAATTTTTTCGCGACATATTAAAATGGAAGTTAGAGACGGACACCTAGCCCATCACGGATTTTCCTCCGCTGTCATAGAGTGATAGGGAGGAAAGGAGTGTGGGACACTTTGATTGATCTTTCACCAGTTGAAATTAACGGTCATACGTTTTTGGCTGTTTCTGTGTTACTTCCAAAAACTACCTTGCTCGCGGTGACAAGCGACAAGGGATATATTATGTGCGGTGCCCTGGACGTGGGCTTATTAAATGAAAAATTAAAGGACCGCAAAATTATTGCCGGCCGAGCCGTCGGTGTAAGAACGATTGATCAGCTGTTAAATGCCCCGTTAGAGTCAGTGACCTTGGAGGCAGAGGAATTAGGGATTCACCAAGGAATGCTTGGAAAGGATGCCTTATTAAAGATGGTGTAAAAGCTTGCATTGACGGCAGGCTTTTTTTATTCCATTTTTAGGCTAGTTCCCTTCGTGTTAGCATACATATAGCAAGAAGGGGTGATTTCTTTGGCAAAGTTTCGCCGGCGGCTCAGGAAGCGGGGACCGCTGCCTTTCCGCTATGTCCTGCTATTATCTTTTGTCTTTTTCCTTTTCTCAACCGCATCAGGTCTCTGGCTGGTAAATAAAGGGATTGAGCCGACGTTAATGAGAATTGCTACATCCGAAACCCGCAATATTGCTTCGCTTGTTATCAATAAGGCGATCACTAAGCGGACGATGGCTATTGATGATGTAATCACGATAATACCTGGTAAAGACGGGAAACCGGACAACGGAAAACTCAATTCAGTCTACATAAACCGAGTATTGGCAGAAACAACGGCACAGATTCAAAAGAACTTAAAGGCGGCCAAAAAAGGAGATCTTGCCTCTTTAGAACAATTGACAGATGTTGAGATTGAAACGGAAAATACGACAAAGGAAGATGGAATCGTCTGGTATGTACCGTTAGGCCAGGCAACAAATATATCCTTGTTAGGGAATATTGGCCCAAAAATCCCAGTAAAGTTTCATGCTATCGGGGAAGTTGAACCCGATGTGAAAATAGAAACGAAACGAATTGGCATCAATAATTTTTGGGCCGAAGTTTCGATCCATATCGAAGTTTCTGTGCAAATTATTACCCCTTTTGCAACCGAAATCACCAAGCTAACCCAGAGTATTCCGGTAGGAGGGACATATATACAAGGAGATGTCCCGCAATTCTATAACGAAGGAGGAGGGACCGTTCCGTCGATTCAGGTTCCGGATACGAAGACCGATACAAAGTCCGATACGAAGACAGATACCAAATCCAATACAAAAAAGCCGTGAAAAAAACAAGGACTATCCATCAAGGACAGTCCTATTTCTTCTTACGAGTATTCGCCCGCTCAATCCGCTTCCATTTTGCTAAATGCGGATAAGGGTCAAACGACCATTCGGTAATCCCATTATCTTTATACATGCCGTAATGTAAATGGGGCGGGAATTTTCCGGAGGTTCCCGGCGGACCGTAGCCCGAACTTCCGACACCACCAATGACCATCCCAGGCTCAACAATTTGTCCGACTTTCAAATCCTTCGCAAACCCGCTGAGATGGGCGAAATAATGATAGGTATTATTAATATCACGGATGCCGATTCTCCAGCCGCCGAACTTGTTCCAGCCCTTCATTTCGATAACGCCATAGTTGGTAGCGCGTACAGGAACCCCATAATCGGCAAAAATATCGGTCCCTTCATGACTCCTTCTTCCGCCCCACCCCCTGGCATCCCCCCAAGTACTGCGGTAGCTGTGATTGCTTCGAATCGGAACAGGAAACACTTGCTTATCTAAATCAAGCCGGCCAAAATGACGGTAAACTTTTGCCTTTCCAGTAATAATTCTGACGGTCTTATCGCGGTGATAGTAATTCCATAACCCAATTTTAAGATTTTCAGCATCGACCCCGTATGAAAGAAGATAATGAGCAATGGCATATAAGACATCCTCATCACTCTTTAAACTCGCTTTTCCATCCCCATCTCCATCAACCCCCAGTCCATTAAAAAATTGGAGGACTGCCGGGTTTTCTGCGGCGGTGTTAGGATTGGTCAGGCCTGCCCATTGTTCAGGTCTGAAATAAATAGCAATAGTGCTGTCCGGTTTTGGCAGGTCGCGACGGACAAGGCGGATGCTTCTTTCATATTGATCAATGGCTGCTAAATAATACCAAGGAATCTGTGTAACGGTTTCGACCTTTTTGTAAAGCTTCATTCTCTCCAGGTATGGATCAGGTTCTTTTGCATGAGCATCCCTGACAGCCACTGTAGAGGTGAAGAATAAAAGGAAAGTTCCAATTATCAGAAAAGCCCGCACAGGAATCCTCCTTCCGATTAATGTACATGATTAGTTTATGACTTCTTTGCTATTTCATTAAGGTTAATAATTGGTAATCGAAACGGAAAGGTAGTCTGCTTGTTGTTCTATTTGCAGTATGTTAAAGTGATTCAGAAGAACTCATTTATTTATACATATTAGGGGTGTAACAATGAGCAAAAATGAAGAAATTTTACGAAAGCCTGACTGGTTAAAAATAAAGCTGAATACAAATGAATCTTATACCGGCTTGAAAAAAATGATGCGGGAAAAAAATCTTCATACCGTATGTGAGGAAGCTCGCTGTCCAAATATTCATGAATGCTGGGCGGAAAGAAGAACAGCAACCTTTATGATTCTTGGAGATACATGTACTCGAGCCTGCCGCTTTTGTGCAGTAAAAACAGGTCTGCCGACAGAGCTGGATTGGCAAGAGCCGGAAAGAGTTGCTGACTCCGTTCAATTAATGAATCTTAAGCATGTGGTAATAACCGCCGTAGCGCGTGATGATTTAAAGGACGGCGGGGCAGCAGTTTTTGCGGAAACAGTTCGGGCAATTCGCCGCAAAAATCCATTTACCAGTATTGAAGTTCTTCCCTCTGATATGGGCGGGAAAGAAGAAAATTTACAGCTGTTGATGGATGCTAAACCTGATATCTTAAATCATAATATCGAGACAGTTAGACGCTTGACGCCAAGAGTAAGGGCGCGTGCTAAATATGATCGGTCTCTCGAGTTTCTCCGCCGGGCAAAAGAAATGCAGCCAAGCATTCCAACAAAATCCAGTTTAATGATTGGGCTTGGAGAAACAAAAGAGGAAATTATCGAAGTAATGGACGATCTGCGCGCAAATCATGTCAATATTATGACCATTGGTCAATATCTGCAGCCTACAAAGAGTCATCTTAAGGTTGTAAAGTATTATAGTCCTGATGAATTTAAGGAATTACAGCAAATTGCGATGAGCAAAGGCTTTAGTCATTGTGAAGCAGGTCCGTTGGTTCGTTCCTCTTACCATGCTGATGAACAAGTAAATGCCGCTGCCAAACATAAGCAATTATTAGGTGAACAAGACGTAAAGGAAGCGTAAAACGCAAAGATTCCGTTTAGCGGTGTCCTACCTTATTTATAAAAGAGTTCAGCCGGTAAAACGGCTGAACTCTTTTGAATATAAGCCCAGAGGTATTTTATCGATGTGGTCTGCTCTTATTATAATCATCCGGAGTCAGGCCATTTTCGTCTTCATTTGGACTGATTCGTTGTCCCTGTGGTGATTTTTTCATTTGCTTCACAAGGCCGGTAACCAAATTACGGGAATTTCGGCTTGTTGAATCTAGATTAGCGAGATTTTCTACATCACGCATTAACACCTTATTGTCTGTGACATATACATGGTAAAACCGCGGCACAACCGACATCGCCGTCCTCTTTACCTGGTCAGCTGTCAGATTGCGGTCTTTTGAATCGGTATTATAAGCTACTAAAACCTCTTGATCAGTAACAAGTGTTGCGGCATCATTGACATTGGGAATAGTGGTGCTGTGCTTGCTGATAATATTGGCGACCTGTTCTCGATCGAGCGCTGTATAGTGGTTATTCGCTGTATTATCGTTCATCAACGGACTCTTTTGGTGACGGACAAAGCCATAATTGTTGCTAACATTCCGGACTCCGCGGCTTGCGCCTTCATTGTAGAGGTCATGCCTTTTATTATTAACGTTAATGGTATTGCCGCTTTCCTGATAAACATCACGATTGGCCATATCCTTAGAGCATCCAGTTAAAGCTGTCATCGTACATAATCCCATGATGATGACTAATTTTTTCAACTTAAACACCTCCTTTTATTAGAATAGCCAAAGAGAGGATTTTATTTCTTAGCAATTGATGGGGAATCGGTTATAATGGGTATTAGAATTCGCTGGTAAAATGAGGTGGAAAAAAGCATGATTATTATTAATAACACCATGTATGAATTAGTGCAGGAATATCGAAATGGGTTTAATGAGGAAGCACTAAAGGCTAGGTTTAGTGATATTTTATCGAGATATGATTATATCGTCGGAGATTGGGGTTATGGGCAGCTCCGATTAAAGGGCTTTTTTGATGACCAAAACCAAAAGGCAACATTCGATTCAAAAATTAGCACCCTAAAGGAATATCTTTATGAATACTGCAATTTCGGCTGTGCTTACTTTGTATTGAAAAAAGTAAAGAAATAAAACGAAGGGAATCGGACCCTTCGTTTTTTATTTCCCTTTTTAATTATCATATGGTACTTGTTCATCTGTATCCGGGTCATCATGTGTGGGATGTGCCCCGTCCATCTGCCTTGGTAAATCTTGATGCAGGGATTTGAATTCATAATTGAAAGCACTATATTGCCGCTGCCCTTCCTTCCAGGGAGTGCTTTTATTTTGAACAGCATCATTAACTTTAAAGGTTGAACCATAGGGGCCTTCCGGAAACTCTTGTGCTGTTAAGAAATTGAACTGCTTCTCAACATTGGATAATTCAGTATATTTATGCGAATCCTTTTCCTCCATGTTTTCACACTCCTTATAGGTGTTATTATGTCGAAAAGGGGTGAAAAACATAAGCAGATCATTAAATGATTTCCGTTAAGAAAGACCGCAGTTCCGCTCCATCTGCTTCATTCAATTGAAAAGCAAATTCTAAATATCCCTCTTCTTCCAAGTCATCCGGACCAATAATCGCAAACCGGCTTCCTTGCATATCAAGAACAAGCAGCTTTCCATAGTGGCGATTACTTTGAACAATCGCTAAATCGAAGCGTTGGTTTTCACCGACAAAGCTGACAAATCTTGTTTTTGTATCTTCTGTATCATCGTATAAGAAAAAGTGTTCACTCATCAAAAAGATCTCCTTTGTTAAATTGACATCTTCTCTATAGTAACAAATTATTCGGCGTGATGGGACTTCTAACAATTTTTCTTGCTGAAAAAGACGAAAGATGTCAAATTATGTTACAATGTAGCTAAGCATTTAAGTTGACTTCTGAGAGGGATGGAAATAATGGTCCGTCGTTACATAGAAAAAATCAAAACCATCGCCAAATGGGGAAAAATTTTATTACCTCTTTCGTCAATACGCTTTTACCCTCCCCAATTTATCTTGCGAAACCCTGTCATGCAAGGAGTAACGGCTGCCATTAACGATGGACATGAAGTAGCTGTTATTGTCTTTAATTTAAAGAATATGAATGAACTGGCAGAACAACTAAGTCAATCCCAGTACGCACTTTTAATCAAACAGATAAAAAATTATTTCCGCGCTGCTGTTGAGGAAGAAATCGCTAAGCAGGATGTCATTACCCTTCACGATTTTTATGGGGACGGTTTGACACTTTACATTAAGGTGGATGAGGCACGCCTTTGCTTGTCGGAAATCGATACAATTATGAAAAAAATCATCAATCATGTTGAGCGGAATTTGCAAAAGTATAATCCCGCTATCCAGACCATCTTTACAACGGGTTATATGTTCGTTGAAAAAAAGTATCATTCGATTCAGGATTCCGTTGTCAGAGCTCATCGGCAGGCGCTTGCGATGGCAGAAAAACGAGTCAAATCTGAATTTAATGAAATGGTTTTTGCGATCAAAAGAATTATTTCAAAGAAGAATTTAAAATTATTAGCCCAGCCGATTATCAATGTTGCCACAAAAGAAACATATGCACTAGAAATGCTTACCCGCGGTCCAGCGGGAACCGTTTTAGAAAGTCCACTCTCACTTTTTTCGGTTGCCAGGCAGACAGGTGTACTCTATGAACTTGAAATGATAGTCATTGAAAGGGTTTTCAGTCAAATAAAGGCGACAAAATGCCGGCAGGACATCTTTGTCAATTGTACACCGATGACGCTCGGGAATATTCGCTTTACCCGTGACTTGAAAACAATCATGCAGCAATATAAAGGAATTTCACCGAAGCAAATAACCTTTGAAGTGACCGAGAATGATTCAATCGAAGGCTTAAAGAATTTCATTTATAATCTCAAAATGTTAAGATTAATGGGGTTCCGAATTGCCATGGATGATACAGGGGCAGGCTATTCTAGTTTAAGCATCATTAGTGAAATCATGCCCGATATTATTAAAATTGACCGATCTGTCATTCAGAATATTGATAAGAATTCAATCAAAGAATCGATGTTAAAAGGATTAATGTTAATCGCCAGAGAGGCCGGTTCATTAGTGGTAGCCGTTTTGACACGAAATAATGTTGATCTAGCACAGGGTTATTTCTATGCACGGCCAACCGCGCTGATAAATAGTATTGCAACTTAGAATGGAGGAAGCGGTATCATGTATTTTGTTGATAGGGAAAAAATTGAAGCAATCTTAATTTACTTAGAAAAACAAATCACTCTCTTCAAAGACCAAACAGCTTGGTCAACACCACTTGAACACGCAGCGTTAGAACGCTTGAGCCAAATGATGATCGAGTCTGTTTTAGATGTTGGAAATGCGATGATTGATGGTTTTATCATGCGAGACCCCGGCAGCTATGACGACATAATTGACATATTGATGGATGAAAAGGTTGTTTCAGCGCAAACAGGGGAAAATTTAAAGCATATCATCCAATATCGAAAAAAACTTGTTCACGATTACATAACGATTGACCATAGCGAGCTGCAGGACCATTTTTCGAGAAATCTTCATGAATTAAAGACTTTTGCTGAAAACGTTCGTGATTATCTTGCAAATGAATTAGGACCTGTTTCGGCGTTTAAAAACTAAATTCGGAGTGTCTGCTGATTGGAGTGATTTTTTTTGAAAAAATATAAGGGTTATTTAATTGATTTAGATGGTACGATGTATAAGGGAACAGAACGGATTGAAGCAGCCTCTGATTTTGTTAAGCAGCTCCGGGATAAGGGGATCCCTTACTTATTTGTAACGAACAATTCATCACGAACGCCGGCGCAGGTAGCTGAAAAGCTCGTCCGCTTTGACATTCCGGCGGAAGAAAAGCTTGTGTTTACAACAAGTCAGGCAACCGCTAACTACATTTATGAACGTAAAAATGACGCAACGGTTTATTGTATTGGCGAAGAGGGAATCCGAACGGCTCTAGCGGAAAAAGGATTGCAATTTGCCGGGGAGCATGCAGACTACGTTGTTACAGGGATTGACCGCTCCATCAGCTATGAAAAATTAGCCGTTGCCTGCTTGGCAGTCCGTAACGGAGCGACCTTTATTTCCACCAATGGCGACATTGCCATCCCAACGGAAAGAGGATTGCTGCCTGGGAATGGATCACTAACATCAGTTATTGCCGTATCTACACAGACCAACCCGATTTTTATCGGCAAACCGGAGTCCATTATTATGGAACAGGCCTTAAAGGTTCTAGGAACAGCAAAAGAAGAGACACTGATGGTCGGCGATTATTATGATACCGACATTTTAGCTGGGATGAATGCGGGAATGGACACATTACTCGTGCATACCGGTGTAACGACAAAAGAATTGCTTGCCGGCTGCGAGCGGATGCCGACTTATACGGTGGATACATTAGACCAGTGGGAAATATAAGAAAAGGATGGGGAAAAAGCACCCATCCTTTTTGCTTCTTATTTCTTTTCTTCTGCAGCTCTTGCTGCCCGGTGTGCCAGCCTGCTGGAGGCCGCAGCGGCTATTGCTCCGACAATATCATCTAAAAAGGTATGGCACTCGCCAGTTGATTTATCATTTAAATGTGCTAGGATTCCGGGCTTTAGTTTATCGATATAACCGTAATTGGTAAAGCCGATGGAGCCGTAAACATTTACAATAGAAAAGGCCAGGATTTCATCCACCCCGTAAAGGCTTTCATCGCTGCCGATAATCGATTGAAGCGGTTCTTCTAACATCCCTTTTTCAGCAAGCATATCAAGCTGGATTCCGGTGATGATTGCGTTTTGTACCTCACGTTTGGAAAGGACCCGTTCTACGTTCGCCAAACAGTCCTCCATCTTTAAGTTTTCGTGATACTTTTCCTGCAAAAAGAAAACTAAATCGGCGATGTCCTGAACTTCAACGCCTCTCTCTTTCAGCCATCTGCGTGCTGTTTCTTCGGTTAGGTCCACTTTTTTGTCTTCTGCCATTTCTTCAATCACCTTTTCCTTTTATTTACACTATATATATACGCTAAAATGATCCCATATGCAATTTCTTCTCGGTTATTCTTTTCCTAAAGAAACCACCAAGAAACAAGTTTTTAAAAGCCTATACATATACTTGAGATAGAAAAGGAATAAAGAAGAGGTGGGGGCTTGGATGCTTCAGAAAATGCTTGAAAATCAATATGGAATCACGGTCGAGGAATATGTGAAATTAGATCGTTTTGATGCACTGCGGGGAAACGGCTGGCTGTATTTAATTGCTAATCCGTCCGGTAGGGAAGAAGAGGAAATCGCCGAGCTTGGGAAAATGGCCGAACATTTAAGAAATTACGGGGATCAAAATGTCCCGATCTTTTTGCCGACCAAGGAGGGTATTTTAATTGCGGAGTGGGAAAAAAATAAATATTGCGTGTTAGCGGTTCGACAGAACGAAGAACAGCGGAAAATAAAATTAGGGCGGAAGCTCGCCAAATTCCATGAGCGCGGCAGGAGGGTTCCTTTTCAAATCGAAAGGTCAAGCAGGATTGGCCAATGGAAGGCCTTGTGGGAAAAGCGGCTGGAGCAAATGGAAAGGGTTTGGAGCGGTCTCCTTTTTCAGACACCTGAAGATGAGTTTGAACGGATGTTTATCGATTCCTTTCCCTATTACCTGGGATTAACAGAAAATGCGATTCAATATCTAGTTGATACAGAACTGGATGAAGAACCGTTAGAAACGGATGGCGGCACCGTTTGCCATGAACGTTTCATGAAAAAAACATGGGGGCCATACAGTCATTATATGATTAAAAACCCGTTTGATTGGGTGTTTGATCATCGAAGCCGTGATTTAGCGGAATGGACGAGGGAGAGGTATTTTCGCAATATCCAGACATACGATGTTGAATTAAAGCAATTCTTTGCAGAGTACCAAAGGATTGCTCCCTTGTCACCCTTTTCGTGGCGTTTATTATATGCACGATTAATCTTTCCCTTGCATTACTTCGATTGTATAGAAAGTTATTATATTACGCGTTCAGAACAGGATAGGAAGGTATTAGAGGAACGCTTAAGTAAAATCTTACGGCAGTCAAGCGACTACGAACGGTTTTTGGCGGGATTCTTTCAAATGTCAGGGGCGCCGGTTAAACGGCTCCATATACCGCAGCTAGAATGGCTTTTTCAATAAGATGAGACGAATCAAGCTGTTTTGCAGGAGTCAATAATAAACTTATGGTAAAATTAAGTAGACAAAGATGATGAAGAAGGAAGTGAACGCAGCATGAAGCCTTACGTTTATATAACACGAAAGCTTCCAGATGAAGTAATTAATCCACTACTGCAAAACTTTAAAGTAAAAATGTGGGACCATGACGATGTTCCAGTGCCAAGAGACGTCTTACTTTCTGAGGCGAAAAAAGCCGATGCCTTGTTGACAGTATTGGCTGATTCCATTGATGAAGCTATTTTAACCGCGGGGAAAAATTTAAAGGTTGTAGCAAACCTTGCTGTTGGTTTTGACAATATTGATGTAAAAACCGCGAGCAGGGAAGGGATTGCGGTTTGTAATACGCCTGATGTATTAACTGATACAACAGCCGATTTAACGTTCGGCTTATTGATGGCGACGGCCCGAAGGATTGTCGAGGCTGCGGAATTCGTGAAAGAAGACAAGTGGAAAAGTTGGAGCCCGTTATTATTGGCTGGCCATGATATTCACCATAAAACCATTGGTATTGTTGGCATGGGGAAAATTGGCGAAACGGTGGCGAAGCGGGCCACGGGTTTTGAGATGAACATCCTGTACCATAACCGGACGAGAAAACCAGCGGCCGAGCAAGAGCTCGGGGCAGTTTACCTGCCGTTTGAAGAGCTTGTGGAAAAGTCGGACTTTATTGTTTGTCTAACGCCGCTTACCCCCGAAACGAAAAACATGTTTACTCGTGAAGTATTTCAAAAAATGAAACAATCGGCTATTTTCATCAATGCTTCAAGAGGTCCAGTGGTTGATGAACAGGCATTGTATGAGGCATTAGCGGCAGGAGAAATTGCCGGGGCAGGGCTTGATGTTTTTGACAAAGAACCGATTGATTCCAGTCATCCATTATTAAAGCTTTCCAATGTCGTTGCACTTCCGCATATCGGCAGCGCTAGTGTCGAAACGAGAACCACGATGATGGGGCTATGTATCGATAATGTCGCTTTGATCCTAGAAGGAAAAGAGCCGAAGACACTTGTGAATAAAGATTGGATGCCCTTAGTTAAAGCTTGAAAATAATAAAAGCGATTGCCGTCATGGCAATCGCTTTTCATTAAAATACTTGTTCTACTTCAACAACACCAGGAACTTCTTCTAGAAGAGCTCTCTCGATACCTGCTTTTAATGTGATCGTTGAACTTGGACAGGTTCCGCACGCACCTAATAAGCGGAGCTTAACAATACCATCCTCTACATCTACTAATTCGCAATCCCCGCCATCGCGAAGAAGAAATGGACGCAATTTATCTAATACTTCTTGAACTTGCTCAAACATTTCTTGTTCTACCATGTTAATCGACTCCTTTCCTATCTATATTATAATGTCAACGGCAGTAAAAATCCATTCTCAGAAATTAGGAAGCTGTCCAATTTAATCATTTTTTTAGTTTTTACGTTTGAAATAAGATAAAATAGAAGAAAAAGGTTAGGAATGGTCTTATGAATGTTCAGGAAGTGGAAATTGTTCTTTACGGGGCAGAAATTCTATGCCCAAGCTGTGTGAATTTACCATCATCCAAAGAAACGTATGAGTGGCTGGAGGCGGCAATTGCCAGAAAGTTCCCCAGTCAGCCCTTTAAAATAACCTATGTTGATATTCATCAGCCGTCTGGCGGGAGTGAAAAGGTTGATTTTGCTAAAAAGGTAATAGAAGAAGACATGTTTTATCCCGTTGTCGTCATTAAAGAAAAAGTCGTTGGCGAAGGCAACCCGCGACTTAAAACGATCTTTGCAGAACTTGAGAAATATGGATATAAAGCAATATAAAACAAAAAGCATTCCATTATTATTTGGAATGCTTTTTGCTTAAATAAAATCATCCTTTATGAAATTTATACATCCACAATATACCGGATTTTAGTAAGCGGGCGACCCTTCCTGTAATCGGACGCTCTGCCATCATCCCAAATCCATGTTTTTTCCCAAGGGAACCTAGAATTCCCTTTAATTTGATTTGCGGGAAGGAAGCGGGAGGTGCTTCGCCTTTCCAGCGCCTCTTAAGGACTTCGGCAATTTGCTCAGCCTGTCCCTCAGCCAATTGAGCACTTGGCGCATGTGGAAGGCTTGCGCAGTCCCCCAGAATAAAAATATGCTCGTCATTAGGCAAATGATGGAGAGGGGAGATAACCATCCGTCCTGAGCGATCCTTTTCCCCATCCATAGCGCGGACAATTTTACTGGCTTGAATCCCTGCTGTCCAAACAATCACATCACAATCAATCGGTTGATCGTGATTATATAGTTTATTTTCTTCCACTTTGGTGATATTAGAATTGTTGATAATCTCGACATTATTTCTTACAAACCAATTTTCAACATATTTACTTAAACGTTCCGGGAAGGCAGAAAGGATATGGTTTCCCCGATCAAATAATTTGATATTTAGGTCTTCACGGCTTTCGCTTAATTCACTCGCTAACTCGACACCGCTTAAACCAGCGCCGACAATAGCCACAACTGAACCAGGTCCAAGATTGTTTAAGACTGAATAGGTGCGCCGGGATTTTTCTATACTTTGGATACTGTAAGTGAATTGTTCGGCACCAGGAACATCATGATAATTGTCCTCACAGCCAAGACCAATGATAAGGTCATCAAAGGCAACCGGCTCAGCATCTTTTAGGATAACCTTTCGATCCTTTGTATCGATGCTTGTTACCTCTCCATATTTCACAGCTAATCGAGAATGTTCCGGAAAAGAAACACGTATGTCTTTGTCGGAAATTGTCCCAGCGGCTAAGGCATAGTATTCGGTTTTTAAGCAGTGATATGGGACGCGGTCAATAAGTGTAATGGTTACGTCCTCTGGTAAGTGGTTGGGAAGAAGTTCGTTCAATATCTTCATCCCGCCATATCCACCACCAAGAATGACAAGGTTTTTCATTTTTAAAATCCCCTTTGTTTGTCCGGTTTTAAAGAATTGTAAATAATAGTAGTATTATACCCCGTTTGTTTACCACATAAGAGTATATCTAAAGTGTGTCAAAATAACAACATTTTTCCCTCTTTTCTTGACAAAGCAGACCTAAACATGTTAATTGACGAACCACAATAAATAGGGTAGGATAATTACTTGTGGAGAGGTGAAAGCAATGATTCAACCTATCATTGAATTCTGTATAAGCAATCTGGCAAATGGTGCACAAAGGGCACTTGAAAAATTACAAAAAGATCCTAACTTGGATATTATTGAATATGGATGTCTCGGATACTGCGGAAAATGTGCTGTCACACTTTACGCTCTTGTGAATGGTGAAGTAGTTACCGGGAATACACCAGATGAACTCGTAGACAACATTTATGAATATCTTGAAGAGAATCCGATGTTTTAATAAAAGCTGAAGCCCCTGGGCGCTGAAGCTAGATAAGTAAGAAAAGGGAGCATCGCCGCTCCCTTTTTATATAGCTATCATATGTTATTAGTAAGAATCTAATCAGTTGAGTCCTGGCTATCAAGTGATATACTATAGTAAACGCCTTAAAAGGGGGAGTCATGATGAGTAAAGATGTTGTTATTTTAACTGAAGCCGCGTCACTCCAAATTAAAGATATGATGAAGCATAATGAGGAAGAGGGTGCGCTTTTACGTGTCAGCGTAAAGGGCGGCGGATGCAGCGGCTTATCCTATGGAATGGGCTTTGACCATGAAGTAAACGAAGATGACCTTCATTTTGAACAGTATGGGATTCAAGTTCTCGTTGATAAAGAGAGTGCAGCGATTCTTCAAGGCACGAAAATAGATTATAAAGAATCAATGATGGGAGGAGGCTTTACCATCGAAAATCCTAATGCGATCGCATCTTGCGGCTGCGGTTCTTCGTTCCGAACAGCCTCTGCAACCGGAACACCAGAGGAATGTTAGACAAATAGCGCAAAAAATAAAAGGCGTCCAGAAGTGGGCGCCTTTACCTATTATTTATCAAACATAGAAGAACTGTGCAATGGCTGAACTTTTGCTTTTGGATCGATAAAGGATTTCGCATTATTGACAGCTGTTGGCGCTTCACCAAAGCCGCAAGCAATTAATTTCACTTTACCATCATATGTGCAAATGTCTCCTGCTGCATAAATTCCCGGTGTATTCGTTTCCATTTTGGAATTTACAACAATCGAGTTCTTTTCGATTTCCAGTCCCCATTCCTTGATTGGTCCAAGAGACGAAACAAAGCCGTAGTTACAGATAACAGCGTCGACATCAATCGTTTCTTGGCTTTCTCCGTTAACACTTCCAAGCACGACTTGCTTAATATTGCCATTTTCATCACCAATCAAATCAGCAGGAACATATGGTGTTTTTACATCTACTTTTGAATTATACAAGTTCTCCACACTATGTTCATGTGCACGGAATTTATCTCTGCGGTGAACAATTGTTACCTTTTTGGCAATTGGCTCCAGCATTAATGCCCAGTCAACGGCAGAATCGCCGCCGCCAAAAACAACCACTTTTTGACCGGCAAACTGATTTAAATCTTCAATAAAATAGTATAGATTTTTCTTCTCATATTGACCTGCACTTTCAAGCTCTAAACGGCGCGGTTGGAATGCCCCATTCCCTGCCGTAATAATAATCGTTTTTGAATAATGCACTTCTGAATTTGTCGTTAATTTAAATGTTCCATCCTCTTGTCGTTCTAACTTTTCAACAGATTGCTCAAGAGCAACAGCTGGTTCAAACTTAGCCATTTGTTCTTTTAAATTATTTATCAATTCTTGTGCGCGGATTTTGGGAAAACCAGCAACATCATAAATATATTTTTCCGGATAAAGCGCTGACAATTGACCGCCTAGCTGTGGCAAGCTTTCAATGATTTTCACCGATGCTTGTCTCATTCCTCCGTAAAAGGCAGTAAATAGACCGGTAGGGCCGCCACCGATGATGGTAATGTCATAAACTTTTTGATTCTCTTGCACTCCGTATCCCCCCAATAGTAGTAACAAACTCCACTCACTATAATATCACAAAATAAAAGAAACCTCACATCTTTATAGGTAATTCTTCATATTGGAAAAAAATTAAATAATCAATATAAACGTAATGAAATGTCAATGTTGCCAATATTCTTAAGTTAAATAATTTATATATATCACTTGAAAATAGAGGAGAAGTAGCATATGATGTAATGTGGATATATTGTTAAGATTTTGTGACGAAAAAGGCAAATTTTAATGAACGATTGGGAAGTTAATTCTACTTTTTTTATTTGTATAATACAATGATATCTCTGTCGTTTTCTGTATGCTTTTCTATTTGGAAATTTCTTCGAACCCATTCGTGAATTATCTCACATACATTTTTCGGCAGTGCAAAATAAAAATGGTCTTAGCAGTGGATGATAAGAAAAAGAGAATTTACTAAAAATATTAAAAAAGGTGGAAGTGATCACTTTGAGAAAGCCAAAAATTGTTATTATCGGTGCTGGTTATGGCGGTCTTATGACCACAGTGCGGTTGCAAAAGTTAATCGGAGTAAATGAAGCAGATATTGTATTAATTAATAAAAATGACTACCATTACGAAACCACTTGGTTACATGAGGCATCAGCTGGTACGCTCCATCACGATAAGGTTCGCTATGATATTCGTGATGTGATTGACCGCAGTAAGGTTGATTTTGTTCAAGATACCGTGGTCGAGATTGATAAAGAAGGAAAAAAGGTAATTTTAGAAAAAGGTGAAGTCGAATATGACTACCTTGTGATTGCTCTTGGCGGCGAACCGGAAACATTCGGCATCAAAGGATTAAAGGAATACGCATTTGGAATCACCAATGTGAATTCATCCCGTCAATTGCGTGAGCACATCGAATATCAATTTGCTACCTATAATATGGAAGAAGAGAAAAACGATAATCGTTTGGTCCTTGTTGTTGGCGGTGCTGGCTTTACTGGAATTGAATTCCTTGGTGAATTAACGAACAGAATCCCTGAATTATGTCATGAATATGATGTCGATTATCATAAAGTGAAAATTATTTGTGTTGAAGCAGCACCAACCGTACTTCCTGGTTTCGATCCGGAATTAGTAAATTATGCGGTTTCCCAGCTTGAACGTAAAGGCGTGGAATTCTTAATCGGAACAGCGATTAAGGAGTGTACTCCAGACAGTATCATTGTTGGAAAAGCTGAGGAAGAACCACGTGAAATTAAAGCCGGCACTGTAGTGTGGGCAGCAGGGGTACGTGGTAACTCGATTATTGAAAAATCAGGTTTTGAAGCAATGAGAGGCCGTGTTAAAGTACAGCCAGATCTCCGCGTTCCCGGATTTGACGATGTTTTCATTATTGGTGACAGTTCGCTTGTTATTAATGAAGAAATCAATCGCCCATATCCTCCGACCGCTCAAATTGCCATGCAGCAAGGCGAGGTTGTTGCCCGCAATATCGCTGCGTTGATTCGTAATAAAACAGAGTTAGAGACGTTTACGTTTGATAATAAAGGTACGGTTTGCTCCTTAGGTGAAGATGATGCTATCGGTGTTGTTTTTGGTAAAAAAATAACCGGAGCAAAAGCTTCCTTTATGAAGAAAGTGGTCGATAACCGCTCTCTTTTCATGATCGGCGGAGTGGGTCTAGTCGTGAAAAAAGGGAAATTTAAGATTTTTTAAGCTAGATTATGCAAAAAGGACGGGAGATTCCCAGTCCTTTTTGTTTTTTAAAAATTTTTTTGTAATTTTTAGAAATTAAAGTAACGCTTCGATAATGAAAGAAAACTTATAATGTATCCGCTTTCCTTCGTGAATTTGCGCATTTTTAGCTCTTTTCTTTTTCCAAAATCCTTGATATTATCAGAATATTAAGTTAATAAAATGAGGGGATGATGGAAATGAAAGGGCAGGGTTTGGATACTAAAAATTGTGATTATTGTTCAGGAACGGGCTATTTCCAATTGGTGCTTGGAGGATCAGAAACTTGTTCCTGCTGCGGGGGCTCAGGAAAGAAAAAGGATTAATGAAACAGTTATAACTGCTTCTTCGAATTGATTTCGAGAGGCTATTTTTTTTTGCAAAAAGCAGTTAATATTGACTCCCCTTTCGACATTAAGTACACTATTTGTTGATGGATAAAGGGGGAATTTCAATGCAAATGAGCATTGTGGTCTTAATTATATCGATTGTCCTATTTTTTGTGCTGTTTTTTGGAATTGGCTTTATCTTAAATATGCTGTTAAGAATGTCATGGGTTATGGCGATAGTTTATCCTATAGTTGCGATTTTAATCGTGGATAAAGTAAGTTTTAGTGAATATTTTACAAACAGTAAAACATCCTTTATTGAACTCGGGCAACGGTTCAGCTCATTAGCGACGGCCGATATCCTCATTTTGGCGAGCGGATTTGCCGGTGCCATCGCAGCAGGTTTAACAATCAAACTGTTACGAAAAAACGGCTATCAAATGTTTTAAGACTTGTTCCCTTTTGGGTAATGAGTCTTTTTTTTATTTTTGAACAAATTTCTTTCCTCCTTTTTTGAATAATTCCCTGTAGCTTGGGAATGAATATTTTGGGAGGAGTGAAAATTTCAATGAATCATTTAAAAAATTGGACAAAGCGGTTTGCGATGGTCTGCCTCTTCATGATGGCATTATTCGCAACCTTCCAATCCATTTCTGGGGTCAATGCCCAATTGCTCATTAGCCATATTACAGCGCTGGTTTCGGCAAACAAAACTGTTTCCGGAACACAACCCTCATTAGAGGAGTCGATTGATTGGTCTAAGTATCCTAAACATACGGTTACGGCTACGGGCTATACAGCGGGAATTGAATCGACTGGAAAAACCAAAGGTCATCCGGAGTATGGAATCACCTACTCGGGTGTAAAAGTGAAGCGTGATTTATTTTCGACGGTTGCTGCAGATTTAACTGTTTTTCCGATTGGTACCATCCTGTTTATCCCAGGATACGGCTATGGAGTGGTTGCTGATAAAGGGGGGGCAATTAAGGGTGACAGACTGGACCTTTATTATGAAACCGTTGAAGATGTATATAATAAATGGGGTAAAAGAAATTTGGATGTTTATGTAGTGGAAAAAGGAAATGGAAAACTATCAGAGGAAACACTTAAAGCGTTAAATGAAGATAAAGCGATGCAGGTCTTTCGTCAACAGTATATTAGCTCAGAAAAAAGGTAAAAAACAGGTCGTGTGCCTGTTTTTTATTTTGACGCGAGCATTTAGATACAGTTTCCCTTAAAATAGAAATGAATCATTGTGAGGGGACGGGATATCATGGATGAACAGTACCCAATCGAATACTATGAGTTTTTTGTCAGCTTTAATGAAGGGGACTACTATACTTGCCACGATTTATTGGAAGAAATGTGGATGACCGATAAAGATAATTTATTTTTAAAGGGACTTCTGCAAATGAGTGTGGCGATTTACCATTATGAGTACGGAAATATAAAAGGCGCGAGGTTGATGATGCAAACAGCCCATGACTACCTGCAAGCCTACCGCCCGAAGTTTTGGGGATTAGATTTAGAAAGGGTCTATCCTTTCATTGAACAATGCCTTAGCCTTTTTCCGAAAAAAATTGATCGGGTTGCGTTTGAAGAGGTGGGAGATTTGCCAAAGCTCCCTCATTTGCTGTTGTATTTGGAGAGTAATTAGATTATCGAAATAAATGGGACTTTTCGATATAATAAAACTTGAATATCACGGAGGTGAAGGGAAATGTTTGAGGTTAAAAAAGATTTTAAATTAGCAAATGTACATGAGGGATTGGTTATCGGTCTGTTTGATAAAGCGGAGAAATTTGCCGGGTCACTTGCAAAACTGGATGCCGAGTTTGACGGGCAGCTTACAGAGCTAGTCAAATCAGGGGATATTTCAGCAAAGTTAAAAAGTATTAGCAAGGTACATAGCTTTGGCAAAATCGGTTCAAAACGCGTTTGGTTTGTCGGTCTTGGAAAAGAAAAGGACATAACCTTTGAGAAGCTGAAAGAGGCGTTTGGTAAGCTGTTTAAGAACGTTACAGCAAGTAAGCTTGAGGAAACAGCCATTTATTTAGATTCCTTTATTACAGAAGAACTCGATGGTTTTGATGCCGCCCATGCCCTAAGTGAGGCTTGGGCGCTTTCAACCTACCAATTTGAAGGCTATAAGCAGAAATCAAATGAACCGGAGAAAAGGCTGGAGCACCTTAACGTTTATAGTGAAATGTTTGCTGAAGACGATGTGCAAGTGTCTCTATCCGTTGGCTATGCCTTTGGGAAGGCGGCAAATTCGGCTCGGACACTTGTCAACACTCCTGGAAATATGCTAACAGCAACAGATATGGCCAACTATGCAAGAGAACTAGGCGCTAAGTATGATTTTGAAGTTGAAATTTTAGAAAAAGCTGAGATAGAAAAGCTCGGAATGGGTGCGTTCCTTGCGGTCAATCAGGGTTCCTCAGAGCCACCTAAGATGATTGTACTGAAATATCAGGGGAAAGATGAATGGAAAGATGTCATCGGTCTGGTCGGAAAAGGAATCACCTTTGATACGGGCGGTTACTCGATTAAAACAAAAGCGGGAATTGTCGGAATGAAAACGGACATGGGCGGAGCTGCAGCTGTTCTTGGTGCGATGGAAATTATCGGCGAGACTCGGCCAGAGCAAAATGTCGTTGCCGTTATTCCGTCTACCGACAATATGATCAGTGGAGGCGCATTTAAGCCCGATGATGTTATCACATCGATGAGTGGGAAAACGATTGAAGTATTAAACACCGATGCTGAAGGACGGCTTGTGTTAGCGGATGCGGTTACCTATGCGAAGCATCACGGGGCGGATTATTTAGTCGATGTGGCAACCTTAACAGGCGGCGTCATTACTGCACTCGGTTTGCATACCACTGGAGCGATGACCAATCATGAATCATTGTATGAACAGGTTTTGGAGGCTTCGATGGAAGCGGGCGAGCAAATGTGGCTATTGCCATTATTTGAGAGTGAAAAAGAGCGGGTTCGAAACAGTAAAGTGGCCGATTTAAATAACTCTCCTGGAAGCGAAGGCCATGCGCTTGTCGCTGGCGCTTTCATTGGTGAATTTGCCGAGGGAACTCCATGGGTTCATTTAGATATCGCCGGGACAGCTGTCACTTCAAAAGCATATGACCTTGGTCCTGCAGGGGCGACAGGCGTCATGACCCGTACACTTGCCCTCTTTGTTGAACGGTTTGAACCAATAAAAGAATAATGTTGTGCCTCCGGACTTATTCCGGAGGTTTTCTGTTTGAATGCCCACTCAAACCACCTTCTTTTCGCATATGAAATAGTGTAGGCAAGTATCGCAGAAAAAGGAGGTAATGCGGCATGTACCCATATCGAAGTGCATACCCGGTACATGATCAAAGATTTATCGGTTTTCTAGGTTGGCCATTGGCCATTGGAGGGCTTAGCTTTTTAGGCGGTCTATTGGGAGGGGGGATAGGTGCTTCTTTTGCATCTCGCCCATTTTACGGCTATCCCGTATATGGCTACCCTCCACCTGGCTATCCTCCGATGGGCTATCCAGGGTATTATTAATAACAAAGTTAAAAACAGCTCTTGTGGCTGTTTTTTTCTAATAAAAGGCTTTAATTAAAAGGATATTCAAGTAAAAAGAAGAATAGGTAAAAGGTGAGGTCAATATACATAACGGAGGGATAGGAATGATTAAAGATACATTAATTGAAGCACTCGGAATTGAGGTTACCCATGTGGAGGAAGGGAAAGTCATTGCTACTATGCCAGTCGACGGCCGAACAAAGCAACCATTCGGTTTACTGCACGGCGGTGCCTCTGTTGCTCTTGCTGAGACGGTTGCAAGTGTTGGCGCCTATGAGTTGGTTAATAAAGAAACAGAAGCTGTTGCGGGACTTGAGATCAACGCTAATCATGTCCGCCCTAAAACAGACGGGATAGTTAAGGCAGTTGGCACGGTGCTTCATCAAGGGAAATCAACAATGGTTTGGGATATCAAAATTACCGATGAGACAGACCGCCTTATCTGTGTTTCGCGCTGCACAATGGCCGTCATTCAATTGAGAAAATAACGATTATTTAAGACCCGGGTGGGGGAAATATCCTCCACTTTTTTAGCCGATAGGAAAGTATAACTTTCCAATCAGGCATAAGTGCAACTACGCCTCTGTCTTCGCCCTAACGGTCTCGCCAGTCGGCGAGTTTTCTTAGATATTATTGAAAAATTTAAAAAATTTCTTTCCAATTCATGTTATAATTTAATAAATAAAAAAATAGCCAAATAGCACAATTTTTTGTACAGGTTTCTTTATATAATGGAATAAGAAGTAAAAAGTAAAGGTGGTGAAATGATGAAGGCAAGGCGGCAATATTTATTTATTGATTTTGAGTTTACGATGCCTGAACGAAATATTCGAATGAAGGAGTTTTTCCCGGAAATAATCGAGGTCGGAATTGTTGCGGTTGTCGACGATCAGGTTACCGAGCAATTTTCATCCTTTGTTACTCCACGTAAATTTCTGAAACTATCAGAACGCTGTAAATCATTCTTACATATTTCACAGCAGCAGGTTGACAAAGGGATGTCGATTTATGAATTAATTAAAAAGTTAGAGGAATTCAATAAAGATCAGTATGAGACGTCCATTGTTACTTGGGGAAATATGGATATGAAGGTACTAAGGCATAATTGCTTAGTAGCGGGCGTTGCTTTTCCATTTAATAACGCCAAAGAGATCGATTTATCAATGGAGTATAAACGGTTTTTTGGGGACCAAAATCAAACAGGCTTGTGGAAGGCAGTACAGGAATATGGAAAAGAGGGGACAGGCAGACATCACCGAGCACTCGATGATGCCTTGACTACCTATAATATATTTAAACTCGTTGAAAAGGATAAACGCTATTTAGAAAAGCCAGAACCAACAACGATTGGTGATCGAATTGACTTTTCCAAGCTATTAAATGAATTCGCATAAAAGGCCAAATCACTATAAATGATTTGGCCTTTTATGTTAATTAAATTTATAATCTTTCTCCAGTGTTTTAAGTGCATTTAGGCTCATTTCAGCCCATTGCGATCCGGTCACCGTCAGTTCAGCTTTCATTTTTTCAACAGCCTGCTTTAAGGATTCCTGATAGTCAGGGATTTCATTCTCGAATTGTTTGACCATTTGTTTTGGAATATTGGCCTGCTCCCGAAAGCTGAGGGCACGTCTTTCGTGAAAAAAAAGTACATCTGCATCTTTAGGGCTGTGCAAATCGCCCTGCATTGGATGTTTAACGACCGCTAGGACTCTGACTAAATAATGCTGCGGGCGTACCTCGGTTATTTCTCCAATATATTTACCTGTCTTATAGATTCCTGTGACCCTTTCACCAACCTGCAATTCCGCCAACAAAACCACTCCTGTCTGAAATTTTTCTACTATTGTTTCTTTCATTTTAATATGAAATAGTCTAAATTAAAAACATAGTGCAAAAAATTTTTATTTCGATTAAAGTGGAAAAATGGAGGGATGATATATTATGAGAAAGAAATGGCAAATACTATTTGCATTATTGACAATTGTTTTCGTCTTGACAGCATGTGGGACAAGCTCGAAGAAGGAAGAGGCAAAACCAAAAACTGCTGCGCCAAAAACAGAACAGAAGGAAGGGGACAAAGAAGTGAGCAATGGAGTCTATCCTCAGCTTTCCACAGAAGTATCCGAAAATGAGAAACTCGTTGAAATGGAAACATCGATGGGAAACATTAAAATTAAATTATTCCCTGAATATGCACCAAAGGCAGTGGAGAACTTTGTAAAGCATAGTGAAGATGGATATTATGACGGACTCCTATTTCATCGAGTCATTAAAGATTTCATGATTCAAGGCGGGGACCCGAATGGCAACGGCACAGGCGGTGAGAGCATTTGGGGAAAACCATTTGAAGACGAATTCTCGAGAAATCTTTATAATCTGCGCGGTGCCTTGTCAATGGCTAATTCGGGTTCAAATACAAACGGAAGCCAGTTTTTCATCGTCCAAAGTACCAGCCTTGATCCTTCGATGAAGTCACAAATGGAGCAGGCAGGATTCCCTAAGGAAATTATTGAGGCATATGATGAGAATGGCGGAACTCCATGGCTTGACCACAAGCATACTGTTTTTGGCCAAGTGATTGAGGGAATGGATATCGTTGATAAGATTGCAGACACGCCAGTAGGTGCGCAAGATAAACCGGAACAAGATGTCATCATTAAAAAGATTAAAGTGTTAAAATAAGCGGGCGGTCTCGGAATGATTCATTGGTAGGAAGCATTATTTCTTGCTATAATTATAAATTGAGCAGTTCCTTTAAAGAAAGGGAGAAGAAAAATGTTCCTACCATCCGTACTTTCCTTGTTTCTATACTTTCCGGAAGATAAATCTGAGTATATTCCAGCTGTTATCAGCCTAACAATCTTTATGATTGCTGCTGTTTTCACGATGCGCTTCATCATAAAATATTCAAAACGTGAGGCACAAAAGGCGAAGGAATTGGAAGAACAATTAAAAAATCAAGAACAAACACCAAAGAACAGTTAACAAGAAGCTGTTCTTTTTTTTGTCCTTCGACCTTAACGGAATAGGTGAAGGGGCATTGGTCCATACTAAAGGCAAATTGTCTTTAGTGGGGGGAATAGAGATGAAGAAAAGCTGGATGATGATTCCACTGATTTTGCTATCTGGATGTATGGAAAAGAATGTGAAAAAGATCGATGTGGAAATGTTTAATGCTGTTGGTGATTCACTCGGGACGGTAGAACTGGCTGAACAGTCCAGCGGTATCAAGATGACGGTAAATTTGAAGGGACTGCCACCTGGCGAACATGCGATACATATTCATGAAAAGGGAAAATGCCTGGCACCAGATTTCAAGTCTGCGGGGAACCATTTTAATCCTGAAAAAAAGGAGCATGGACTTCTGCATCCAAAAGGTGCCCATGCCGGTGACTTGCCGAATTTAATTGTTGGCGATGACGGCTCCGTTAAGGCGGATTTAATGGCACCCAATGTCACCTTGAAAGACGGGAAAAAATCGGTTTTAACAAAAGAAGGCACATCGATTGTCGTAGACGAAACAAAGGATGACGGCATGACCCAGCCCGCAGGAGACTCAGGCAAGCGAATTGCCTGTGGTGAAATCTCCAAAGATAAAAATAAAGCAGGCCAACAGCGGAAAGCTCAGGATGAAAATAAATAGGAACGAAAAGGCTGTCTCCAATGGGATAGTCTATTTTTTTATTTTATCAGAATTTATATCGCATCTATGGGTAAAAATCTAAGCTTATCCAATTAGGGAGACATACACTATCTTGAGACTTTTAGGAGGCGATATCATGACAGAACGACAATTTCCGGGCGGATTCCCAGGACAATTTGGCCAACAAATGGGCTACCCCCAAATGACGGGTGGATATCCACAAATGGGAGGCTATCCACAAATGGGTGGATATCCGCAAACAGGCTATCCACAAATGGGAGGGTATCCGCACACAGGTTATCCTCATATGGGGGGATACCCACAATATGGGCATTATCACCATGGTGGCTATCCAGGAATGACTGGTTATCCACATACAGGTTACCCTCAAGGTATGGGCGGAATGCCACAAGCTGGACAAGGTCAAATGCCGAGAAAAGAAAACAAGTAAGTATTACCTGTCATGCCGGCTGCTCCTTCGAATGAAGGAGCAGTTTTTAACTTTTTACGCCTTTCCTTGATTTATCTTATTTTTTTCAAGAAAATAGAATGAAAGAATACTGGAGACAAATAGGAGTGCACAGACAATGGAAAACAAATTATATTATCAGGATGCTTACATAACTACTTTTACAGCGAAGGTGGATAAACAAGAAAAGGATCATTCAGGGAAATGGTATGTGGTGTTAAATCAAACTGCCTTCTATCCAACTGGCGGCGGACAGCCCCACGATCTGGGTACGATCGAAAATATAAAGGTCGTAAATGTGGAAGAAATCGAGGGGGAAATTCGGCATTACCTTGAAGGGCAATTAACGAACATCAATAATGTAAGGGGGGTGCTTGATTGGCAACGGCGCTTTGATCATATGCAGCAGCATGCCGGCCAGCATATCCTTTCTGCGGCGTTCGAAGAATTACTCGATTATAAGACAGTCGGCTTTCACTTAGGTGAAGAAATCGTAACGATTGATTTAGCGACTGAGACATTGTCTGAACAGGATGTAAAGCGTGTAGAGGACCTCGCGAATCAAATTATTTTGGAAAACCGGCCGATTGAAACAAAATGGGTAACAGAAGATGAGCTATCCCACTATTCATTACGAAAAGAAACAAAGGTGAAAGATAATATCAGGCTGGTGATGATTCCTGACTTCGATTATAACGGCTGCGGCGGGACACATCCGAAGGTGACGGGCGAGGTAAGGGCAATTAAAATATTGGAATGGGAACGGCAAAGGAAAAACATCCGTGTCCAATTTGTCTGCGGCGAGCGGGTCTTAAAACAGTTTGACCAAAAACAAAAAATGCTGCTTGAGTTAACAAAGCTCTTAAATGCCCCAGAATCAGGAATGATTCATGCTGTCAGCCGGCTTGTTGAGCAGGGAAAGGCATTGGAGAAGGAACTGGATCATAACCAACAACAATTACTTACATTTGAAGCAAGAGAATTACTTGCGAAAAATGAGAACGGGCTTGTGTGTGAAGTGTTTCAAAATCGGACGATTCAAGCGCTTCAGAAGCTAGCTCGAATCATCATCGCCGAAGATGACAAAACAATGGTTTTCTTTGTTTCCGAAAATGAAAATCGTCTCCAGCTCGTTTGTGCGCGGGGACAAGCCCGGACGGAAAATATGAAATCAGTGCTTGGAGCGGCTCTCCCACTAATAAATGGTAAGGGCGGCGGGAATGACTCTTTTGCCCAAGGCGGCGGTGAAGCACTAATGACAGGCCGGGAAATGCTCGAGCGTTTTCTGGAACTAGAAATGAAGATAACGCTGGGCAAATAACAGACCATGTTCACTGGATTGCCTTTTTTAAAATGGAAATGGTTCAACAAAGTGGAGTTTAATTAATTTTCATATATAATAAAGCTAAGTTGATTTTTTAACACCATGAAGGGATGATTTAGAGTGGAAAAACAACAAGTTGGAGTCGTGGGTGTTGGAGTAATGGGAAGAAGTTTGGCCTTAAATTTTGAAAGCAAAGGCTTCCCAGTTTCTGTGTACGACCTATCAGCAGAGAAAGTAAATGAAGTTGTCGAAAATAATAAAGGGAAAAAGTTAGTTGGCACGACAAATATTGTAGATTTTGTGCAATCGTTAGAAAGTCCGCGAAAAATATTATTAATGGTGAATGCCGGAGCCATTACCGATAAAGCAATTGAATCCCTGCTGCCTCATTTAGATAAAGGCGATATCCTAATTGATGGCGGAAACAGCTTCTATCAAGATACAATCCGAAGAAATAAGGAACTTGCTGAAAAGGGAATTCTATTTATCGGTGCCGGAGTTTCGGGAGGAGAAGAAGGGGCGCTGACAGGCCCGTCAATCATGCCAAGCGGGCAAAAGGAAGCGTACGATGCTGTCGGCCCGTTGTTAACGGCTATCTCTGCTAAGGTAAATGGAGATCCATGCTGTACATATATTGGTCCAAATGGGGCCGGGCACTATGTGAAAATGGTACATAACGGCATTGAGTATAGTGATATGCAGTTAATTTGCGAGTCCTATCATTTAATGAGAGATCTGCTTGGTTTGTCTGTTGAAGAACTTCATGAAGTGTTTAAAGAATGGAATCAAGGGGAGCTTGACAGCTATTTAATTGAAATAACGGCCGATATTTTTACAAAAATAGATTCAGAAACAGGGAAGCCGTTAGTGGATGTCATTCTTGATACAGCCGGGCAAAAAGGGACTGGAAAATGGACAAGTCAAAGTTCACTTGATTTAGGTGTTCCGCTGTCGATTATTACAGAATCTGTTTTCTCCCGCTTTTTATCGGCGATGAAGGATGAACGCGTGCGTGCAAGCAAGGTATTAAGGGGCCCGGCTGCGAATGAATTTGCCGGCGATAAGCAAGAGTTTATTGAGCTGATTCGAAAAACCTTGTATCTAAGTAAGATTATTTCTTATGCACAAGGCTTTGCACAATTGAAAAAGGCTTCGGAAGAATATGATTGGAACTTAAAACCGGGAGAAATTGCGATGATTTTCCGCGGCGGCTGTATTATTCGGGCAGCCTTCCTGCAAAATATTAAGGAAGCCTACGACCGTAATCCAGACTTAGACAATTTATTAATGGATTCCTATTTTCAAGCAATTGTTGCCGACTATCAGGATGCCGCAAGAGAAGTAGTATCCATTGCGATTAAAGCAGGCATACCGGTGCCTGGTCTTTCCAGCGCACTTGCTTATTATGACAGCTACCGCTCAGAGGTTCTGCCTGCCAACTTACTCCAAGCCCAAAGAGACTATTTCGGAGCCCATACGTATCAAAGGGTGGACCGGGAAGGAACCTTCCATACCGAATGGCTGGAAAAATAATCAAAAAGACGAGCTAGCTCGTCTTTTTTCATGGTTTCGGGTCACATAGAACCACTCTATGTGACCGTTTTGTATGATAGAATATTTTCATCAAATGTAACAATAATAGGAGCTAAAATATATGCGAAAAGAAATTCAAACTAATTTGCAATATGTTGATGTTTTAAATGAATGGGATCCCTTTCAACTGAAAAACGGCAGCTATGAAACGGAAATTGCTGATGTGATTCAGGCGCTGCATGAACTGAATGATTGTCCAAAGCTGGCCAAGAGAATCCAAACCATTTATGAATTTTCATTTGAAAAACTGATTCCACTCCATGACTGTGTGAAAATTGCGGCTGAATTATTAGCCATCAAAGAGAACGAAACTTGTTCTATTTAATGCAAAGGCTGTGTTAAAGCACAATGTTGATTGGAGTGGAAGGCGCGAGACTCCTGCGGGAGCAGCGGGACAGGTGAGACCCCGCAGGCGCTTTAGCGCCGAGGAGGCTCACCGCCCGCCCCGCGGAAAGCGAAGCGCCTGGAATGGAAATCAACATTCACTTTTAACACAGCCAATGCAAAAAAAGTGAACATACCCATTTGGGCTGTCCACTTCAAAAAAGGGGGAATACTAGAAAGCATTATGATATAAGGTTTTCCACATTTTTATGGTTCTATACAAAAGAATGAAGAAAAAATAAAAAAAGCGGTACAATTTACCGCTTTTAAGCTAAAGTGACTTTTTCAAATATGGTCCGTAGAAGTGGAGGATGTATGAACCTGATTGTACTTCAATAACTCAGATGCAGGGATATCTAGAACAGTAGACAATTTCATGATTGTCTGAGTGCTTGGAATTTGTTCCCCAGATTCATATTTCTCGATCGTATGTGTTCCCACTCTAACCTTTTGAGCCAGCTCCTGCTGGGTCATTTTTAGCATTTCACGGGAAGTTTTAATGGTGTGGCCGATTGAATTCATACTGGTCACCTCTCTTAGAAAGGATACTTACTCACTATTAGTATATCATTGGATAGTTGGGTTTTTTTATTCGTTCTGTGAATAATTTGTTAAGAAACTCTGACAATTTTTCTGGTTCAAATGAGGAGAACTTATTTTGGATGCGATAAGCTTTTTTGCCTAAAGCTATATATTGTGATATAATCTTTTAATGCGTATATAAGGGATTAATAATTCATTTACTTAGGAGTGTTTACATGACAGAAAAGATTGAAACAGGAAGTATATTAACCGGTAAAGTTACAGGAATTCAACCATATGGTGCATTCGTTGCCTTAGATGAAAATACACAGGGACTTGTGCATATTTCAGAAATCACGCACGGCTATGTGAAGGATATCAATGAACATCTTAAAGTGGGCGATGAAGTACAGGTTAAGGTATTATCAGTGGATGAAGGTGCAGGAAAAATTGGTCTTTCAATTCGGGCCACAGAAGAAGCCCCAGTTCAACAAGTAACTAAAGCTAAAAAGCCGCGTAAGCGCCAAGCAGCAGCAATTATTCCTGAGGCTGAAGGCCAGCAAGGATTTAATACATTAAAAGATAAGCTTCAAGAGTGGATTGACCAGTCACAGCGGGAAGATTTAATTAAAAAGTAATATTTCTAAAAGCCTTGGCCCTGCAATTTATTGTAGGTTGCCCCAGGCTTTTTTATTTTTGAAATAAAAAGGGTTCATTCTTTTTTCAGGCTCGGCTACAATAGAATTGTACATAACATTTAAGAAGTGTTGGATTGGGCGATTAAGCGGATTAACAAAGTATTAGGATGAAAAATAACTAGGGGTGCCAAAATGGGGACTACTGATGGAGATGACAAGAAACAAGAGATGTTAAACCTTCTTACATCAACACAGATCGTTATTCATGATGCGTTAAATAAACTGGGCTACAACGAGGAGATGTATCATTTATTAGCAGAACCTATTCGGACATTTTGTGTCAGGATTCCTGTCCGGATGGATGACGGCTCTACAAAAATCTTCACCGGGTTCAGGGCCCAGCATAATGATGCGGTTGGACCGACAATGGGCGGTGTTCGCTTTCATCCGCGGATCAATGTTGATGAAATAATGGCGTTATCGATGTGGATGAGTCTAAAATGCGGCATTGCGGATTTACCTTTCGGTGGAGGAAAGGGCGGAATTATCTGTAACCCGCGCACCATGTCATTTGGTGAGCTTGAACGTTTAAGCCGCGGCTATGTCCGATCTATCAGCCAAATTGTTGGACCAGTCAAGGATATCCCGGCACCGGATATGTATACAAACTCGCAGATTATGGCCTGGATGCTGGATGAATACAGCTCTCTACGTCAAAACGACTCCCCAGGCTTTATCACAGGGAAGCCGCTCGTGCTTGGAGGCTCTGAGGGCCGGGAAAAAGCAGGGGCTAAGGGTGTAACCATTTGTATCGAAGAAGCGGCAAAAAAGCGCGGAATTCAGTTGAAAGGTGCGCGTGTGATCATCCAAGGCTTTGGAAATGCCGGCGGCTACATCGCTAAATTTCTCCATGATTCAGGAGGGATAATAGTTGGGATTTCAGATGTGTATGGAGCAATTTATCATCCAGATGGCTTGGATATTAATTATTTGCTCGACCGCCGTGACAGCTTTGGTACAGTGACCACATTATTTGAGGGTGCGATAACGAATCAAGAATTGCTTGAGCACGACTGTGATATTTTAGTACCGGCTGCTGTTTCTAACCAAATTACCGCCGAAAATGCAGGCAGCATCAAAGCAAGAATTGTAACGGAAGCAGCAAACGGTCCGACGACGCTGGAAGCGACCAAAATTCTCACAGAACGCGGGATTTTGTTGGTCCCCGATGTGCTTGCCGGTGCGGGCGGCGTCACCGTTTCCTATTTCGAGTGGGTTCAAAATAACCAAGGATATTATTGGACGGAAGAGGAAATAGCCGTGAAATTACGAGAAAGGCTCGTCAAATCATTCAATGATGTTTATGACTTGGCCGAATCCCGCAATATCAGCATGCGGTTAGCCGCATACATGGTTGGTGTTAGAAAAATGGCAGAGGCCTCCTTATTTCGAGGCTGGGCTTAATTGAAATCCTTGCATCATTGATGCGGGGGTTTTTTAAATATGAAATCATGATTTTTGCAAAACAATTTCAAATACATAATAATGAAAAGTGAAAAGGATGGTGTTTATTTTGCAAAATTTCACTTTTTTGAATCCCACTAAATTGATTTTTGGAAAAGACCAGCTCGAGCAATTGAAAAAAGAAGTTTCTTTTTACGGGAAAAAGGTTTTGCTTGTTTATGGCGGCGGCAGTATTAAACGAAGCGGTCTTTATGATCAGGTTATCGGACTTTTGGGGGAAATCGGTGCCGAAGTGTTTGAACTGTCCGGGGTTGAGCCAAATCCGCGCATTTCTACGGCCCGCAAAGGGGTAGAAATCTGTAAACAAGAAGGAATTGAATTCCTTCTAGCCGTTGGCGGTGGAAGTGTCATCGATTGTACTAAATTAATCGCAGCGGGTGCGAAATATGATGGGGATGCCTGGGATTTAGTCGTAAAAAAAGCGTTCGCTTATGATGCGCTGCCTTTTGGCACCGTGTTGACACTTGCTGCAACTGGTTCAGAAATGAATGCCGGCTCGGTCATTACGAATTGGGAAACAAACGAAAAATACGGCTGGGGAAGCGCTGTGACATTTCCGAAATTCTCTATTTTAGATCCCGTTAATACGTTCACAGTCCCAAGAAACCAAACGATTTATGGAATCGTCGATATGATGTCGCATGTGCTTGAACACTATTTTCACCTCGAAGAGAATACCGATTTTCAGGACCGTATGTGTGAATCATTGCTCACCACCGTGATGGAAACGGCGCCTAAATTACTGGCAGACCTTGAAAACTATCAACACCGGGCAACGATTCTTTACAGCGGCACGATGGCGTTAAACGGGATTTTAAATATGGGTTATCGCGGCGATTGGGCGACTCATAACCTAGAGCACGCAGTATCCGCAGTCTACGACATCCCGCATGGCGGCGGTCTTGCTATTTTATTCCCGCACTGGATGGAGCATAACTTAAGCATCAAACCAGAACGTTTTCAGCAGTTAGCGGTCAGAGTCTTTGGAGTTGACCCTAAAGGGAAAAGTGCGGAAGAAGCAGGTCGTGAAGGAATTAGCAAATTACGAGAATTCTGGAACAGCATCGAGGCGCCAGCTCGGTTAGCGGATTATGATATTGATGACCAGAAGCTTGCGTTGATGGCCGATCGGGCAATGGCAAACGGCGAATTTGGGAATTTTAAAAAGCTGAATCGTGAGGATTGTTTAGCAATTTATCGGGCTTCGTTATAAAAGAAAAAAATTTGTCTAAAATGGGTTCGCTTTCATGAGTTGACCTTTCTTGATATTCCGTCCGTCTTTCGATAAAGTGGTAGTGAAAATAAATTTATGGAGGATCATACATGACACACGTTCGTTTTGATTACTCGAAAGCCCTTACTTTCTTTGGGGAACATGAACTTACATATTTACGAGATGCTGTTAAGGTTGCCCATCATTCTTTACATGAGCAAACAGGCGCAGGGAGCGACTTTTTAGGTTGGATTGACCTGCCAACAAACTATGACAAAGAAGAATTCTCACGCATTCAAAAGTCAGCTGAAAAAATCAAAGCTGATTCCGATGTTCTCCTTGTGATTGGGATTGGCGGTTCCTATCTAGGGGCAAGAGCGGCGATTGAAATGCTGCAGCATAGCTTCTATAATGCCCTTCCGAAAGAAAAACGGAAAACGCCGCAAATCATTTTTGTCGGCAACAATATTAGCTCATCTTATATGAGTGATGTAATCGACCTCCTTGATGGCAAGGATTTCTCCATCAACGTCATCTCGAAATCAGGGACGACAACAGAACCAGCGATTGCCTTCCGGATTTTCCGCAAGCTGCTTGAGGAAAAATACGGCGTAAAGGAAGCGCGCAAACGAATTTATGCGACAACAGACAAAGCAAGAGGTGCCTTAAAAACATTATCCAACGAAGAAGGCTACGAAACCTTTGTGATTGCCGATGATATCGGCGGCCGATACTCGGTTTTAACAGCTGTTGGATTACTGCCAATTGCTGTTAGCGGTGCAGACATTGAAAAAATGATGACGGGGGCTGCAAAGGCCCAAGAAGACTTCGGTCATTCAGAGCTTGAAGATAACCTCGCCTACCAATATGCGGCTGTTAGAAATGCGCTCTATAATAAAGGCAAAACCATCGAAATGCTGATTAACTATGAGCCAGGCCTGCAGTATTTTTCAGAATGGTGGAAGCAGCTGTTCGGAGAAAGCGAAGGCAAAGATCAAAAAGGTATTTTCCCAGCTTCAGCCAACTTCTCGACAGACCTTCATTCGCTTGGTCAATATGTTCAAGAAGGACGGCGCGATTTGTTTGAAACGATTATCAAGGTTGAAAAGCCCCGCCGTGAGCTAACGATTGAAGCAGTTGAAACAGACTTGGATGGTCTCAATTATCTAGCCGGAAAATCGCTAGACTTTGTAAACAATAAAGCATTTGAAGGAACGATGCTTGCCCATACCGATGGCGGCGTGCCAAACCTCATTGTTACGATTCCAGCGATGGATGAATATACATTTGGCTACCTTGCCTACTTCTTTGAAAAAGCCTGTGCGATGAGCGGCTACCTGCTTGGTGTCAACCCATTCGATCAGCCAGGCGTTGAGGCCTATAAGGTTAATATGTTTGCGTTATTAGGAAAACCTGGGTTTGAAGAAAAGAAAGCAGAATTAGAAAAACGCTTGTAGAAAAACTAAAAAAGAGTGCTGATATGAAAATTATCAGCACTCTTTTATTTAAATATTAATAACTGGTCGTTTTCTTCAACTGTAAATGAATGAACAGGATTAAGTATGGTATCCTCGCCTCTTTTAATGCCAATTAGGAGGAAGCCCTGATTTAACAACCTCTGGCATACTTCCCCAAAACTTTTTCCAATGTCCTTTTCCTTCGCCATAAAAGACGACAATCTGCTATCCTGTAACTGATGGACAACGTTTGATAACAGCCCGTCACCATTTGAATGCAAACTGTTGACCATAAAGACACTTGTCAATTTATTGGACTGAATTACTTCGTCTGCTCCTGCTCTAAAGGCGTTAATTACCTGCTCCGCCGTTAAAATTTCCACAATGCATTTTACCTGTGTGCATAAGCCTTTAATCGTCAGCAGCGTTAAAATGCTATTCATGTCCGCCTGGAGTTCATCATTTCCCCGGTCAGCGGTAATCAGCACCTTCTCGGCATGCTGGATATCACTTTTGAGAATCGTTTCATCTACATGCCCTTTCCCCTGGATAAAATGAACAAATCTCGATTTAACCGGATTTGCTTCGAGCGTTTCGTCTATTAAGACAATCATTTGCGGGAAGTTAACGCATGTCAGCTTATGAATTAACTCTCTTGATCGCTCGTTCCAGCCGATAATAATGATATGGCCTGTTCCTTTAAAGGGGATTCTGCCTTCAGAAAAGGCATCTTGTTTGGTAACGGCAGCCGCTGCTAAGGTCCCAAAATAGGAGGAGACAAAACCGACTCCGAGCAAGATTAATACGAGCGCTGTAAGCCTGCCTAGGAAAGAGCGGGGGACATAATCACCGTAGCCCACCGTCGAGGCAGTGATAATTGCCCACCAAATGCCATCGAAAATCGATGGAAAGGTTTCAGGCTCTAAAAGGTGAATGGAAATGCCAAATGATAGAAATACCAGAAGGGCAATGACTAAGATACGGACTAGGAGCGGCAATCGTAAAAAGCTAATATAAACTCTGTTTGGCACGACCGACACCTCTTTCTACTACCACCTATTATGGACGAAAAAGTTCCATTTGATAATTAGGAATTGGTATATTTTAACCAGTACATTATTCACTATATGTTCTAATGTTCTTCTAATAACTACTTGCTTTCCATTGTGAAAACTTATAAATTATGGTTAATAACATGTTTATAATTATAACTAGAAAAGAGGGTTGGAGACATGGGTATTGGTATGAACACACTTCTATCAACGATTGAAAAAACAAGGCTGGAAATGATTCATTTAGCCCATCTTTATGGTTATTCTAATCCAAATGTTGTCCAATGCAGCCAAAAACTCGATTCCCTGTTAAATGTTTATGATAAAAAAAATGAAAAACGTTAAATAAAATATAGTAAAAAACCTTCCAAATAATTTGGAAGGTTTTTTGTTACTCCTCATCCGCGTCCTCAACCCGGTAGCTCAACATAATATAGGCGTATTTTGATTTTTGGTTTAGCTGTTCCTCGGTGAGTTTGGGCAGGCTTGATTCCTCAATGGTTTCCATCTGATCCGGCTGATCGCGAATTGAGCGTATCATTCGCTCGTGTGATGTTTCCCATTCTCTTCCCGTCAAGGTTGGCAGACTAATCATTAAATTCACTTGCTTATCAAAGTCGGGCTTTCCTTTTTTTAATTCTGATTGAAGAAGCTTCAGGCCAGGCTGGAGCAGATTCATGATTTCCTCCATAACGGTGCCATGATGTTCCTTTAACAATGCGTCATCAAGCTCAAAACTATGGCCGGCAGCATGCGTCCGCTTATAGTATTTTTCAATTAAATTTCCCTGCTGGCGGGTTTCAACCAGCTCTAGCAGGCCTGCTTCCTCGAGCTTTTTTACATGGTAATATAACCGCGATGGTTTCTCATTCAATTCCTCGGCAATTTGACCGACTGTAACCGGTTCTTTTGCAATGTCCAAGATTCCTCTTTTTCTAACATCTAACAACATTTTAGCTATTTCAATATCAACAATTTTTTTCACAAAAACTTACCCCCATTATTCATTAAAGGCTGCCGGCTCTGCTGTTACAGGAACAGATTCGGTTTGCTGATTACCAGACAGGCTTTTATAGCCCCTTAGGAAAGGCATGAATCCTGCGACAATGATAAGCAGTGCCCCTGATATCGCTGTTCCATACAAAACACCGATTTCTTTCGATAACCATCCGCCAAACAAAATTCCAATGATCGACGAAGTACTGGCTGTAATCCCCAGTAATGAGGAGCCCCTGCCTCTAAAAGCGGATGGAGTTATTTTTAAAAAGATGCTGCTTAACGGAACATTTAAAAAGGCATTCAGGACTCCTGTCATTATACTCCAAATATAGACAGGAAGGATGCCATAAAGTAATTGGAGCGTATCAAGTGGAATGATTACCACCATCAAAACACCAATTGCGGCAGTACCCAGTAGAAAAATCGTACTTGGATTAAATTTCTTAAGAGCATAGGGAGCGGCAATACTAGCGCCAAAAATAACACCAACCGCCGACGCAGCTTCGATAAAACCAAAATGAAAGGCAGAAACATGAAACTCATTAGTGAGGACGGCGATCAGATTGGTATTCAATATTCCGCAGACAAGGGTAATCGGCATCAGCAGGATGAGCAGGAATCGTAAGGCCGGCAAACCGACGACCTCTTTCACACCCGAGCCAATCGAACTGAAGTAAGATTCAGAAGATCGAGCGGCTGCCAATTTATTCTTACCAAGATTTCGTAACGAGAGGATGAACAGAGCTGAAACGGCAAAGGTCGCCGAATCAATCGCAAAAATAAAATTGTAATTGTTTGTCATCATTAACAGTGCGCCAAATGAAGGACCAATGATATCCATTGCCGCCCTTGTCGATTGTGACAGTGAAATCGCCTGCTGGATATTGTCTTCTCCAACAAGGTCAGGTATCGATGAGGAACGAGCCGGATCAAATAGAGCGGAACCAAGACCTTGGAATGCAATTAAGATAATCAGCGCCGCGGCCGAGTGATGGAAGGGAATCATTAAGCAGACAATCACCATCCGGTAGAAATCGGCCCCGACCATGAGCCATTTTCGGTTATATTTATCCGCTAACGGACCTAGAAAGATCCCAAAGAAAGCCGTTGGGAGAAGCTGAGCGAAAATAACCAGACCAATGGCCAGCGGGTCCTTCGTTAAGGTCGCGACTAAGTAGACAATCGCAATTCTTGTAAATCCATCCCCTAATTGTGAAATGATTTGCCCGAGCCAGAACCGCAGGTAGTTCTGGTTTTTAAGAATTCTAAACATAATGATCATCCTTCCGATAAAATAAATTTATTCGTTAAAATTAATTTTAATGATTAAATTTATTTTAACAGGGAGTTCCACAAATGTAAATAATGGAAATCACCCTTTTTAAAAAAGATCGGAGACCAGATTATGAAAAAGGAATAATTTCCATTCAATAAGCAGACTTTAAAACTGACATACACTTTTGAATAGGGGTGTAGGGAAGTGATTATGGCGATAAAAAAAGAGCGGCGATACATTCTCTTCGCTTTCATTGTTCTAGCGGTCTATCTTTCTCCACTTTTTATTCTGCAGGAAAATGCCCATATCCGGGTTCATGATAATTTGGATTCAAACTTGGCGTGGTATAAGGTGTTAGCGCGAAGCGGGGAAATGTTCGGCGGCGTAAATGGAGTAATACCGCAAATTATTAATGGGCAGCTGTCGAGGAATGCCTTTGGGACTGAATATAGCCTGATTGTATGGTTATATGCTCTCTTTCCGACAATGATTGCCTATGGCCTAAGCCAGACAATTACTAGAATTGCTGCCTTTGTCGGCATGTATTTATTGTTGAAAAAACATTTGCTTCCTGGTGAGCGGTGGCTGCCCTTGCAAATAGGCAGCGCGCTTGCGTTTGCCTTAACACCATTTTGGCCGTCAGGAATGCTGAGTACATTAGGGATACCACTCGCACTTTGGGCATTTCTTAATATTCGAAATGACGGTGGAACGTGGAAGGATTATCTGGTGCTAACCTTGCTGCCGTTATACGCAAGTATTGTTTTAGGCTTTTTCTTCTTCTTAAGTGCAATGGGGATTTTTTGGCTGACGGATTTTCTCCGGGGAAAGGGCTGGAATCTTCGCTTTTTGTTTTCGATTGCTTATATGTCATTTATTTTTATGATAGTGGAATATCGCTTAGTTTTTTCCTTTCTTTATAAGGGAGAGCCCAATAGCCGCGATGAATATTTTCACGCGCAGCTCCCTTTTTGGAGCGCTGTTCGGCTTTTTGTCAAAAATTATCTGCTGGGGCACACCCATGTAATGACTGTTCATAGCTTATTTATCCTTCCTGCCACCTTCATTGCCATCTATTTAGTTTATTCAAAAAGGCTGTGGAAGCAGGAAAAGTGGTTTGTGTTTTTATTTGGCTTAAATCTTGTCTTGTCGCTTTGGTATGCCTTTTGGTTTTATGAGGGCTGGCTCCCGTTAACTAAAAGGTTTCATTTCATGGATACCTTTAATTTTGCCCGCTATCACTTCCTAAGACCGCTTGTGATCTATACAAGCTTTGCTCTCGCGTTAAAAATTATTTCACTTCAAGGAATAAGCTGGGCGAAAATGGCAAAATGGGTTATCGTCATGCAAATTCTTTTTTTAGGGTTGTTTAATGACGAAATTATTTATCGGCAAAAGCCGAATGTTAAAGAATTTTTCGCTGAGGAAATGTTTCATGAAATAAAAAATCATATTGGCTTGAAGCAGGAGGAATATCGAATTGCCAGTATCGGAATTCACCCGGCGATCTCCCAATATAACGGCTTTTACACACTGGATACCTACAATAATTTTTATCCATTAAGCTATAAACATCAATTTAGGAAAATAATTGAAAAAGAACTTGCAGAAAATAAAACCATTCGCAACTATTTCGATCAATGGGGCGGACGCTGCTATATTTTCACAGCACAGCTTGGAAAGCGGTATATGATCAAAAAGGATTCCAAACGCCATTTAAAAAAATTGCAATTGAATACAGATGTATTTAAAGAAATGGGCGGCCGCTATATTTTTTCGGCGATCCCAATCGATAATGCCGCGGAAAATAGCATCAAGCTCGATAAAATATTCGAATCAAAAACGTCTGCCTGGAAAATTTACTTATATAAGACTTTGTAGACATCGGAGGTTTTGAACAGATGATGGAACCAGTCCTAACCATTGTAGTGCCATGCTTTAACGAGGAAGAGGTATTATCGGAGACGATAGATCAGCTGCAGCAGCTGCTGAAGGAGCTGATTAATGAAACACTGGTTTCAAAACAAAGTAAGATTTTGTTTGTCGATGATGGAAGTAAAGACCGCACATGGGAAATAATTTATAAAGAGGGATTACGGAATGAATTTGTCCGCGGAGTAAAATTGGCGGGTAATGTCGGGCACCAGAATGCCTTACTCGCCGGGCTGTTTGCAGCCAAGGAGCTTTCGGATTGTGTCATTTCCATTGATGCTGATTTGCAGGATGATATTCAGGTTATCCGCGAATTTATTTTAAAATTCCACGAAGGCTGTGAAATTGTTTACGGTGTCAGGAAAGGGCGGGCGACGGATACGTTCTTTAAACGGAGTACTGCACAGGGCTTTTATAAAATGATGCAAAGTCTTGGTGTTAATCTTGTCTATAATCATGCTGATTTCAGGTTAATGAGTAAAAGGGCTGTCCAAGAGTTGGCAAGGTTCAAGGAGGTTAACCTTTTCTTAAGAGGGATTGTTCCACTGCTCGGCTTTCGCTCCGATGTCGTTTATTATGATCGGTTAGAGAGACAAGCTGGTCAAACGAAATATCCTTTAAAAAAAATGCTCGCCTTTGCCTTTGATGGAATTACTTCCTTTTCTGTTTCACCAATCCGCTTTGTCTTAGTCATTGGACTCGTTTCGTTTATTATGAGCCTTGTCTTTGGCGGCTACTTTTTAACGCTTAAATTTTTGGGAAACACCGAGACAGGCTGGACGTCGCTGATCACTTCCATTTGGCTTATCGGCGGTCTCCAGTTAATTGCGATTGGCTTGATTGGGGAGTATGTCGGAAAAATTTATAAAGAGACAAAGCAGCGTCCAAAATACATTGTTGATATTGATTCCTTTAATTTGCCCTTGCCAAGACGCCATTTGCTTCAGCAAACAGGGGAAAATGAGATTTTGGACAAAGGAATTTTGTCATCGAAAAGATAAATTTAGTGGAAAGAGTTTTCTTTAAAAAGAGAAACTCTTTTTTATTGTCGTACAACTTTCCCTGCCCGAATAAATATGAGGAGACAGGCTTTTTCTTTGACTGGGGGGAGTACTTTGAACGTTTTTTTAAGCTATATATTGTTAGGATTGTCACTGGCGGCACCAATTGGACCGATTAATGCGGCGCAAATTGATCGGGGAATCAGACATGGCTTCATGCACTCATGGTTGATTGGAGTAGGGGCTGTTGTAGCGGATGGCGTGTATATGCTTGTTGTTTACATAGGGGTTGTCCAATTTCTGGAAACCTCATTTATGCAAACCTTTCTCTGGTTTTTTGGTTGTTTTGTTTTAATGTACACTGGGATTGAAACGTTTATGAATGCCGGGAAGATCCAGCTAGAGTATACAAGAAGCAGTGAACCGCTGATAAAATCGTTTTTTTCCGGCTTCTTGATGTCAATTTCCAATCCATTAACGATTCTGTTTTGGTTAGGAATTTACGGCTCCGTGCTTGCAAAGACTGCTGCCGCCTATGAAAGCAGCCAATTAATCCTCTACAGCAGCGCTATTTTTATCGGGCTTTTGCTATGGGATATTGCCATGGCCAGTGTGGCCAGCAGTTTTCGAAAATATTTAACCTCCAATTTACTCGTTGTTATTTCCTTCTTGTCCAGTCTTTCGTTGATTGGCTTTGGAATATACTTCGGGATCCAGGCCTTTAATAACCTATTTGGGTAATAAGAGGGGCTGTCCAAAAAGTCAGGTAACTGACCTTTGTTAGCCCCCTCTTCTTTTAGTTATTGGCTGGTTCAATAGGTCTGTTGATTTCCGCTCCAGGCGTTCCATCGATTTGCTTATCGAAATTCTCTCTTCTTAAAAGGGCTCGTTCAAAAAGGTTGAGGAAAAAGCCCCAACCCTCTAAATTTTGATAGTAGCGATCATTCTCGTCCAGTTGCTCCTGGAGACTTATCCGTAATATCCTGATTGTTATATTCCGGGTCATTAAGTCCCGGCTTTTGATTTTTGCTGCCACCTAAATATTCGGCCCGATGTGCTTGCTGAACTTTATTAAATTTTTCAAAGTCTAGATTTACCACGTAATCTCCCCTTTTCTTATTTCTTCTCTTAAGATACACACCTTAGCAAATCTTATTCGGTCTGCCTGGCAATTAGCAGATAGGTTTTTGGTGGAATTAAATTTTTAGTACATAATCAAGGGCGAAACAAATGACAATAGAAAGGTACACTAAAAAAATCAAAAATAAAGGACGATATAGATTTTCGGGTCAAATGAACAATTTGATGAAAGGGGAGTAACACATGCTATCGACACAGCAACTTGCTGAGTTACGGTTACAATTATTGCAGGAAAAGAGTGAAGTAGAAGAATATCTCAAACAAAATGATCACTTTGGATTAGAGCGCGGCCATGCCCATGAGTCGGTGGGGGAGTTATCGAGCTATGATAATCACCCTGCAGATGAGGGAACCGAACTATATGAACGTGAAAAAGATATCGCTTTAAATGAGCATTATCAATCACAGCTGACCAATGTCAATAGAGCCTTAGAGGCAATGGAAGAAGGCAGGTACGGGAAATGTGAAGTGTGTGGAAAGGAGATTCCGTTAGAGCGATTAGAGGCACTGCCAAATACCACATTTTGTATTGAGCATAGCCAGGATCAAATCACTTCACACCAGCGCCCTGTTGAGGAAGAGGTGTTGGCGCCTCCATTTGGAAAATTTGATATGGATGATAGAAAAGAAAATGTAAGCTTTGATTCCGAGGATTCCTGGCAAACTGTTGCAGCATGGGGTACGTCTGATACACCATCAGATTTAGCTTTCCCCCAGGATGATTACAATGATATTTATACGGAAGCGGATGAAAATATTGGCTATGTCGAGGACTATGAAAACTTTGTTGGCAATGACATGTATGGAAATGACATCAAGGTTTATCCCAATCCCCAGCATGAACATTATGAAGATGCCCTCGATGAAGAAGGAATTATGACAAGTTTTGGGGATTTGCCGGCATATGAACATGACGCATATGTTGATGATGACAAATGAAAATAAAAAAAGAAAACAGCTTTCGAGCGAGAGCTGTTTTCTCTAATTTTCTACCCTTCGGAAGAACCATTGTCAGAACTGATATCGCCTTCCATGTATGAATCACTTACTTGTTCATGTGTGGTCGCAAGTCCAGAGGAAAGAGGATCAATTTTTTGATAATCGCTTGCTTGATAGGTGCGTCCGGCCAGTTCGGTATTTTCGGTCGAATTCTTTTTTTCCAAAATAAACACTCCTTTTTATTGTTGGTACATCGGTATTTTCTTCTTTTTTCAAAAATTTTACTCAAAAAAATTAAGGGGTTAAATAAAATGAAACAAAAAGACAAATTTCCATCACGCGAAGAATTAGATCAAGCCTTTCATTTCCTGCATGACCAAATTAACAAGATTTCCGTTGTCGAAGAAGTGGAAATGATAAAAAAGGACATAGACGGGTTTAAAGAATAAACGCTTCAAGATAAGTTTGCCTGAGGCTAACTTATCTTGAAGCGGGCAAAACTTTTTCTCTGGACCCATATAGGTCAGGTTTGTTATGATTTCTAGGTGGATTCTTAGGGGTGGATAATGTTGGGAATGAGAGAAACGAGAGAAACGATAGCCAAAAAGGTAGCCTGGATAAGCGTAATTAGCAATATTATTCTTACTTTAGGAAAAATCATTATTGGCAGGTATGGAAATAGTGACGCTGTGTTTGCAGACGGAATCCATTCGGCGGCAGATGTGTTTGCATCTGTTATTGTTTTGTTGGTGATAAAAATTTCTGATAAGCCAGCAGATAAAGAACATCCATATGGCCATGGAAAGGCCGAGGTCATTGTTTCTGAAATTATCGGTTTCTTGCTGCTGCTTGTGTCCATTTATGTAGCTTACGAAGGGATCAGCGGTTTCTTTCAAAAAGTGGAATCACCAAGCTTTTTGGCTATGTGGGTCGCGCTCTTTTCATTTATTACAAAAATCATTTTATACCGCAGTTCATTAAAAGTGGCAAAACAGAATCATAGCAAGGCGATTGAAGCGATTGCCTTTGATCATAAGGCAGATATTGTCGCCTCGATTGCGGCCGCGATTGGTGTACTCTTGTCGATTGTGGGTGAACGATTCGATATCCATTTCCTGCTTTACGGGGATAAGGCTGCGAGTATTTTTGTTGCCTATTTAATTTTTAAAATTGCGAAGGAAATGTTAACAGAGGCATTTGATATCTTACTCGAGCGTAATATAGACGGAGTAATCATTCAGGAATACATGACCATCATTTCCGAATTTCCCGAGGTAAAGCGGATTGACCGCATTCGCGCACGTGAACATGGCCATTATGTACTAGTTGATTTACGAATTTCCATCGACCACTTCAAAACAATCAAGCAGGGGCATGATCTGGCAAAATCAATTAAAGGGAAACTGATGGAAAACAATGATAACATTAGAGAGGTATTAATTCATTTAAACCCCTATTTTCCGGAAGATAAATAATTTATAAAAACTCCTTTGTACTTTATGGAGTTTCGGTTTATGATAGGGTAGGATAAAAAAGTTAAAGGGAGTTGATATTTTTGAGTTATTCCATGGACCCGGACCCCAAGAGGCGAGGGGAAGTCAATGTCTTTGAATGGATTGAATTGAATATCTTAAATATCAACTCTGGAAAAGGTTGTTGGCTTCCTCAAACAAAGTGAGTGAGGAGGTTTTCGCATGCTGGAGATTTACAAAAGCACGGAAGCAAAGGTTTTAGAAAAAGTTGATGTTATCACTAAAGGCTGCTGGGTCAATATATATGCACCGACAGCAGAAGAAATTGCCAGGGTCTCAAATGATGCCCAGGTCGATATCGATATTATTAAAGATGCCCTCGATGATGAGGAACGCCCGAGAATCGAACGGGATGACGGCCGGGTCTATATCATCGTTGACTTCCCTTATATCATCCATGATGAAACTGGTTTTGCCGGTTATGAGACGATTCCAATTGGTATCATCCTAACTGATGAATGCATCATTACCGTTTCCTTAAAAGATTCACCGATCTTAGAAGAATTTAGGAAAAACAGAGTGAAGGAGTTCTTTACCTTTAAAAAGACACGTTTTGCCCTGCAAATTCTTTTTGTCATTTCTTCTTATTATCTTCGTTATTTAAAACAAATTAACAAGAAAACAAATGAAATCGAACGGGTTGTTCACCAATCCTTAAAAAATAAAGAACTATTTGCGTTTCTAGCTTTAGAAAAGAGTTTGGTTTACTTTACCACCTCATTAAAATCAAATAAAGTCGTCCTCGATAAAATTTTGCGCTTTAGTTATTTAAAAATGTATGAAGAAGACAAGGACTTATTAGAAGACGTGATTATTGAAAAAACACAGGCAATTGAAATGGCCGAAACGTACCGCTCCATTTTAACAGGGATGATGAATGCCTTCGCATCGATTATTTCGAATAACCTAAACATTGTCATGAAATTTTTAACTTCGATTACGATCATTTTGTCATTTCCAACGATGGTGTTCAGTCTTTACGGAATGAACGTGGACTTACCGTTTCAAAATAATCCACATGCCTTTATTATTACGTTATTAATTTGTAGTATATTATCGGCGGTAACCGCCTTTGTTTTTTGGAAAAAGAAATATTTCTAGACTGCCAGCCTAAAAAACCCGCCTCTTTTATTAAAGGGGCGGGTTTCATATTATTGCAGCGGCATTGCTTTATATAATTTTTTTAAAAAAATCTAGCTAAATTTTAATAAACATAAAAATTTTCCCAAGTTTTTGATGCTATTAAATTGTAATCTTATCTACTATTGCCGTCTCGATAAGTAATAAAATATGGAGAAATATTCTGAATAAATTGTAAATAGTGAATCTAATATAGTAAAATGGTAAGAAACGAGAGGGGCTTGGTTGCATTATGGAATTCGGTGCCCTGATTAAATTCTATCGAACGCAAAGAGGAATGACACAGACGGAGCTGGCAAAAGGAATATGCTCTGTCCCGCATTTAAGTAAGATTGAAAACAACTCAAAAGAAGCCAATGAGGCCACGGTTTCCCTGCTACTAAGCCGATTACATATAAACTTTAAGGAAATCGAGGAAAAAGAGGAATTAATCCAGAATTTATTACAGCAACTTGGAGAAAAGATTAATTTTTATTTAAAAGATAAGGCAGATGAGGTCTATCAAAAGCTGCAAGAAATAGAGGATATTATTCCTTTTTCCACTTATATTCATTTATATGAACTATATAAATATCGGTATCTATTATTTAAAGGATTATTGGACGAGGCAGAGTGGCAAAAGGATTTATTATTTAAACAAAAGAAAAATTTTTCCCAACATGAAGAGTATTTATTTTCTTACTTTAATGCTGTATGTTTAATTATTAAGGGACACTATAAAGCAGCTGACGAAATACTTGAGGCTTTATATAATGATCCGAGCAATGAAAGGTCAAATGCCGATTTTTTTTATCATCGTGCTTTTGTGAAAGGCTCGCTTGAGCAGTCTGGGCATGCGATTCATTTTGGCAAAGTGGCCCTCCAGTTATTTATGAATGAGCATAACTTCTTCCGAATTCTTCATACACTAATGATGTTAGGAATTAACTACACCCACTCTAATATATATGAAGAAGCAGAAGATAGCTTTAGGCATTTGATTCGTAATGCCGAATTGTTAAATGAGGAAAAGCTTCTTCCGCAAATTTATCACAATATGGGCTATCTGCAGAATAAAAGGAATAAACCGAAGGACGCCCTGGATTATTATGAAAAAAGCTTAGCGCTTCAACCAATCAAAAATCAGCATTATCTTGTGACTTTATATTCTATTGGTGAAATCCAATATTCACTGAATGAAGTAGCCAAAGCGAAAGAGAGTTTGCAAGTAGTCAGTTCTTTGGCGAAGGAGCTTGGAGTAAAAAAATACCGATTGCTGGCAGATTTTTATCTGTTCCATATAATCTCTCCTGATAAAGCATTTAAATATTTAGAAGCAAAAGTAATTCCCCATTTGGAAGGGACGAAAGAGCATAATAACGACCTAACCCGTTTTTACAAAATGCTTTCAGATTTTTATCGCCAACAAGGAAGCTATTTGGAAGCAGTTAACTATTTAAATAAAATAATTTGAGGAGGAGTTTAAATGAAAAAAGCTATAATTGTATTATTTTCACTTGCCTTGCTTGTATGTGCAGCACCGGTAAATGATGCAAATCCAGTTAAAGTTGCAGATTCTACTCAAAAAGATCACCCTATTTATCCTCCAGTTTAATATGCTCGTACTTTTCAGCCTCCTGAATCATTAGGGGGTTTTTTTCATTTAAAAAGGGTATCCTACCAATATGTGTTTAAAAATTTCGGAAGAGGACTGAGGAGGATATCATGAAATCATTTGTTGTTGGTTTTCATCAAGAAGATAATGTTGATAGCATGCAGATTCAAAAACTAAATCAAGAGGAATTTGAAAAGGCAACCGCAGGCGGTACAAGGCATTTATTTGAGCTCGACACAAACATAGGCTTCTTTGTCTTTTTCGATGCTGCAGACATTGATGGGGATCTCTCCTATATGGTGCTGCAATACGAAGAGGAAAGTGAAGAACCTGTTGCCTGCTACTCGTTCCAGCTGAAGGACTTCTACGAATTCATGGCACTTTTCTTAAATGATCTCGAATTTAATGAAGAAACGGATGAAGAGGAAGAAGAATACGGTCCAATTCATCACCTTGCACACCTATTGTTCCATATTGTTGAAGAGGGAAAGGATCTTGAGGTATAGATAGTGGGGAAAATAGCTGATTTTGTGCAAAGATGGGAAAGGACACCGATTATGGCGTCCTTTTTTCGCTTTTATTAGTAAATTTTACAGCTGAAATTATGTTATTTTAATTTTATCGGCGAATTTTGAGTGTCTATCGGCGAATTTGCTGTTTCAATCGGCGAATATTTTTATTCTATCAGCGATTGAAAATTACCGATAATATCCACTCCCCAAAATAAAAACAAGCACCTCATTCAAGGTGCTTGTTTCATTAGTTCTTTGCTGGCTGCTTCTTCACTACGACTCGGGTTTTCCCCATGAAGAAAATCGTCACTGCTGCAAGTGCAATCGGAATCAACGCAACCATGAAGGTATGGGTAATTGAATCGGACATCGCATGAACAATTTTGGATAAGATGAAATCAGGAATCTTCGCACGCTCACTAGCTTGGAAAATCTCACGCGGATCGCCCATTTTAAAATTACCTGCGCCTTGCATGCCGGCAAATGCTGCTTTCAATTTATCCTGAAAAATATTACCCTGAATCGTACCGAATATCGTTATGCCAAGTGTCATCCCAAATGAACGAAGGAACGAGTTGGTTGAGTTTGCGGTTCCGCGATACTGCGGCTCCAAATTATGAATCGAAGCAGTCGGAAGTAAAGAAAAGGAAAAACCTACCCCAAATCCAACAAGAATCATATAAATGGTCAAAAGATAGCGGGCAGTATCAACCGTCATACTGCCAAGGAAAAACATCCCCAACACGTAGGAAACAATTGAAATCAACATCAGGTTTCGGTAAGAAGTTTTCGTTAAGAAAATCCCGCCAACGGAACTTCCAGCGACAGAGCCTAGCATCATTGGTGTCAAAATTAATCCTGCATTTTTGGCGGTGCCGCCGTATACTCCTTGAACGAATATCGGGATAAACACGGTTAAAATAATAAATGTACCACCATATAGAAAAGCTAGAATTTGCGAGGTCGCAAACAGCCTTCTCCTAAAAAGCCAAAGCGGTAAAATAGGTTCCTCCGCCTTTAACTCAGCAATGAAAAAGGCAACGAAAAAGACAAGAAAGCTTGAAAATAAGCTGACAATTTGAATCGATTTCCATGCATATTCCTTACCGCCTAGCTCAAGAGCAAACATTAAACTTACAACAGAAATAACAAGTGTAATCGCCCCAATCCAGTCAATTTTTTGCTTGGAGTGGCTAAGAGACTCATGATAAAAACGACTGATTAAAATAAATGAAATAATTCCAATCGGAACATTTACATAGAAAATCCAATGCCAGCTAATATAATCCGTAATGTAGGCCCCTAATAGCGGTCCTAATACACTGGACGCGCCGAATACAGCTCCAAGTAAGCCAGTCATCTTCCCCCGCTTTTCCGGAGGAAAAATATCAAACACAATCGTAAAGGCGATTGGCATAAGAGCACCGCCGCCAATCCCCTGAATCGCCCGGTAAATACTTAATTGAATAATACTTTGGGCAATGCCGCATAAAGCAGAACCAACGAGGAACACGATTAATCCAAAAATAAAAAAGCGTTTTCGACCGTACATATCTGAGAGCTTCCCGAAAATTGGCATCCCCGCCATAACGGCCACCATATAGGCTGAAGTTACCCAAATAAATTTGTCAAAGCCTCCAAGGTCGGAAACGATGGTTCCCATCGCCGTCGCGACAATCGTGTTATCCATGGCCGACATTAAAATCGCCAAGAGGATACCGGCAACTACGAGCTTAAGATTACTGTCTTTTTTGATCATAAATTGTCTCCTTTGTAGATCATGTAATGTTAGTACTGGAAAAAATAAGTCCAATATTCCTCACTTACATTTTCAAAAAATGGTAATAAAGATAATGCAATTTTAAAAGGAAGGAGTAACCTTGTCAACGAATAAAAAAAGAGACCCTTTTTGAGTCCCTTCATTGTTATTCAAGTATCTATTTTTTCAACATATCGTGGTCAACATATCGTTCGCCGTTTAGCTCGCTAATTAGGTTGATGGCAACCTTTGCCCCATCTCCGGCTGTAATAATCGTGTGCATGCTAACACCGGCGATAGTTCCGGCAGCCCAGATGCCATCAATATTCGTTTTTCCAGCCGCATCGACATCAAGAATCGTTTTAATTCTTGGTTCAGTACCAGGCTTGGTTGTTAAGCCGATTTTTTCAGCAAGGTCAGCCATCATCCCGGTTGCGATAATGACATGACTAGCTTCAAATTCCGATTGATCAGTTTCTACTTTAAATCCATTGTCAGTTTTACTTACGTTTGTAACAGTTGCTGTTACAATTTCTGCACCAAATTTGCTTGCTTGTTGTTTACCCGTTTCCACAAGGTCTTGGCCAGTGATTTCTGCAACACCATAATGATTTTCAATCCAAGCTCTTTTGGTAACGCTTTTATCATTATCAATGACTAATGTTTTCTTACCAGCTTTCGCTGTAAATAACGCTGCACTTGCTCCAGTAGGTCCAGCTCCTATGATTACAACATCATACATTTCAAAACCTCCCAAATTTTCAGTTAACAGTATTATCCTAACGCAACAAATGAGCTATGTAAAATAAACTGCTCGTTTTAAGATATTGGGAAAACGAAATGGTTTAGAAATAAAAAAGAACCATCATTTCCGTCCTGGGATTGATGGTTCTTGTGTTTAAATTGGTACAAGTGGTCTTTTTTCGTCTTAGTTGTTCGCGTGCGCATGTCTGAAAAAACAAATTCACTTCGCTTTACTTCCGGATTCATTTTTCCTTCGCGCGTAAGTCTTTCTCTTAACTTTTTGGCTTTAGATTTCGCCATAAAAATCACTCCTCCATGTTGGTTACAATCCATTATATAACATTTGGAGGAGGTTTGTTTAGTTGATTTTTAAATTTCCTGTACTTTCGATGATTGTTGAGTATCTAATTTTGCTGAAGCGTTTTTCTTTTTCGTATGAAGGAAGTAAAAGAGAACCACTCCAATCAGGACATAGAACGAACAATAGAAATATAAAGAACTATATTCCATTTTTGCGGCAATCACGCCCACTAAAAACGATCCCAAAGCAATCCCTGTATCATAGATGGATAAAAAGGTAGCTGTCGCTAAACCTCTTTTTCTAGGTTCAGCATTTTGAATCGCAATCGTTTGGAAGGTTGGAAATAGAGTACCCCAGCCCAATCCAATCAAACCGGCAGACAGAAGAAATGTCACCACACCGCCGCTTTGGCTTAATATAAACATCCCAATTGCAAAAAGCACCAGGCATGGATAGGAAATCACGTTTGGACCAAACTGATCGAGCCATTTGCCGGTAAACGGTCTGGAAAGTAACAGCACAATCGCATAGACTACGAAGAATAGACTTGAAACACTTGCCAAGTGAATTTCATTTGCATAGATCGAAACAAAGGAAAGCAGGGCAGAATAGACGATAGCCAGGAAGCTGCCCACTACTGCAATCGGAACGGCAGATGCTTCAAAAAGGTTTCGGAATGAGAAGGATGAAAGGACTTCGATCTGATTTGGCTGTACCGTTTTCGTCAGCTTGACACTTAGGCCGGTAATCAAGGAACCAACCGCGACAATAACACTTAGGATAAATAAAACTTTTGGGCCCCACTGTTGAATAGCCAACAATCCGACAAATGGACCCATAACCATCGCCATATTGGTCGACATGACAAAGTAGCCCATTCCTTCACCCCGGCGAGATGCGGGAATGAGATCTGCGACAATCGTACCTACCGCTGTTGTCGCCATACCAAACCCAATCCCGTGTAATAGACGAACAACAAGAAAACCGGTAATTGTTGTTGGGAAAAAGTAAAAGAGTGAAGCAGCAGCGAAAATAATCAGCGCCGTTAATAGTACCTTTTTATTCCCGGCCCGTTCCATCCATTGTCCAGCAAGCGGGCGTGAGACGATGGCAGAAAGCAAAAATACTGTTGTCATTAGTCCTGCTTGTGACGCACTGCTATGTAATTCATCCAGCGCATAAGATGGAAGTGTGACAAGCAGGATATAAAAAGTCAAAAATAGAAAAAAGTTACTTAAAGAAACACTGATAAAATCTTTGGTCCATAGTTTAGGTTTATTCATATGATGCACTCCTTTTTATAGAAGCTGTTGTAACCAGCTTTTTTGTAATTTGGAAAGCTCCTCCTGTGATGCTGATGGGAAATGTTTAAGTAATCCTTGGTTGACTTCATTCACAGCATTTTCCCATTCTGGATAAAGCTTTAAAGCTTCTTGAGTTAATTGAACATGTTTCTCGCGTTTATCTATGCCTGGAACTTGTTTTACATATCCTTGTTTGACAAGCCGCTGGATGGTACGGGTCATTGGCGGTGCTTCGACAAATAGGTAATCACAAAGTTCCTTTTGGGTAAGTGAACCCCTATTATTTAGAACAAAGATAACTGCCCACTGGGCATTAAATAATCCAAATGGTTTCAAGGCTTCATTGAGTTTATTGGTAAGCTGTCGTGAAAGTTGGTGCAGTGTATGGAATAATTCGTGGCTATTCATTAGGGATTGATTTCACTCCAATAATTCAAATTAATTACCTAGGTAACTATATTCTTTTTTATATTAATTGTCAAGGAATGTTCACATTGGATGGTTTTTGCGTGAAGAACCAGTTTGGCGGAATCCTCGTCCGGTTTGGCGGAAATCCCATCCATGTTGACAGAAATCCCCAAAATAAAACAAAAATTCCGCGGAGGACAACCTAAATCCGCGGAATTACTTCAAAACCTTATCTCAACACATTAAAATATCTTGCTTCCGGATGGGCAAACACCATTGCAGAAACAGACGCTTCCGGTTCCATCATACAACCGTCAGTTAACTGCACACCGATATCTTCTGGCTGAAGCAACTTGAACAATTTCCTTTGATCCTCTAAATCAGGGCATGCCGGATAGCCAAACGAAAACCGCTGTCCTTGATAATGAGCTGCAAAACGATCCTGCATCGTAAAATCAAGCGGATCCGGGAATCCCCAGCGGTCGCGCATCTGTCGGTGAATTAACTCCGCGAAGCCTTCTGCAGTCTCCAAAGCCAGAGATTGAAGAGCATGACATTCAAGGAAACGTCCCTCTGCCTTCAATTGGTCAGCTTTTTCACGAATTCCTCTCCCAGCTGTTACGTTAAAAAAGCCAACATAATCCATAGTGCCGCTGTCAACCGATTTTATAAAATCAGCTAAACAAAGATATGGTGCTGACCCCTGGCGCGGGAAATCAAATGTTTCAATAATATTGACCGGGTTTTCCGGGTCATAAATAATTACCTTGTTCCCATCCGATTGTGCTGGGAAAAAACGATAAACAGCCGCCGGAGTAATCCAGTTGTTCAAGCTGGCGTCTGCAAGTAATTGATCAACCACATCTTTTACCATTAACGCCTTTTCGTCCTTCTCAGCAATCAATTTCGCAATTTTCCCTTTTACGCCCAGATGATGCCCGATCAGCATCTGCATATTGATATACGGTTCAATATGAGACAGCGAATACGATTTTAGAATATGTCTTTTCGTATCCATTGGCGTAAAGACTGGTACTTCGGTTGAAACAGAAGGCTTTACTTTCACCGCGACTGACACGGCAGAACGGCTTGGCAATTCAAGTGGAACGCTAATTGCAGCCAGCTTTTCTTGTTTTTCATCGAGCAGCTTTTGATGTTCCTCGGGTGACTGTAGCTGGTTGGCAAGCGACAGTCCTGTCATCGCATCCTTTGCATAAAGAACGAGCCCTTCGTATTCTTTGGCGATTTTTGTATCTGTGAATTTTCGGGAAAGGGCAGCACCACCGACTAAAATCGGCAATGAGATTCCTGCTTCTTTCATATCCTGGGCGGTTAACACCATCTGCTGCGCCGATTTCACCAGCAGACCAGATAACCCAACAAAATCCGGTTTTTCCTCACGAATGGCTTGAACCAGCTCGGTAGGAGTGACCTTAATTCCTAAATCATGAACATCGTAGCCATTATTGCTAAGAATAATGTCAACTAAGTTTTTCCCGATATCATGAACATCGCCTTTGACGGTTGCTAAAATAACTTTTCCTTTAGAAGCGGAGACATCGCCTTTCTCCATATGCGGCTCTAAATGAGATACTGCCGCTTTCATTACCTCAGCACTTTGTAAAACTTCAGCAACAATTAATTGGTTATCATTAAAAAGTCTGCCGACTTCCTTCATTCCATTCATTAACGGGCCATTAATAATATCCAACGGGGCAGGATAGCTTTCAAGGGCTAGATTTAAATCTGGCAGCAAGCCTTCTTTCGTACCTTCGACCACATAATAGGCTAGGCGCTCTTCTAAGCTCATATCCGGAACTGTTACCTTTGATTCCTTCTTTTTGCCCCGATAAAATTCAGTAAAGGTCGCGAGCGTTTCATCCGTCGTATCAAAAAGCAGTGAATCCGCCAATTGAACTTCTTCCTTGGAAATAGAAGCAAACCGCTCCAGTTTTTCCGTATTAACTATCGCATAATCAAGCCCAGCCAAAGTGCAGTGGTAGAGATACACGGAGTTGAGAATTTCTCTGCCAACAGGCGGAAGTCCAAAGGATACATTACTTACACCGAGAATCGTCTGTACGCCCGGAAGCTGCTCTTTGATTAACCTGATTCCTTCAACAGTCGCTTTGGCAGAACCGATATATTGGGCATCACCCGTGCCAACTGGAAAAACAAGCGGGTCAAAAATTAAATCCTGTGGTTTAAGGCCATATTTATTTACTAACAGGTCATGGGAACGTTTAGCTATTGCCAGTTTCCGCTCGGCCGTAACGCCCATTCCTTCTTCATCGATGGTTCCAACGACGACAGCAGCACCATAGCGGTGAATCAAAGGTACAACCGCTTCAAATCGTTCCTCCCCGTCTTCAAGGTTAATCGAATTGATAATTGCCTTTCCCTGCGAATATTTAAGTGCCCGTTCAATGACTTTTTCATCTGTTGAATCAATCACCAAGGGAACCTTAATTTTCTTAACCACTTCTTTGATGAAATTTTCCATATCAACGATTTCCTCACGGTCCGGATCCGCGAGGCAAAGGTCAATCACATGCGCACCGCCTTTTACCTGTGCCCGTGCAATTTCCGCTGCTTCTTCAAATTTCCCTTCCGTGATTAACCGTTTGAATTTGCGTGAACCAATCACATTCGTCCGTTCCCCAACCAAAATGGGTCTTAATGTCGGGTCATCATAAACGAACGGTTCAATGCCGGAAACCATATGAACACTGGATTGCAGCACTTCCCTCGGATGATAATTCTTCATCGCCTCAGCAATCGCCCGAATATGTTCAGGTGTTGTCCCGCAGCAGCCGCCAACAATATTCAGCCAGCCATGAGCCGCAAAGTCAGCCAGCTTTTTCGCCAGTGTTTCTGGTGTTTCATGATAGTGGCCTTCTTCATCCGGCAATCCGGCATTCGGATAACAGCTGACCGCAACAGACGCAAGACCTGCAAGTGACCGGACATGATCCTGCATAAATTCAGGACCAGTTGCGCAATTCAACCCAACCGCAACCGGATTCATATGCTCAACCGAAATATAAAATGATTCAATCGTTTGTCCCGCAAGTGTCGTCCCCATTGGTTCGATAGTTCCCGAAATAAACAGCGGCAATGTTTTGCCTGTTTTTTCAAAGGCCCTTTGCATCCCGACAAAGCCCGCTTTCACATTTAGCATGTCTTGGCTCGTTTCAAGCAACAGTAAATCGACTCCACCGTCAATTAAACCGATAGCCTGTTCCTCGTAAGAAGCGGCAAGGGCATCAAAGGTTGTACCACCAGTAACACTTAAGGTTTTCGTCGTCGGCCCCATTGATCCTGCCACATAGCGGGGCCAAGCATCGGTAGAAATCTTCACCGCCTCTCTGACAGCAATCATTGCGGCAATTTTATTAATTTCATAAGCTTTAAATCCCAGCTCATAGTCATCAAGGACAATGCTTGTTGCCCCGAACGTATTCGTCTCAATAATATCGGCGCCGGCTTCAAGGTATTCGCGATGAATTCCGGCAATAACTGATGGGGCCGTTAAATTCAGGTTTTCATTACAGCCTTCATACTGTTCTCCGCCAAAATCCGAAGCACTAAGATTGGCCTGTTGAATCATTGTTCCCATTGCCCCGTCCATGACGAGGATGCGTTTTTTTAGCTGCTCATTAAATGGTGTTTTCGGCATAGATGTTCCCCCTTAATTCTTCAGCACGCTGCCGGGCATAGATAGCGAGTTCGGCAGTCAGTTCATAGCGTAAAAATGGTGTAATTAAATAAATCCCGTTAAATAAATCCAATGCCGCATCAATGAGTGACTTAGTAATGTCAATTCCTTCTCGAGCAGCTTGAATCGGGTTGCTGTTCAGCGCAGCCATCCGTTCCCGAATCGAATCAGCGATTTTGATTCCAGGTACTTCATTATGAAGGAACTCAGCATTTTTACTATTCAAAAGCGGCATTAAGCCAATATAAATAGGTGCATCAAGATGTTTCGTATTTTCATAGATTTCGACTAACTTCTCTTCTGAAAAAACAGGCTGGGAGATAAAGTAATCGGCCCCAAAATGAATTTTCTTCTCTAATCGCTTCACTGCTTTCTCTAAAGAACGGACATTTGGGTTGAAGGCAGCGGCAATGCTAAAATCTGTCTTTTGCCCGAGATCTTTTCCGGAAAAAGACAGCCCTTCATTTAATTGCTTAATCATTTGAATCAGCTCAAATGAGGACACGTCGTAAACAGAGGAGGCACCCGGAAAATCGCCTACCCGAGCCGGGTCGCCGGTAATCGCGAGAACGTCATTCAACCCAAGTGTGTGCAGCCCCATTAAATGCGATTGCAAGCCAATGATATTACGGTCGCGGCAGGCAATATGGATTAGCGGCCGCATCGCTAATTCCTGTTTTACTAAGTAGCCCAATGATTCATTTGAAATCCTTACGGTCGCAAGCGAATTATCCGCAAGTGTTATCGAATCAATTCCAGCTTCTTTTAAGGCTTTAGCCCCTTCGAAAAATTTCGTCGTATCCAGCTTTCTTGGTGGATCTAATTCAACGATCACTGATGGTCTCTGTTTGACAATTTCCTGAAGGGGAGCGAACTCCCTTTTTACAGCAGAAGGTTCAACCACAATTTTCTTTGGTTTCAATTTTACTACCTTTTCAGTAACCGGAACACTATTCTTTAGTTCTTCAGCAAATGCCCTGATGTGCTCCGGCGTTGTGCCGCAGCAACCGCCGAGAAGGCGAACGCCTTCCTTTCGAAAGCTTTGCGCAGATTGGCGGAAATAATCGGCATCTCCCTCATAATGAAACTTCCCGTCTGTGTAAGCTGGCAGACTGGCATTAGGATAGGCGGATAGAAAGGCATGCTTCGGGAGTTCAATCTGCTCAAGCGCGAGCAGCATATGGTGCGGTCCAAGCCGGCAATTGAGTCCAATGACATCGGCGCCAAGGGCTTCCAGTCTCGTTATTGCCTCGTTAACGGGCGTTTGATTTTGTAAAATTCCAGGCTCTTGAAGGGAGACCTGGGCAATGATGGGCAGCTTCGTTTCTTTCCGGGCAATCGTAAGAATCGTTTCAAGCTCTTCAAGGTCGTAAAAGGTTTCTAGTAACAACCCATCGACCCCTTCGAGCAAAAGACAATATAATTGTTCACGGAAGCTTCGCTTTAATTCCTCAATCGACACAGAGTCAGGCTTAACGCCGCGATTCCCGCCAACTGTCCCAAGCACATAGGCATTATTTTGGGCTGCCTTTTTGGCGTTACGAACTGCGGCACTGTTAATTTCCTTCACCGAATCCTCGAGACCATAGCGCTGAAGCTTTAAATAATTGGCCGCATACGTATTGGTTTGAATAACGTCTGCACCGGCATCAATATAAGCCTTATGAACATTTTGGATTTGCCCAGGCTGAGAAAGATTCAGTTCCTCAAAGCAACAGTCAGTACCGTACGAATACAGGAGCGTCCCCATCGCTCCATCCGCAATCAAGATTTGTTTGTTTAATTTTTCTAAAAAACTCATTGTAATTCTCCTTGCTGTAACACCAATTGTTTATCATAAACAAATTCTAGTGCCTGGGAAAAATCCTTAATCAGATCGTCAGAATTTTCAAGGCCAACTGATAAACGAATCAGACTGTTTTTAATTCCGCGCTTTTCTCTTTCTGCTTGCGGCATTGCTGCATGTGACATCTTAGCCGGATAAGATAAAATCGACTCCACCGCACCAAGGCTGACAGCAAAGACAGGTATTTTTACGTTAGCAAGGAAGGTTCGAAGTGCATCTTCGTTAGCCAATTCAAAGGATAAGACGGCTCCGGGCCCACCAGCTTGCTCTTTCTGAATTTGATATTGTGGATGACGGGCAAGGCCTGGATAATATACTTTTTCAACAAGCGGATGTGCATCTAAGAATTCTGCCAGTTTAAGAGCTGATTTTTGCGATTGCTCCAAGCGAACGTGAAGCGTCTTTAACCCTCTTAAGACGAGCCAGGCATCTTGAACACCAAGAATAGCCCCGAACCCGTTTTGTAAAAAGCCTAATCGACTAGCCAATTCTTCGTCCTTTACGACGGCAAGTCCTGCTACCACATCACTATGCCCTGATAAAAATTTAGTCGCACTATGAAGGACAACATCGACGCCTAACGCCAATGGTTTTTGCAGGGCAGGGGTGAGGAAGGTATTATCGAGATAAGTGATCGCATCGATTTCCTTCGCTAACTCACAAATGGCCCTAATGTCTGTGACTTTCATTAATGGGTTAGAGGGTGTCTCCATATAAAAGGCTTTTGTATTTGGTTGAATCGCCTGCTTTACTGCATCTAAATCCGTCATATCGACAAATGTATGGTCAATTCCTAACCGGGGAAGGACTTGTGCAACCATCCGGAAGGTTCCGCCATAGACATCTTCCGTAATGACAATATGGTCTCCTGCGGAAAGCAGGAGGAATGCCGTCGAAATCGCGGCCATCCCTGATGAAAAGGCAAATCCTTTTAGTCCGCCCTCGAGTTCCGCAATCACATCCTCAAGCGCCTCTCTTGTCGGATTTAAACTGCGGCCATAATCGTACTTGCCAAACTGATCGAAATCAGATTGGTGGAAAGTAGAGGCATGTTGGATTGGTACACTTACAGCCCCTGTAGCTGGATCGACTTTGTGCTGATTATGAAGGAGTTTTGTTTGAAAGCTATATTCGACGCGAGCCATTAGGCAATCACTCCTTCTGTAATTTTAGCTAAAGCTTGCTCTAGATCTTGAATTAAATCACCGGCATCTTCAATTCCAACAGAAAAACGTAATAAACAATTGTCGACACCTTGCTGCAGGCGAATTTCTTCTGGAATATCCGCATGGGTTTGTGTCGCTGGATAGGTAATTAAACTCTCCGTGCCGCCAAGGCTTTCAGCAAAAGTAATTAGAGCTATATTTTGAAGGAATGGATTTACCCATGCTTCTTCTTGCAATCGGAAGGACACCATTCCGCCTTTACCAGGGTAGAGAACATCTGCAATACTTTCATGTTTGGAAAGGTATTCGACAATCGCCTTTGCATTTTTCTCATGGCGTTCCATCCGCAGCGCCAACGTTTTCATTCCGCGCATTAACACCCAAGCATCAAACGGACTTAACACACCGCCGGCACCGTTATGATGAAGGGCTAATCCTTCACAAATGTCTTTTCCCTTGGCAACGATAAGTCCTGCCAGCACATCATTATGGCCTCCTAAATACTTAGTCGCGCTATGGATGACAATATCGGCTCCTAGCAGGATTGGCTGCTGCAATAATGGAGTATAAAATGTGTTGTCAACAATCAGTAACGCACCGTGTCTCTTAGCAATTTCTGAGATCGCGGCAATATCTGCTTGCTGCATCAGGGGATTTGTGGGAGTCTCCAGAAAGATGGCTTTTGTTGAAGGAGTAATCCTGCGTTCGACCTCTTCCGGACAACACGTATTTACATATTGCGTTTTTAAGCCCCACTTCTTAAATCCTTGTTCTAACAAGCGATAGGTACCCCCATATAAATCTTCGCTCACTAACCATTCATCACCAGATTGGAACAATGAAAGCACTGTGAAAATGGCCGCCATACCAGAGCTGCAGGCAAATCCTTGGTCACCGTGTTCTAAATCAGCAATTGCCTTTTCAAGAATTTGTCTTGTGGGGTTTCCAGTACGAATATAGTCAAAGCCGGTTGATTGCCCAATTCCTGCGTGTCGGTAAGCCGTTGAAAAATAAATCGGCGGATTCACCGTTCCAGTCACTGTCTCACTGCGATTTCCAATTTGCGCCAGTTTCGTTTCGATTTTGTACATGCTGCACACTCCTTTAATGATGGGAATGGCCAACTGCGAGAGCTTCCGCTTTTCCAATAAAAAAAGCCTTCTATAAGAAGAAGACTTTTGTAAATACGACCAAATTGTCATTCTTCTTATCTCGCAAATTAGCAAACTAATTTGCAGGACTTAGCACCTTTTCAATGGTTGAAACCATTGATGGTTGCTGAGGCGTCGCAGGGCCATTCCCTCAACCTCTCTTGATAAGAAATCAATTATTTAGATTATTTATAAAACTTACTACATGGAAGGCGGTATGTCAATCGGTTTTAATCAACTTATTATTTTTTTCCCAGTTTTTAAATTTAATAAAATTTATATATTCGATAAAATCCTCTTTATTCATACCATCTATAATAGCCTTTTCGATTATTCGCTTCCACTCTTTGTCCAGAAGCTCTTTCCCATTTGCATTCAACTCGGTATCTAATTGATCGATTCCAGTCAATAAATATTCAATTGAAACATGTAACGGTTTGGCAATCTTCATTAGAAAATGAATAGATGGATTTTTATTAAGGCTCCGCTCGATATTGCTCAAATAGGATTTAGAGACATTGGCAAGGTCAGCAAGCTCCGTAAGGGTATAACCGTTTTGCTCTCGTACTTCTTTAATTCGTGTTCCAATCATAGGCTTCTCCTTTTAAACAAATTTTAATGTGTATGTATAAAAGATTGCGTAGCTATCGGCTGCGAATTGTTGACGTAAATATTATGAAACTATGTCATATTACTGATATTATAAACCAGAATTCGTTCTTTTTAAAGAATTGATTTGTTGACTTAAGATAAATTTTAATAAACAGATATATTTTCCTAGTGCGTAAATATTATATAGAGGAATGATTAATCCTATTACTCCGCTGAACCTCAAGGGTTACACAGACTTTTTATAAACTAAATGGAATTATTATTAATGAAATGTAATACAAATAATAAATTGACTTGTTCTTTATAAAGAATTAAAATTAGGGTGTACAAATTTTCTTTTGGTGATGCCTTCTTACCGCTATCAATGAAGGCACTCGGTCATACTGTGGGTTATTAACCTTAGACGCTAGTCGTCAAGAGTGTGATGTGAGGAGGGGTTAGATGCCCCAAATCAAATGATTAAAGGTTTTGATGATAATGGCTATGAAAGCCGCTATAATCAAAACTTTTAATCTTTTAAAATGAATAGAAATTAAAAGGGGGGAGAAAATGACCTATCGGCAAAGGATGTCTATATTCTTTTTAGTAGATTCATGTATTGTCATAACAGCCATTTTTGTCAGCAGGTTCTTGGTCGATGCTGCTGTTTATGTCATTCATGTTCCAATGATGGTCATCACATTATCCATCTTGATTAGCCACCATATTTTTTCATTGGTTTTTAAGCTGTATAAAAAGGCATGGGAATATGCAAGTGTTGGAGAGTTATTAATTATCTTTAAAATTGTGACATCTTCAATACTTTTGACAGCACTACTGGCGCAGCTGATCCTCTATGATATTCCGATTAGGCTGCTGGGTGTAACGTGGTCAGTTAATATCTTGCTAATTGGCGGTTCTAGGTTTTGCTGGAGAGTGTACCGCGATACCTTTATGAACAAAATTCAAAATAAAAAACGAACACTCATTGTTGGGGCCGGCTCGGCAGGTGCGATGGTGGCAAGGCAGCTGTTAAAAAGTCAAGAGACCCATCTTCTTCCGGTAGGATTTATTGATGATGACTTGAATAAACAAAAATTAGATATATTAGGAATCCCGGTCCTCGGCGGGGTAAGCTCTATAGAAGAGAAAGTTCAAACCTTGCACATCGACAACATTATTATTGCCATCCCTTCCTTAAGCAGGAAAGAGTTAAATATTATTTTTCAAGAATGTGCAAAGACTTCTGCAAAAACGCAAATCCTCCCGATGCTTGAGGATTTAGTAACAGGAAGGATATCTGTTAGTCAGTTCCGTGATGTCCAAGTGGAGGATCTTTTAGGCAGGGAGCCAATTAATCTGGATATTGCCGCGATATCAAAATACATTACCGGAAAAAAAGTGTTGGTAACCGGTGCGGGGGGGTCGATTGGCTCGGAAATTTGCCGTCAGGTTGCTATTTTTTCACCTGAACAATTGATTCTATTAGGGCACGGAGAGAATAGTATTTATTCGATTGAAATGGAACTAAAGGAATGCTTTGGAGAATCAACGATTGAATTTATAACGGAAATTGCTGATTTAAAGGATGCCGCAAAAATGGCAGCAGTGATGAGAATGTATCGGCCGGATGTTGTCTATCATGCGGCTGCACATAAGCACGTCCCGCTGATGGAACACAACCCTGAAGAGGCAGTGAAGAATAATGTGATTGGGACCATCAATGCCGCAAATGCTGCCAGCTTGAATGGAGTTAAAACATTCGTGATGATCTCTACTGATAAAGCTGTTAATCCAACCAGCGTCATGGGGGCTACGAAAAGACTGGCAGAAATGATTATTCAGTCAAAGGATAGAAGAAGCAATACCAAATTTGTCGCTGTTCGGTTTGGAAATGTCCTAGGAAGCAGCGGCAGCGTTATTCCCTTATTTAAAAGGCAAATAGAAAAGGGTGGTCCTGTTACCGTTACCCATCCTGATATGATCCGTTATTTCATGACGATACCTGAAGCTTCAAGACTTGTCATCCAGGCTGGGGCCCTTGCCAAGGGTGGGGAAATCTTTGTGTTAGATATGGGCGAACCGGTGAAAATTGTTGACCTTGCCAAGAATCTAATCAAATTATCCGGAAATTCTGTTGATGAAATTGGGATTGAATTTACCGGGATTAGACCTGGGGAGAAGCTTTTCGAAGAACTATTAAAAGAAGATGAGGTACATGAAGAACAAATCTATCCAAAAATATATATTGGCAAAACCTCAGAGCTTTATATCCAAGAAATCGAAGAATTTATTTTAACATACTCAAACCTGGAAAAAGAGGAAATCAGAGAAAGCCTTTTATTTCTAGCCAATCATAAAGAGGAGAAACAAAAATTGTCAGTCTTAATGTAAGGGGAGGTAATTGCATGAAGCGAATGTTGGACGTTCTTATTTCATTGTCATTATTAGCTATTTTTTCCCCAATCATTTTATTCATTGTCATTTTGGTCAAATATAAACTTGGCTCTCCAATCATTTTCAAACAGCTTCGACCTGGAATGAATGGAGAGCCTTTTTCCCTGTTTAAATTCCGAAGTATGAATGAACGGAAGGATAGCAATGGACAACTTCTGCCTGATTTTCAACGAATGACTCCCTTTGGTTCCTTTTTAAGGAAGTATAGTCTTGACGAACTCCCACAACTTATTAATGTATTAAAAGGTGATATAAGCTTGGTTGGGCCTAGACCATTATTAATGGAATATCTTCCCTTATATACCGAAGAACAGGCAAAGAGGCATCTTGTTAGACCGGGAATTACTGGATGGGCCCAGGTTAATGGGCGAAATTCAATTACGTGGGAAGAAAAATTTGAACTGGATGTTTGGTATGTAAATCATCAAACACTGTTACTTGATTTGAAAATTTTAGGGTTAACCATAATAAAGGTTATTCGCCCCAAAGATATTAACCAAACTGAAAATGAACCAATGGCTTCATTTACGGGTACCGAAGCAAAAGAAAAAGAGCGGAAAGAATATATATTGTAATGTTCGTGAACCAGTCATATTCTTATAATTTACTAGATTAATGATATGAATTGGAGGTGTATGATTTGTTACAAACAGCAAAGAAAAGTCGAATTTTCCTTTCTCCGCCGCATATGAACGGAACTGAAATGAAATACATTAATGAGGCGTTCGAATCCAATTGGATAGCCCCCTTGGGACCGAATGTCGATGCCTTTGAAAAGGAAATGGCAAGTTACATTGGAGCCAATGGAGCCGTAGCAGTCAGTTCAGGAACTGCAGCGCTTCATTTGGCTCTTTCTTTATTAGAGGTACAAAAAGGGGATACTGTATTTTGCTCAAGCCTTACTTTTGTAGCGACTGCTAATCCAATCCTCTATCAAGGTGCAGAGCCTGTCTTCATTGATTCGGAACCAGCCACATGGAATATGTCACCTTCAGCTCTGGAAGAAGCTTTTAAGGAAGCGGAGATCGCCAATAAATTGCCAAAAGCTGTGATCATCGTGAATCTGTATGGACAGTCTGCCAAGATGGACGAACTTGCAGCCATTTGTCATAGATACGCGGTTCCTATCGTAGAAGATGCAGCAGAATCACTTGGATCCATGTATAAAGAAAAATCGAGCGGGACTTTTGGTGAATTTGGTGTCTATTCGTTTAATGGCAATAAAATTATTACCACTTCTGGCGGAGGGATGCTCATTTCTGATAATACCGAAGCGCTAAGTAAAGCACGATTTTTAGCAACGCAAGCGAAGGACCCTGCAACACATTATCAGCACAGCCAGCTTGGGTTTAACTATCGAATGAGCAATATCTTGGCTGGAATAGGAAGAAGCCAGCTGCAGGTATTGGAAGAGAGAGTCAATGTAAGAAGGGCTATCTTTAATACCTATCAACAAGAATTAGTGGGTTATCCTGAAATTTCCTTTATGCCGGAATTGGAAAACACAGTTTCAAATCGCTGGTTGACTACGTTAACAATAAATGAGCAAAAAACAGGCGTGTCGATATCCAAATTACTTGCTTTACTAGAGTCCGAGAATATTGAAGCAAGACCTGTATGGAAGCCGCTGCACATGCAGCCGCTTTTTGAAAAGTATCAATACTATCCGCATTCCACGAACAACAGCATCTCCGAAGAACTTTTTCGAACTGGAATCTGCTTACCTTCAGGTTCAAATATGACACCACAGGATCAAATGAGAGTAATTGACTGCATTAAGAAGGCTTTGAGTGAGAATTACTAAAAGATAATCTATTTATTGAAAGGCTGTGTTAGAGCACATTGTTGATTGGAGTGGAAGGCGCGAGACTCCTGCGGGAGCAGCGGGACAGGTGAGACCCCGCAGGCGCTTTAGCGCCGAGGAGGCTCACCGCCCGCCCCGCGGAAAGCTCGCGCCTGGAACGGAAATCAACATTCACTAAATTGATATGGTGTCAAAAATGAATAAAGAGGTCCGGAGGGCATTATGGAGGAAACAATAAGTTTACTAGATATATTTACAATCCTTAAAAAACGCTGGAAGCTAATTTTTTCTTTAACAGTATTAGCAGGGTTGATAAGTGCTTCAATTTCATATTATGTGATGACACCTGTTTATCAGGCATCAACGCAAATCCTTGTCAATCAAAAAAATCCGGAGAATCAGCTGGACTACTCTTTATTGCGAAGTAACGTGGATTTGATTAATACGTATAGCGTGATTATCAAAAGTCCTGTCATTCTCAGTAAAGTCGTTAACAAACTTGATTTTCCAAAAACGGTGGAGGAACTCAATCAGAGCATTACGGTTAACAGCCAAGAAAATTTGCAAATATTTTCTTTAGTGGTTAGGGATTCAAATGCTGCAAACGCAGTAGAAATTGTTAACACCATTTCAGAAGTTTTTCAAACGGAAATCCAAAATATTATGAGTGTCAATAACGTGAGCATTCTTGCGAAAGCAGAATTAATGGAAAATCCTGTTCCCGTTAAACCCAATCCAATATTGAATATTGCCATCGCGGTTGTTGTTGGTTTGATAATTGGAATAGTAATGACTTTCCTGATTGAATTTTTAGATAATACGCTGAAGGATGATCACGATGTTGAAACATACCTTGGACTGCCGGTGCTAGGGTCTATTAAGAAAATGTCTCATTCAGAGAAAAAGGCGAGAAGAGATTCCAAAATGCAAAAGATGGGAAGTGAAACGATTGTCTCGCAAGGTGAAAAATAATGCTAAACGATCTGTGAATTTAATTGCACAATACAACCCTAAATCGCCGATAACCGAGCAGTACCGGCTAATAAGGAACAATTTGCATTTTTCCTCAGTAGATAAAGAAATCAAAACAATAGTAGTAACCTCTCCTGAACCTGCTGATGGGAAAACGACAACAGCTGCCAATCTTGCCATTGTACTGGCGCAGCAAGGAAAACAAGTCTTGCTTGTCGATGCAGATTTAAGGAAACCCTCTGTTCATTTTACCTTTAACGTCAGTAATATTGACGGCCTGACCAGCATTCTCACAAAGGTAATTGATATAGAAACGGCAATTACGAAGACATATGTTCCCAATTTAGACCTTTTAACTAGTGGACCAATCCCCCCAAATCCTTCAGAACTATTAGGTTCAAAGACTATGGAACAAATAATAAAAGTACTGAAGGAAGCGTATGAGTATATCGTTTTTGATACACCGCCATTACTTGTGGTCACAGACGCCCAGATTATGGCAAGTAAAAGTGATGGTGTTGTAATGGTGGTTGCCAGTGGAAAAACCAAAAAGGACCGGGGGAGCAAAGCGAAAGAATTATTAGAAAAAGCGAACTCGCAAATACTTGGTGTCGTTGTCAATGGAGTGGATTCCAAAAAGGATCATTATTATGGCCAATATGGTTAAAGGCTATTTTATTAATAATAAAGGGAGATTATATGGATGATTGATATACATTGTCATATACTCCCAGGGGTTGATGACGGTCCGACGCAGCTTATTGAGTGTTTAAACATGGCGAATGCCGCAGTAACAGCAGGAATTTCCCATCTATTTGCAACACCGCACCATCTAAACGGGCAATATGAAAATTCAAAGAGTGTTATTTTGCAGAGGACACATGAGTTAAATAGGCATTTACAACAGGAGAATATTCATCTTACCATCCATCCGGGTCAGGAAGTAAGGATTCACCGGGAATTATTCCATTCACTTGAAATGGATGAAATCCTGACTCTTAACAATGAAGGTAAATACATGTTATTAGAACTTCCATTTGGGGAAGTTCCGACTTATACACAGGAAATAGTTTATGAACTGTTAGTCAGAGGGATTACACCAATTATTGTCCATCCTGAAAGAAATAGCGGATTTCTTGAGGATCATCATCTATTATTTGAACTGGTTCAGGAAGGGGCCTTGACCCAGCTTACATCCGGAAGTATTATCGGTCATTTTGGGAAAAAAGTTAAATCCTTATCCGAAAAACTCATTGAACATAATTTAGCGCATTTTATCGCAACCGATGCCCATAATTGCGGCTCAAGAGGCTTCTCACTTCATGAAGCTTATGAGGCAATCACAAAAACATTCGAAATCAATTATACCTTTTATTTTCAAGAAAATACGGAACTGCTCTTACTTGGTCAGCATCTTCAGGTTGAGAAGCCGACTCCAATTCGTAAAAAGATATTGGGGATTTTTTAACTAATTTTATCACAGTACTTTTTCACCTATAAATATGCCGATTGCGAGAAGGTAAAGCTATGCTGAAAAAACTATTAAAAAATGATTTTTTTAAAAATGTCTTTACTTTATTTACGGGTACAGCAATTGCTCAGGTTTTACCTGTTGCGATTACTCCGATACTGACGAGGATATATGGACCAAAGGAATTTGGCGTTTTTGCAGTCTACACAGCAATCGTATCGATTCTGTCTGTTCTTTCAACAGGAAGATATGAATTAGCAATCATTATTCCTGAGAAAGACAGCGAAGCGATTAATGTAGCAGGTTTGGCCGCTGTGATTAATGTATGTATCTCCATTTTTATTTTTCTTATTTTTTTAATTGGCGGGGAAAATCTCGCTAATCTATTCGGGGTCAATGAGCTGGGAATCTGGCTGTATTTTATCCCTGTTTCCTTAATAATATTGGGATTTTACGCCATCATCTATTATTGGTTTAACAGACGGAAATTGTATAAAGTAATGTCTGTTAATAAAGTCATTCAACAGGCGGGGATTGGCACCGCGAATATTAGTTTTGGCTTTGCAACCAATGGGATAGGACTTATTTTAGGAACAATCATAGGGCAAGCTTTTGCCTTGTGGTTAATTATCAAAAGGCTGCTGAACAAAGAGAAAATGATATTGAAGGAAATTTCAAAGAAAGAGATGTTACTGCAAGCAAAGAGATTTGCTAATTTTCCGAAATACTTTACTTTTGCACACACGTTAAACGTCTCATCAAGAAATCTGGCAAATATTCTGTTTTCAAGTTTTTTTAACGCGCTAACTGTCGGATATTTTACGCTTACCCAGAGAGTATTAAGTTTACCGGTCTCTCTAATCGGAACGGCTATTACCGATGTTTTTAGACAAAATGCAGCAGAAGAAATACAAATAAACGGGAATTGCAAAAAGCTGTATATAAAATCCTTTAAATTGCTATTTTTACTGGCAATCATTCCCTTCACGCTGCTGTATATTTTCAGTCCATGGCTTTTTTCTTTTGTTTTTGGCGCTGAATGGGCAGTTGCCGGAGAATATGCCCGTTTAATGATGCCAATGCTGTTTTTTCAATTTATTACTAGTCCATTAAGTACTTTATCGATCATATTAGAAAAGAATAAATATGAGATTATTTGGCAAGCTGCACTCTTTATTTCTACTACGAGCAGTCTTGTTATTGGGTATAAGATATTCAATTCAATCAAGGCAAGCATTATCCTGTTTACCATCGCCTACAGCATTATGTATATAGTCGATGGATTTATGACATATCGTTTTGCCGTTAATGGAAAACCTAATCCTGAAAAACTTGAGGTATAAAACCAATTAAAAGAAAGTGTACCTCCTTAAAAAGAGCTGGCAAAGGGGGAGAAGGTGTTGAATTTTTTGTGGATAACAAAGAAAAATATAGGGCGCTTTGCAAGGCTGAACCATCAATCCCGATATTTTCAAAAGATTGGTGGCTTGATGCTGCGGCGGGAGAAGAGAATTGGGATGTTGTTTTAGTTGAAAAAGGCGGCAAGATAGTGGCGAGTCTGCCTTTTGTGTTGAAGAAAAGATCGTTTATTCGTTATATTTCGATGCCGTTATTAACGCAAACAGCGGGAGTGTGGATGAACTATCCTGAAGGGCAAAAATACGTAAACAAACTAGCTTTTGAAAGAGAGATATGCAAAGAAGTTATTAAGAAATTACCATCTGTTGCGGCTTTCAATCAAAATTTTCATTATTCATTTACTAACTGGCTGCCATTCTATTGGCAGGGATTTAGCCAAACTACACGTTATACGTATGTCTTAGAAAATATTAAAGATCAGCAGCAGCTGTTCTCGAGATTTAAGGAGAATATCAGAAGGGAAATAAGAAAGGCAGAGAAAAAGGTTACAATCTATACCGGTGACTCAGTTGAGGATTTTTTTATCATAAATAAAAAAACCTTTGACCGGCAAAATCGGCAGATGCCCTACGATTTAGAATACGTAAAGAAAATTGATGCTGCTTGTGCAAAGGAGAATTGCCGCAAAATATTTTTTGCAAGTGATGAAAATAATCATCTTCATGGTGCAATCTATCTGATTTGGGATTCGCAAAGTGCTTTTTATCTTATGGGGGGAGGGGATCCGATCCTTAGAACAAGCGGAGCCACCTCGTTGCTAATGTGGGAAGCCATTAAATTTGCTTCTACCGTCACGGACAAGTTTGACTTTGAAGGAAGTATGGTTCAGCCTATTGAGCATTTCTTTAGTTCATTTGGCGGAGAACAAAAACCTTATTTCAATATCTCAAAAACAAATTCAATTTTATTAAAAATTCGTAATGGCTTGAAAGAGGTTTTGAAATGATTACAATTTATCTTCCGAGAAATTTTTGGTCTGAGCGGACTTATATCATTGATATTTTATTTTGTGAATATTTAGGAATTGCGTATGAAATTTGTGAATATGAAGGGGCAGATTACAAAATTGTCTTAGAAAATCATTCTATCCTAATCATTCGAGATTCATTTTTTAGTTATCAAGCGGGGGAGGATTATCTAAAGCCAGAAAACATTCCCGCCAAAATAGGCTGGGGAATGAATCCATTTTGTGTAGAGGATGATATTCCGATTATTTATGGAAATGATGAAATTGAAGCAACGTCCCAGGAGATAACATGTGGAATCGATCTTTTCGGTTCTGCTTTTTTTATGCTCACTCGTTGGGAAGAGTATGTAAATAAAGAAAGAGACATGCATAATCGGTTTCCAGCAAAAGCGAGTGCGGCATACAAAAATGTCTTTTTAAAGCGTCCTGTTGTTAACGAGTACGTTGAAATGCTGTGGAATATGCTTGTAAATCTTGGGATTGAACAGGAGAGAAAAGAACGTGAATTTGAAATCATTTTAACCCATGATGTCGATCACATCTCCTATTGGAAAGGACCCTTACGTCATGTTCAAGTTTTAGGAGCGGATATCTTAAAAAGACGGAATGTAACTTTGTTTTTTCGAAATATTGTAGATTTGACGCGGGTTAAATTAGGAAAACAGAACGACCCGTATGATACCTTCGACTACATTATGAATCTATCTGAGAGTGCCGGCATTAAATCACGCTTTTATTTCATGAGCGGCGGCAGCACCCAATTTGATAATAATTATCAAATCAATGAGTCTGCATCCTTAAAGATAATAAAGAAGGTTAAAGAAAGAGGTCACATCATTGGTTTTCATCCAAGCTTTAATGCCTACAATGATCCATTGCAGTGGAAGAAAGAAAAAGAGCGGCTAGAAGAAGCGCTTGGATTTAGTGTGAAAGAAGGCCGTCAACATTATCTAAGGTTTGAAGTGCCGGTAACATGGAATATTTGGGACAGTAATGGAATGGAAATGGATTGCACATTAGGTTATCCGGAACGGGAAGGCTTTCGCTGCGGGACGTGTTATGAGTTTACCGTTTTTGATTTTATCGAGAAGAAGAAACTAACTATTAAGGAGTTTCCACTGATTGTAATGGATGGAACACTTTTTGGATTCCAAGATTTATCCCCAAAACAAATGGAATCGGCAACGATGAAGCTTTTGGAAATTACTAAAAAGTATAAAGGTAAGTTTGTTTACCTTTGGCATAACTCCAGCTTTAATATTGAACATTGGAAAAAACACGATTCAGTGTATACACATATTCTAACAGAGTTGAAGAATGGCTAATGCAAAATGGAACTAAATTTACGTTTAGTGGATAAAAAATTCGTTTATTTGAGGTTTGGGGACCATTCATGCTAAATCTAAATGGAATGAGACGAATACTAAATGGCCTATTGAGTTTCGAAATGTGTTTTACCTTATTTTTATTTGCGGGAAGTTATAAAGCGAATCCAAGCCTTGCCTGGTTTCCGATCGATTTTACTTTATTCTTTTTTGGGTTGAGCATTTTTAGCGGATTAAATATTTTTATCTGGAAGGAAAAACTTAAAGTAAATATTAAGGATCTCAAGTTTATTCTTCTATTTAGCGTTTTTGCGGGATATGTACTGCTTACACTATTGTGGACTCCAGGTACCGTTTACGCCCGAGAAAAGGTTTTTTTTGTTTGTACTATTTTATCCTGGACAATTGCAGCAACTACCATAATTATTTCAAGCACGTTGGAGAGATTGAAAAGATTCCTATTTTTATGTGTTTTATTTGGTACATGGATGTCAGTGGAAGGACTTTTTGTCAACGTTAATAAGGGTGGATTTACAGATGTTTTAGGCGGGAATTATATTGAATTTAGCCGGGTTTTGGGGTTGGCGGCAATTATACTTACGTATATTTTGCTATTTATAAAGAGGAACAAATGGACAAAATTTTTTATTGCTTTTCTTTTATTATTTATGCTCTTTAATATTCTGAATGCCGGAGCGAGAGGACCGCTATTGGCATTAATTATTTCGTTATTCCCAATCCTTTTTTATGGATCTTTTATCAGAAATAGATCATTTAAACTCCATGTTAGTGTTATTTATGTAGCCGCAGCCAGTTTCATCGGAATGTTATATATTGGTTTACTTTATTTTACCAATAATTTACCCACTGCCCTCTTAAGAATAATGGTTATCTTTCAAGAGCAAGGGATGGGGGCTTCTGCGGCAACACGTTTAGAGTATTATAACCAAAGTTTATTATATTGGAAGGAAAACTTGCTATTTGGAAACGGAATAGGAGCTTGGCCGCTATTACACGATGGCATGGACATTAAGAATTATCCCCATAATATCATTTTAGAACTAGGTTCTGAACTGGGGCTAATTGGGATTATCTTATTTGTATTTTTGCACTTGTATATTATTAGGGACTTACATGCTGCAAACAAAAGCTTTTCCTTTTTCTCCTTACTGCTGACTTCCATCTTAATTTTTTATTTTATTAATTCACTTATAAGTGGTGATATCAATGAAAATAGATATTATTTTGCCTTTCTGGGTGTATCGATTTTTGTAATGAAAAACTTTAAACAAAAAGTCATTATTGAAAATCAAAACAATATGAGGGAGTTCCAATGAAAATTTGTCATTTAACATCCGTACATGATCATAACGATACAAGAATTTTTATAAAAGAATGCCGTTCGTTAGTTCAAGCAGGTTATCAGGTGCATTATGTTGTTCCCGATATAAGTGATTTTGAGGTTGATGGTGTCCAGCTGCATGGAGTAATGAAAGTGAATGACAACCGTTTTAAAAGAATGACGAAGACGGTTAATCAAGTTTACAGGAAGGGCTTAGAAATTGATGCAGATGTCTATCATTTTCATGACCCTGAGCTTATTCCAATAGGCTTGAAATTGAAACGGCTTGGGAAGAAAGTAATTTATGATATTCATGAGGACGTGCCCAGAGCGATATTGTCGAAGCATTGGATTTCTGCAGCGATTCGAAAACCAGTAGCATATGCTTTTGAAGTCTTTGAAAATACCAGTTCAAAGAAATTTGATTTTCTATCAACGGCAACCCCATTTATTACAAAACGATTTAAGAAGGCCAATCTTAATACAGTTAATATTAATAACTATCCATTAATTAATGAATTATTGGACGCTCACACTGAAGGGACTGTCAAAAAGGCCAATTCGGTTTGCTATATCGGCGTAATAGCGGAAATGAGGGGAGTAAATCAGCTGCTTCATGCGGCAAATTTGGTTAACGGTGCAATAGAATTTGCCGGTCCAATTAGTTCAGAAAATAAGGAGAAATTGGATAAGCAAGAAAACGTCCATTATCTAGGAATATTAAACAGAAACGAATTGAAAAACCTTCTTTCTAAGTCAGCAGCAGGTTTAGTAACGTTTTTACCGGAGCCAAATCATATTAATGCACAGCCAAATAAAATGTTTGAATACATGTCAGCGGGTATTCCTGTCATATGCTCCGACTTTCCGCTCTGGAGGGAAATTATTGAGAAAAACGAATGTGGTATTTGCGTAAATCCGGAAGATCCGCAAGCGATTGCTGCCGTCATTAATTATTTGCTTGAGAACCCGGAAATAGCGGAAAGAATGGGGAATAACGGACGAAAAGCAATCGAAACAGAATATAATTGGGAAGCTGAAAGCAGTAAGTTGATTGCGATCTATAAAAGTTTTGCTAATGAATGTAATTGATAAGGGATGATTGTTTTGAAATATAAAAGAATTTTAGTGCTGGCGCCGCATACTGATGATGCAGAATTAGGCTGCGGCGGGACGATTGCTAAACTATTAGATGAAGGATCCGAGGTTTTTATTGCCGTCTTTTCCACTGCTGAGGAATCAGTGCCAAAAGGAGCACCTAACGATTTATTAGAGAAAGAATTCTATCATGCAATGGAAATAATGAAAATTCCAAAGCAATGTTTATTTGTCTATAACTATCAAGTTAGAAAATTATCATATTACAGACAAGATATTTTAGAAGATTTGATTAAACTAAAAAATCTAATTAACCCGGATCTTGTTTTCCTGCCATCCGGAAAAGACGTTCATCAAGATCATCAAGTCATCTATTCAGAGGGAATTAGGGCATTTAAGAACCTGTCGATCTTGGGGTATGAGCTTCCATGGAATCATATTACCTTTTCTACTCAGGCATTTATGGAGTTAAATTATCATCATATTGTTAGTAAATGGGAGGCGCTGCAATCCTATACCTCTCAGATTGAATTACACAGGCCATATTTTACTAAGGAGTTTATTGAGGGACTTGCAAGAGTTAGAGGGACACAGATTAATAAAGAATGGGCAGAGGCGTTCGAAGTATTGCGGATAAATTTATAGCTTTGAAGGAGAGAATAAAGTGATTGTTTCAATTCATCAGCCTAACCTTTTCCCATGGTTAGGCTATTTTGATAAAATGGCCAAATCAGATTTGTTTATCTTCCTTGATAATGTCCAATTTACAAAAGGCGGATTTCAAAATAGAGTGAAGGTTAAAGGCCCAAATGGTCCTCAATGGTTGACAGTGCCTGTAAAAACAAAAGGCAGAGCTTATCAAATGACAAATGATGTGGAAATGAATCATCAAAATGATTGGAAGAAAAAACATCTTAGTACCATTGAATCTTTGTATAGCGGCGCAATAAACTTTGAAAGCATATTTACGCGAATAAAAGAAGTTTACAAACAAGAAAATACGTTACTAGTTGATTTTACCACTAAAGGGATTCAGTTGATCCAGAGTATGCTGGAGATAAAATCCAATACCTTAAATGCCTCCTTATTAAATCTAGATGGAAACAGTTCCCGTTTGTTAGTGAATCTTGTCAAAGAAGTTGGCGGAACAGTCTATTTATCAGGACCGAGCGGTAAAAAGTATTTAGATGAAACCATGTTTAAAGCGGAAAATATAAGGATTGAATATCATGAATTTCAAGAAGACGTCTATCCCCAAAAATATAATGATTTCATAACCGGTTTAACTTCACTTGATTATTTATTTAATAAGGAGGTCAGCAACGTTGAATATATGGATATTTAATCATTATGCGATTACTCCAAAATCAAGTGGAGGTACCCGCCATTTTGATTTGGCAAAAGAACTAGTTAATAAAAATTACAATGTCAAAATATTTGCCTCATCATTTGAACATCATGGCGCTTCCGATACCAATATTATAAATCCTAAAGAAAAAGTAAGAATAGAATCAGTTGATGATATTCAATTTGTGTGGATCAAAACATGTCAGTATAAAAAGAATGATTTTAAAAGGGTATGGAATATATTGGGTTATACATTTAGAGCCTTTCTAACCGCGATAAAAACGAAGGAGAAACCAGATGTAATAATCGGGTCATTAATGCATCCGCCTGCGGCCTTACTAGGGTATATCATTTCAAAAATTAAAGGAAGCAAGTTCTATTTTGAGGAAAGGGATTTGTGGCCGCAAACACTAATCGATTTAGGGAAGGTTTCAAAACGAAATCCAATCGTCAAATTATTGAGTTGGTTAGAGATTTTTTTGTATAAGAAATCAGATAGAATCATTATTCTCTTTAAGAATGCTGTAAATTATATCGAAGGCAAGGGTATAAGCAAAGAGAAGGTCTTAGTCCTGCCAAATGGTGTTGATATTAAACGGTTTGATAATGCAAAGGAACTCCCAAATGATTTGGATGTATTCATAAATAGTAAGTTAAAAGATCACTTTAAAGCCATTTATATTGGGTCCCATGGAATGTCAGATAATCTAGAGCCATTGCTGTTAACGGCTAAGAAGTTGAAAGAAAAAAATAGTAAAGTATGTTTATTATTCTTTGGAAAAGGACCGGAGAAAGAGAGATTAATAAAGTTCAAAGAGGAGGAAAAACTGGAGAACGTGATCTTTTTTCCTTCAGTTGCGAAAGAGTATATTCCGAAATTATTAGAAAGCTGCGATGTCGGCCTGCTATCGATGCACAATGCAGAACTTTATAAATGGGGAATGAGCTTTAATAAAATGTATGATTATACGGCAGCGGAGCTTCCAATTGTTGTGAATAGTACGATGAAAGTTGGGGATTTGGATGACTTTGGAAGTATCGTGTGGGCGCAAAACCCAGTTGAAATGGCTGAATCCTTAGATTCCCTTAGTTTAAATAAATCTCTCTGTGATAAGCTGGGTGCGAACGGGAAACGTTATTTAGAAAAAAACTTTAACTGGGAAATGCTATCCCAAAAATTAGTAACTGTGCTAGAGCAAGATTTAAAATAAGCAATCTTTATATATATTCCCCGCCTATTGAGAGGTGGGGAATATTTTACGTTTACTTATCTAAAGTTGAAAATGAGCTTTGGGAGGTTAATATGAATGTAATAATCGTAGGCTGCCACAAAGGTTTAACAAGATGTGTGATTAGAAGTCTATTAACCAGTAAAATTAAATTTTCATTTATAGGTACGAAAGAATTAATTCAATCAGTCTCCTTATCAAAGTTGTCTAAATCTGTTTATGAAATTGAAGAAAAAGATTTAAATATTGATTGTCAAAAGATCAATGAGATCATCGAAACTCTTATAAGTAAAAATGACAATAATTTTGTCATTCCAACGGGGATTCGCTCTACTTTATATATTAGTAAATATGCAACCAACAGCCCCAACTATAACAATCATTACCCTATGTCCGATTATCAAACGCTTTCAATGCTAAATAATAAATGGGATTTTTACTTATTCTTACGAGAACAAGGTATTCCAACACCAAAGACAGAATTATTAGCCCCTTTAGAAATTGAAAAGATAACGAGCCATGTTCATTTTCCGGTCATGACCAAACCGCTTGATAGTGAAAACTCAAAAGACGTCATAAGGTCAGAAAATTTAAACGAATTATCTAAGGTTATAGATAAATCCTCTATTCCCCTGCTAATTCAAGAATATATCCCGGGTTATGATTTGAACTTGGGCATTTTTAGTTTAAATGGAACTATAAAAGCGTGGATCATTAATAGAAGAACTGACAAGGGTTTAGTCTTTGAGCAAAATAAAGAAGCTTTACAAATAGGTGAGGAAATTGTTAAAGCCCTTCATTTTTCCGGAATCATCCACTTTGATTTAAGATGTAATGAACAAGATGGAACCATCTCCGTATTAGAATGCAATCCAAGGGTTTGGGGAAGTATGCTGCATTCAACCTATGCTGGGGTTAACTTTATTGAACTTGCGATTAATCATCAAAGCAATGAAATCCCTTTTAATGAGGTCAAGTCTGGGACTGTCTCACTTAAAAGAAATTCTATGATGAAGAAGGTAAGCAAACTTTCTTTTAGCAGACAAGATTTTCAATCAATCTTTATTCAAACTAAGCTTTTTATTCGTGATCCCTTTTATGAGTTAAGTTTCTTTATTATTAATAAATGAGATAGGTGATTCACTTGAAGTCTAAGTTTACGAAATCAGTTATTAGCGGTATCGCCAGCGCCATACCCTCTGACTCAGTTGATTTAACCTCACTATCCTACCTTTACGGAACAGAAGAGGTTAAAAGGATCATAGCAAGTACAGGAATTGAACAGGTCCGAGTGGCTAGGGATGATCAATGTACATCTGATTTATGTCTAGCTGCAGCTGAAGGATTACTGGAAAAGCTTGAAGTCCCCGCGGAAACAATTGACGGGATTGTATTTGTTTCCCAAACACCGGATTATAAAATGCCTGCAACCAGTGTTTTACTGCAGCATCGGCTTGGGCTGCGGACAACTGCTGCTGTCTTTGATATTAATTATGGCTGTTCAGGCTTTGTTTACGGCCTATACCAAGCGGCAATGATGATTGAAGCTGCTGGATATGAAAGAGTTATAGTTTGTTCTGGTGATACTTCAACAAGAATGGTTCACCCGAATGACAGGTCTGTTCGGATGGTGTTTGGTGATGGAGGCAGCGCTGCGCTTGTTGAAAAAGGCGAATCCCTCTCCCATTTTAGCTTAAGAACAGATGGTTCTGGAGCAGAAAACTTAATCATTCCTGCAGGAGGTTCTAGAAAACCGCTCAGTGTTGAGACAGCAATACCCTTTGAATCAGAGGATGGGATTATCCGTAATGAAGAAACCTTACGAATGAATGGAATGGAAATCATGTCCTTTGCTCTGAGGGAAGTTCCGCCGATGATTGATGAGCTCCTCCATGATACAGGATGGCGAAAGGACGAGGTTGGTACGTTTGCCTTTCACCAAGCCAACAAATTTATGCTTGAGTATTTACGCAAAAAAATGAAGCTTCCGCTGAATTCTGTTCCGATTGCCGTAGCAAATGTTGGCAATACTGGACCAGCGTCAATCCCTATGATGTTATCCCTCAAACACCGGGTATTAACTGAAGCTAATCAGCTGCAAAAGGTGATTTGCTGCGGGTTTGGTGTGGGATTATCATGGGCGTCCTGTTCACTTAATCTTTCTTCAACACTAATATTAGATCCAATTGAAATTTAAGTCTTATTAAAGAAAGAGGACATAATATGCGTGAAAAGATCTCCAACATTGTGCTAAATACGATTGAAGAATTTAATATTACTTACGAACAGAAAATCCCGATTGAATTAGGTGAAGCTGCTCCATTGTTTGGAAAAGAAGGAGTACTGGATTCATTAGGATTAGTTTCATTAATTGTCATGGTTGAACAGGCGCTTGAAGATGAGCTTGCGGTATCCTTCATTTTGGCAGATGAGAAGGCAATGAGTCAACAAACAAGTCCGTTTTTAAAGGCGGGTCTACTAGTTGATTATATTTCTAGATTAATTGAAGAGGAGATGCCAATGTGGACAGACCGATAACCTTAATAACTGGCACTCGAAAGGGCATCGGAAAATATTTAGCCCAATATTATATACGGCAGGGACATTTTGTGATTGGCTGCAGTAGAAATAGACCGGATTGGAGTCTCGATGGGTATGAGCACTTTCAGGTAGATGTCGCAGATGAAGATGGCGTAAAGTCGCTATTTTCATCCATTAGGAAAAAGTATGGGAGACTAGATCATCTGATTAATAATGCCGGTGTAGCCTCAATGAATCACTATTTATTGACACCGCTCTCGACTGTAAACAAGATACTGAATACCAATGTGATTGGTACTTTTCTCTGTTGTCGAGAAGCCGCAAAGCTTATGCAGAAACATGGGTATGGAAGGATTGTTAATTTCACCACGGTAGCTGCTCCTCTGAAGCTTGAGGGGGAATCAGTTTATGCAGCATCAAAGTCTGCCATTATCTCATTTACCGAAGTCATTGCCAAAGAGTTAGCAGCTTTTGGAATTACTGTAAATACGATAGGCCCTACTCCAATCGAAACAGACTTAATTCGTGCGGTTCCGAAAGAAAAGATAGCTGCCATTATCGATAGGCAAGCAATAAAACGATATGGAACAGCTGAAGATGTCGCCAATGTGATCGATTTTTTTCTACAGGAGAAAAGTTCATTTATTACAGGGCAAACTCTTTTTCTAGGAGGGGTATAAATGTTTATTGATTTTATACTGGAACAATTTAAGCAAAATTTCAATAATGAAGCGCTTATTTGGCATGATGAAGCCTATTCCTACGGTAGTATGCTTGATCTTTTTGAAAACTGGAAATTGAAATTAGCGGAAGAGAATTTGCCTGCAGGAAGTGTTGTTGCTTTCGAAGCAGATTTTTCCCCAGCCGCTGTCGCCTTGTTGTTAGCATTGATTGAATCACAATGTATCATCGCCCTGTTAAGTAAAGCGGTGAAGGAAAAGAAAGCAGAGTTTTGTGAGATTGCAGAGGCAGAATATCTAATTTCCTTAAATCTAGATGACCATATTTCAATTAGTAAACAGAATAAGAAAGCTACGCATGAAATCTATACCAAGCTCCGCCATATCGGACATCCTGGCGTTATTCTCTTTTCTTCAGGATCAACGGGTAAGAGTAAAGCTGCCGTACACGATTTCGTGCCATTATTAGAAAAGTTTAAAAGAGCAAGGCATGCTAAGCGGACGATTGCCTTTTTACTTTTCGATCATATCGGCGGGCTGAACACAATGTTTTATACCTTAGCAAATGGCGGCTGTCTTATTACAGTTCAAGACCGGTCACCAGCGTTTGTCTGCTCAGCAATCGAAAATTATCAAGTACAGACGCTTCCAACATCCCCGACATTTCTTAATCTTATGATGCTAAGCGAAGCCTATAAGGGCTGTAATTTGGAAAGTCTTGAGTTAGTCACCTATGGAACGGAAGTAATGCCAGAAACAACACTAAAGAAATTCCATAGTTTATTTCCTCATGTTCGTCTCTTGCAGACTTACGGTTTATCCGAGGTAGGGATACTAAGATCAAAATCAAAATCATCCGATTCACTTTGGGTGAAGGTTGGCGGGGATGAATTTCAAACGCGGGTTAGAAAGGGAATGCTGGAAATAAAGGCACAATCAGCCATGCTGGGCTATCTCAATGCACCAACTCCCTTTACAGAAGATGGCTGGTTCATGACCCAGGATGAAGTTGAGGTCGACGGAGATTATATTAAAATTCTTGGGAGGACTTCAGAGGTTATCAATGTCGGCGGAGAAAAGGTATTTCCTGCTGAAGTAGAGAGTATCATTCAATTAATGGAGGGTGTAGCAGAGGTTGCTGTTAGTAGTGAGCCTAACCCTATTACCGGGCAAATGGTTAAAGCATTTGTAAAGTTGTCTACACCTGAAACAATAAAGGAATTCCGCTTCCGATTACTACAATTTTGTAAAGATAAATTGCCTGGATACAAAATTCCGCAAAAGCTTGTATTGGTTGATAATTGGCTGCACAATGACAGATTTAAAAAGATGAGAAAAAGTTAAGTAAAGAAATTAGAAATTTGAGCGGATATTAGTCTATATATCTACGGAGTGGATTCGGAATGATAAAAATTTTAAATAAAATAGGGGCCTCAAAATTTACTAATATTATACCAATGGAGTGGAAGTTAAAGCTTAAGTTTTTATTATCCAAAAAAAGTAGATATCCTCAAATTTCAAAAAATGAGTTAAAAATAATTGTGAGCATTGCAGCAAATTACGGCAACCTAGGCGATATTTCGATTACTTATGCACAAAAGAAGTTTTTAATGGAGCATTTTCCTAATTATAAAATGATAACGTTATATGCTAATGATTTTGGGATGCTTTCTGGTCTAAAGAAATCAATAAATCCAGAAGATATTATTACCACAATTGGCGGCGGAAATATGGGCGACGTATACGAGGGGCTGGAGGTTCGCAGACGCCAGATCATTAAGCTTTTCCCAAATAATAAAATCATCTCATTCCCGCAAACAATGGATTTTAGAGGATTAAAATCGTTAAACAAAAGTAGAAAGGTATACGCTAAGCATAAAAATTTGCATCTTTTTGCAAGAGAGCCGGAGTCCTATGAAATGATGAAAAAATGCTTTAGTGATAATCATGTCTATTTAGTCCCTGATATTGTCTTATCCCTTAATTTAATCGAACCAAAATTAACTCGGGATGGAATCATCCTGTGTTTAAGGAACGATCAGGAACAAAAAATATCAAATATGCAAAAAGAAAGTCTTCTACTATCCATTAAGGAACGATATCCAAATGTTCATTATTATGACACCCATATTGGGAAATTTCCAAAAGACAATGAGGAACAAGAATTAGAAAATATTTGGACTGCCTTCAAAAAGTCAAAGATTGTTGTCACGGATCGGTTACATGGGATGATTTTTTGCGCAATTACGAAAACACCTTGTGTCGTGTTACCGAATACAAATCATAAAATCGCCAGTACCTATAAGAAGTGGCTGGCCAATCTAAATTATATTGCTTTTGTTAACATCTATGATGAACAGAAAATAGTGGGTAAGATTAATTCGCTCTTTAATAATACGAATACTGAGGAAATGAACCTAGATTTAAGCGAAAAGTTTGGACCGTTATTGGATGCTTTAAAAAATTGGCCACTTTGAAAGAGGTGAATGATATTGAATTCTTCTCCGCGAACGGCATATATTTTACAGATTCACAAAAACCAAGACCAAGTAAATAAATTTATTAAGCAGTTAATTTCAGAAGAACAAGCAGATGTCTTTGTTCACATTGATAAAAGGAATTATCAAAATTTAAAGGAAGGCATCGTGAAGAGTCCATTTGTGAACGTTTTGCAACAATGCGGTATTTGTGAATGGGGAGATATAAGCCAGGTCGAATCAACTATCCGGTTGTTGAGAGAAGTAGTAGCTTCCAAGAATGAATATGATTTTGTCTGCTTAAGAAGCGGGCAGGATTTACTGGTGAAAGATGGTTTCAAAGATTTCCTGATTAATAACAAAGGAAAAATATTTATGACGCTAGGAAATGTAGGTAGATTTAATTCGGGTTTAATGGAGATATCCTGGCCTAAATTTATGCGCAAACGCTATGCTAGTTTTCACCCCGCCCGGGTATTTCGCAGTATTGTCCTAGGCTTATATCGCAAGGGGATAAATATCTTCCCTAATCGAAACAAAATGCCCAAGGAATACTCTTTATATAAAGGTTCACAGTGGTTTACGGTGCCATATGATGCAGCAAAATACATCATCCAATTTTTAGATGAAAATGAATGGTTTTATAACTACTTTGAACATTCATTGGTGCCTGATCAATGGTTTTTTCATACGTTGATTATGAATTCTCAATATAAAACAGCTGTGATGGATAACAACCTCTTGTTTTTAAAATGGGGTGAAACCTTAAGTTCGCAAAATTCACCGCAGGATTTAACAAGCGAAGATATTCCATTAATTGAGGAATCGAATGGTTATTTTGCAAGAAAATTTGATGAAAACATTGATGACTCCGTAATTAATTATTTTGCTGATAAGGTGAAATTTGAGAGTACTAAATTAGCTAATAAGGATGAGGAACTTTATGTTCGAATATAAAGCAATAAATAAATTAGAAAAGAAGTTGGGTTCCCCTTTTTATATTTTAGATGTAGATAAATTAAGACAAAACTACCATAAAATCGAGACCGCATTTAAAAGCAGATATGAAAACTTTATTATAGGTTATTCCTATAAAACAAATTATCTTCCCTTTTTATGCAAGGAACTGTCAAAACTAGGTGCATACGCTGAAGTTGTCTCAAGATTAGAGTATGATTTGGCGCTTAAAATAGGCGAAGATCCGAAAAGAATCATCTTTAATGGTCCATTAAAAAGTCAGGATGATATTCATTTAGCATTAAAAAATGAAAGTACCATAAATATTGATTCTTTTTATGAACTTGAGTTTGTAAAAGAATATGCGTTACATCATCCAAACAAACAAATTAATGTGGGGCTGCGGTTAAATTTTGATATTTCCTATAATGGTCAAAGTGCCCTTCAAGAAGGTTATGAAGTTAGCAGGTTTGGTATTTGTATCGAAAATGGAAATCTGCAAGCTGGACTAAATGAATTGGCCGCTTTAGACAACATTCAAATAGCTGGGCTGCATGGGCATTTTTCTACAAGGAATCGAGAGATAGAATCATATCGGAAAATAACCCAAAAACTATGCGACATTGCCAAAGAATATAGATTAGATAATTTAGACTACTTGGATGTCGGTGGAGGAATTTATGGAGAATTACCGCCATCCTTTCACCAAAATGCTCCATCATTTGATGACTACGCAGAAGCGATTTGCCAAATAATGAATCAGGAGTTTAGCAGCTATGAAAAAAAACCAAGATTAATAATAGAGCCTGGAATGGCAATGGTGGCCAATACCTTCATTTTTATTGCAAAAGTGATCGAAACGAAAACAATTAGAGAGCAGACTTTTGTGTTAGTGGATGGCAGTGTTCATAATATCAAACCGACCATGCACAAACATAATCTGCCAATGAAGATAATCAGAAAAAGCGGAACTGCAGAAGCAAAGCAAGTTTTCAATATTGTCGGTTATACCTGTATGGAAAAGGATTACCTAGCACACGAAATTCTATCTGAACTGCCCGAGAAAAGTGACTATATTATCTTTGAAAATGTGGGAGCCTATACCATCGTTTTTAATCCGCCATTTATTAAAGAGCGCCCTTGTATTGCAGCTGCTGAGGATGGTGAAGTATTTATCGTCCGAAAAAAGGAATCCATTAAGCAATTTTTCAATGAAGACATCTATATGTTTTAAGTAATGAAAAAAGGGGATTCATAAATGAATATATTACTCTGTAGTGTTGGTCGCCGAGTAAAGCTAGTTGAATACTTTAAGAAGGAACTTCAAAAAGTAAACGGAAAAGTAGTCGCGATTGATTGCGACCCCAATGCGGCAGCATTACATCATGCTGATTTCTTTGAGGTCGTGCCGCCGATTGACAATCCAGAATATATTCATCATGTTAAATACCTTTGTAATAAATTTAATATAAGAGGTGTATTATCGCTAATCGACCCTGAATTACCTTTATTAGCAAGCTGTAAGCAGGAGTTTGAAAAGGAAGGTATTCATCTGATTATGTCCGATAAGGATATTGTCGATATTTGCTGCGACAAGGATAAAACCTATAAATTTTTACAGGCCAATCATATACCAACAATTCCAACCTATGTCGGAATTGATAGAGTACGAGAGGATCTAAAGAAATGCAAAATAAATTTTCCATTAATAGTAAAACCGAAAAACGGAAGCGCAAGTATCGGGATTCATCGAGTTACTTCAATAGAAGAGCTTAGAGTATTCCAAGATAATCAACAGGATTATATTGTACAGCCTTTTATAACCGGAGATGAAATGGGTGTCGATTGTTATATTGATCTACATACCAAAAAAGCTGTAAATATATTTATTAAACAGAAGTTAAAGATGCGTGCAGGCGAAACAGATAAATCTATTTCAGTAAGAGACCCCGTTTTAAAACAGATGATCGAAAAACTAATTGTTGCACTTAAACCGATTGGACCTATCGATATTGACTGTTTTAAAACCGATGAAGGTTATATTATATCCGAAATTAACCCCAGATTTGGCGGAGGATATTTGCATGCACATGAATCGGGTCAAAACTTTATAAAAAATATTATTAATAATCTAAACGGTAGTCCTAATGGCCATCATGAAAATGATTATTTAGTGGGCACCATCATGGTTAAATATGATGATTTTATGATTCTTGTTTAAATGAAAGAAAATTTTACCATTACGTTCTATTTAAAGAACAAATAATCGAAAAGGAGTGTGCATTGATGATGGAAATGGACAACTTTTTAGCTGAATTGGCGGATTTACTGGAAATAGAAAAGTCTGATTTAAACAGCGATTATCGATTCGAAGAAAATGAGAATTGGGATTCCGTAGCTCTTATTTCTGTCATTGTTATGGTCGATGAAAATTTTCAGCTGACGATTTCAAATGAAGCGATTCGCAAGTGTATGAACGTTGAGGATTTGCTAAAACTCATCAATGACAAACGTGAATTAGTTGGAAATTAGGCATCACAATGAAGCCCATTTGAAAAGAAAAGGAAGAATACTCGATGAATAAATTAATTATTGTTGGTGCCGGCGGTCTAGCAAGGATGATCTACAGTTGGTTAACTGACTTCACAGATCAAAGTTGGGAGCCAATCGGGTTTATTAGTGATAATTTAAATCTTCTTGATGGTTATAAATATGATCTTCCTATTATCAGTTCAATTCAGGATTATCAGCCTGAACACGATCACATCTTAGTGATGGCAATTGCGGACCCAAAGACAAAGCTTGCAATAGCGAATGTGCTTGAGGAACGCGGCGCCCGGTTTATCACCCTCATCCATTCGACAGCGATAATTGGTAAAAATGTTGAAATTGGCAAAGGGAGTGTCATCTGTCCGCGGGCCGTATTAACGTGTGATATTCAATTGGGTTCCTTTGTGTTGCTTAACTTAGGTGCAACGGTTGGTCATGATGTAAGTATTGGTAATGGTTGTACGATTAATTCTCATTCAGATGTGACTGGATGCACTCAACTAGGTACGGGGGTATTTCTTGGCAGTCATGCAGTCATTACCCCAAACGTAAAAGTTAGGGACTTTGCAAAAATTGGGGCAGGCAGTGTTGCAGTTAAACAGGTTACTCAGGATACCACGGTCTTTGGTATACCGGCTAAACGAATCTAATCCAAAATGCAGCAGCAAAATAATGACACTCACTAGAAGGTGGGTGTCATTATTGCGTAAAACCGAGCAAAGAAAGGACTGAGAAAATGAAATTGGTAACAATCCTCGGTGCTCGTCCGCAATTTATCAAAGCAGCACCATTTTCCGAAGTGTTTCGAAAAGAAAATGAAGAAGTATTAGTACACACTGGTCAACACTATGATGCCAATATGTCTGCTGTTTTTTTTGCGGAGCTTGGCATACCAAAACCCGATTATAACATAGGGGTTGGCTCAGGGAGTCATGGTGTCCAAACAGGACGTATGCTGGAAAAAATAGAAGAAATCATTTTGAAAGAAATGCCCGATGGCATGCTTGTCTATGGTGACACGAATTCTACTTTGGCAGGAGCGTTGGCAGCCAGTAAATTACATATCCCTGTCATTCATGTGGAAGCTGGGTTACGCAGTTATAACAAGCATATGCCAGAAGAACAAAACAGAGTATTAACAGACCATATTTCCGATTTATTACTTTGTCCAACACAAACAGCTGTAGACAACTTAGAAAAAGAAGGAATCACAGCCGGCGTTATTAATACAGGCGATATCATGTTGGATACAGTCCAAAGAAATAAGGAAATTTCAAAAAATCGATATGCTGACGGTGCTTGGCTGGATGAATTAAGCTTTGAAAACGGGGAAATCCATAGGTTCAAAGAAAAAGAATATTACCTTGCTACCATCCACCGTGCAGAAAATACAGATGATGATATGAAGTTACGTGAAATTTTTTCTGCTTTTGAAATGATGGAGATGCCGGTTCTAATACCACTTCATCCAAGAACACGTAAACGAATTGCTGAACTGGATATAAAGTTAAACAATGTAACAATCATCAAACCGGCCGGCTATCTGCTGATGCTTTACTTAACCTCAAATGCCTACATGGTAGTGACCGATTCTGGCGGACTTCAAAAGGAAGCCTATTTCCTTAAGACGCCGTGTACAACTCTAAGGGATCAAACAGAATGGATTGAAACCCTAGAAAATGGCTGGAATAGGTTAAGTCCAATTGTTGGCACCGCCATTTTAGAAACTGTCTCAAGACCATTACACTGTTTGCAGCATCCACAGCCTCCGTTATTCGGTGATGGAAATGCGGCAGAACATATATGTCAGGCCATATTAAAAAGGGGGGGAATAGCAACATGAGCACTGTTACTTTGACTAGTAAATTAAAAGATAAATTATTAAAAAAGACGGCAACACTTGGAGTTGTAGGTTTGGGATATGTAGGTTTGCCCCTTGCGGTTGAAAAAGCCAAGGCTGGGTTTAAAACGATTGGTTTTGATGTACAGGAATCTAAAGTAGAAATGGTTAACATGGGAAAAAATTATATTGGTGATGTTGTCAATGAAGATCTTCAAGAAATTGTGAAGTCAGGACTTCTTTCAGCTACTACCGATTTTGCCCAGGCAGCAAATGCAGACTGTGTATGTATTTGTGTCCCAACACCTCTTGATAAACACCAACAGCCAGATATCAGTTATGTTAAAACCTCTGCCGAAAGCATCGTTCCTTATATGCATAAAGATATGTTAATCGTTTTGGAATCAACGACCTATCCTGGAACAACGGAAGAACTCGTGAAGCCCATTCTTGAAACATCCGGACTAACATGCGGTGAGGATTTCTATCTTGCCTTTTCACCGGAACGTGTAGACCCGGGAAATTTAATCTATAAGACTAAAAACACACCCAAAGTCGTCGGAGGGATCACTCCAAGATGTACTGATGTCGCAGCTACACTCTACGAAAGCATCCTAGAAGCCCCAATTCACCGTGTTTCATCACCAGCAATAGCTGAGATGGAGAAAATCCTCGAAAACACCTATAGAAATGTAAATATAGGGCTTGTAAATGAACTTGCCATTCTCTGTAATAAGATGGGCATAAACTTCTGGGAAGTTATTGATGCTGCGAAGTCTAAACCATATGGATTCCAAGCCTTTTATCCTGGACCAGGACTTGGAGGACACTGTATTCCGCTTGATCCATATTATCTCTCCTGGAAAGCACGTGAATATGGATTTCACACCTCAATGATTGAATCTTCCATGATGGTTAATGACCGTATGCCTGAATACTGTGTTGAGCGAACGAGTAAAATCTTAAATAGACATAAAAAGGCGATGAATGGCTCAAGGATCCTAGTATTGGGTGTCGCCTATAAACAAGATATTGATGATTATCGTGAGAGCCCTGCTCTAAGAGTTATTGAAGAGTTAGAAAAAGAAGGAGCAGAAGTAGTTTACTATGATCCTTACGTTCAGGAGTATCGGGAACATGGAAAGCTTAAAAAGGGCGAATCTGAATTAACAGCGGAACTGATTGAACATGCTGATCTAGTTATCGTAACAACGGCCCATACTGATGTTGATTATTCTTTTGTCCAGCAGTATGCAAAGGCTATATTTGATACGAAAAATGCTATGAAACTAGTAGTGAATCGAGAAAACATTGAATTATTATAGGGGGGAGCCTCATGAGTTTAAGATATGCAATAATTGGCTGTGGAAGAATTTCGCCCAATCATATTGCCGCTGCAATCGAAAATGGACTTGAAATTGTTGCTTTATGTGACATTGAACCTGAACATATGAAGGATAAAATTTTGAAAAATAACCTTCCAGAATCAATTTCGCAATATACAGATTATAAGAAGTTACTTGAAGAGGAGAAACCGCAATTAGTTGCCATTTGTACTGAAAGTGGTAAACATGGCCAAATTGCCTTAGATTGTATCGAAGCAGGCAGCAATCTTATCATTGAAAAGCCTATCACTCTTTCACTTGAAGAAGCTGATGAAATCATTAAAAAGGCAAAAGAAAAAAAGCTAAAAGTGAGCGCCTGCCATCAAAACCGTTTTAATAAATCGATTCAAAAAATAAGAGAAGCAGCCGAAGCGGAACGCTTTGGAAGGCTGCTCCATGGGACTGCTCATATTCGTTGGAACAGGGGAGAAGATTATTATAAACAAGCTACTTGGCGTGGAACATGGGAACAAGACGGTGGGGCATTGATGAACCAGTGCCTCCATAATATCGATCTTCTTCGTTGGATGATGGGAGACGAAATCGTAGAAGTAGTTGGTATGACAGATAATTTGAATCATAACTTTATCGAAGCGGAAGACTTGGGGATGGCGTTGATTAAGTTTTCGAATGGAAGCTATGGAATTGTTGAAGGGACAACTAATATATATCCAAACAACCTGGAAGAAACATTGTATTTATTCGGGGAAAAAGGGACAGTAAAAGCTGGCGGGAAGTCTGTAAATCTTATTGAAGAATGGCAGTTTGCTGACAATTTAGACGACCCAGATAATGTAAAGGAGAGGTTTCAGGAGGACCCGCCGAATGTCTATGGTTTTGGCCATAATCCACTTTATGCTGATGTCATTGACGCCATTCAAAATGATAGGCAGCCATATGTGACAGCAGAAGATGGAAGAAGAGCACTTGAGCTTGTCCTTGCCATTTACAAATCCGCAGCAGAAGGCAAAAGCGTTAAACTGCCACTGAGTAAATGCAGTTCGCTCGAATTCAAAGGCAGGTTTGAAAGATGAGTTATTTTGTTCATGAAAGTAGTTATATCGATGAAAATGTATCGGTAGGTACGGGCACTAAAGTATGGCATTTCAGCCATATTCAAAAAGGTGCTCAAATTGGTGAGAACTGCTCGTTAGGTCAAAATGTCAATATCTCTGCTAATGTAAAAATTGGTAATGGAGTGAAAATCCAGAACAATGTCTCGGTTTATGAAGGTGTTGAATTAGAAGACTATGTATTCTGTGGTCCATCAATGGTTTTTACCAATGATTTAACGCCCAGAAGTAAATATCCAAAAGGTACTGAAGGCTATATCAGAACACTGATTAAATACGGTGCATCGATTGGGGCAAACGCTACAATAGTATGTGGCAATACCATCGGTCGATGGGCAATGATTGCTTCAGGTGCAGTTGTCACAAAGGAAGTTCCAGATTACGCATTAATCGCAGGAGTACCAGCCCATCAAATAGGCTGGGTATGTGAGTGCGGCCAGGTTCTAAAAAATGAGCTGAAATGTAATAACTGTGACAGAGAATATACTGTTCGTGATGGAGTCCTTCAAGAAAAGGCTGAATAGCGGAAATCTAATCATAATGGAGATTGATAGATGATGGAATTCAGAGATTTAAAGACTCAGTATCAGAAATATAAGCAGGAAATTGATTCAGCAATACAGGAAGTATTAACAAAAGCAAATTTTATCGGCGGCACAGAAGTAAAAGAGCTAGAAGAACAATTAGCCGAGTTTGTTGGGGTAAACCACTGCATTACTTGCGCTAATGGAACGGACGCATTGAATTTAGTAATGATGGCATGGGATATCAAAGCGGGTGACGCCGTATTTGTGCCAGACTTTACTTTCTTTTCAACTGGAGAAATGGTTTCATTTAGAGGGGCAACTCCTGTTTTTGTCGATGTAGATCGAGAAACATTTAATATTGATACGGCTAAGCTAGAAAGAGCAATTAGGAAAACAGTTGAAGAGGGAAAGCTAACGCCAAAGGCTGTTATTCCTGTAGATTTATTTGGCCTGCCTGCAGATTATCATGAGATAGAAAGAATTGCTAAGAAGTTTAATTTATTCGTGTTAGAAGATGGTGCCCAGGGATTTGGCGGCAATATTAATGGTAAAAGAGCATGCAGTTTTGGAGATGCAGCAACAACATCATTCTTCCCAGCTAAGCCACTTGGATGCTATGGCGACGGTGGGGCTATTTTTACTAATGATGATGAATTAGCAGCATTGCTGAAGTCGTTAAAAATTCATGGAAAAGGCGAGAATAAATACGACAATGTTAGAATTGGCGTTAACTCAAGATTAGACACCGTCCAAGCAGCGATATTAAAAGTGAAACTAAAAGCATTTATTGATCATGAATTGAAAGCTGTAAACCAAATACAGCATCTATATAACGAAAAATTAACAGGAATTGTAGAAATTCCATTTATACCCGATGGATATTATTCAAGTTTTGCCCAGTATACAATAAAACTTAAAAACAAGGAACAGCGCGATGGCTTACAAGCAAAACTTAATGAACATGGAATTCCCAGCATGATTTATTATCTAAAACCAATGCATAAACAAGAGGCCTTTTCAAATTTGGAAGCTGAATCTAAAGACTTTGAAATAACGAATGAGCTTTGTGATATAGTGCTTTCATTGCCGATGCATCCCTATTTGAGTGAAGATGATGTAAATAGAATATGTGAAGTGGCTAAAGGATAGTAAGTTGGAAAGTAGTTTTTAATTTATACAGTGCCTTCCGGGCACTGTATAAATTATTATTAGTACAGGAAAACCTGCAAATTACTTTTGTTATCAATGGTGGTAAGTAAAATCTCACTAATTTCTGTTTTATATTGGACCTTTAGCATGTTAATCAGCCACTCTTCATCTTTGTTGCTTTGATTTAGTGCCTGATAATCAATCTTTCCTTCTTTAATTAATGTCCTCGGCAGGTCAAAAGGTTCCGTTTGTAACTGATATGTTGATGGTGTAATTGCCTCATACTGCGGATCCAAAAAAATTGAAATCTTCCCATCCGACTCCCAAAATGCCAACGCAACTTTTTTTATATCGGCAATTTTTTCTTTTCGTAACTCCGCTAATAATGTATCTATCGAGATTCTTGCCTTCTTCAGCCCTTTATAACTAATTTCCCCCTCCTTAATAAGTGGAATGGGCGATGACTCAATTGTGTTTCTTAGCCAGGTCCATTTTAAATTTAAGAAAATCCCAATCAAGTATAGAACAATGATTACAATTGTAGAGATTACCGATCCCTTTAATCCGATTCTATGGTCTGAAAGTGGATGGGCAATGATGTTTCCTAACATCAAAGCCATCACAAAATCAAGTAATCTTAATTGCGAAATCGCGCGAGAGCCCATAACTTTGACCGCAAGGAGCAAAAAGATAAACGTGACGACAGAGCGTAAAATCCACTCGATTCCTGAAAGTGATTCTTGGCCATGGAAAAAATCCAACAATGAAGGCACATCCTTTAGCTGATAAGCGTTTCTATTAGTATTCTCATGGACACGGCTTTTTTTACGATGAAAAAATAAAAAAGCCGATTAGAAAATTCTAATCAGCTCAAAACATGTAAAAACTTCACACAAACCGGATAGGGCACGGCAATATCAGATTTTATAAGGGTCAATTTCCCCGTACCTGCATCCCGTGAAAATAACACAAGATTGCCCGATTCCTGATTGGAAGCTACAATGAATTTTTCTGATGGATCTAGCACAAAATCCCTCGGCCAATCCCCTTCAGTAGAAGTATGCTCAATAAAGCTAAGCTCACCCGATTCTTGATTAACACTAAACAGAGTAATACTGTTATGTCCGCGATTGCCAGCATAAATAAAGCGTCCATCTGAGGAAATGTGTATTGCGCTGCCCTGGTTATTTTCGGAAAAATCGGAAGGTAGTGTGGAAATATATTGTATCTCGGAGAAATGGCCATTTTCTGAGTGATAGTTTAAAACAATCACTTCAGAGCTAAATTCTGTCATGAGATAAGCAAATTTTCCGTTTGGATGAAACGTGAGATGGCGCGGACCGCTGCCAGCCTTTAATGGCAGCAACTTTACCTTTTCAAGCGAACCGTCATTATTAATTGCATAGGTAATAAGGGCATCAAGACCTAAGTCAACGACGGTCAGATATTTTTCATCCGGGGTTAGTCCCGCATAATGGGTATGAGGTTTTTCCTGCCTGGAATCCGGCCCTCGCCCTTCATGCTTGATCACTGAAGCAGCAGGTTGTACGCTGCCATTTTCATGGTTAATCAAGTGAGAAACGACTTCGCCTTTATGGTAATTTGCACTGAATACATAGCGGTTTTTGCTATCAACGCTCACATGACATGGTGAAGAACCGGTGAGAAACTGGCTGTTAATTGCCGTTAATTGGCCGTCATCGTTTATGGAAAAAGCGGCCACACCCCCTGTTTCTCCTTCTTTTGCCACTGAATATAGGAAGTGATTGTCCTTGCTTATGGTTAAGTATGTAGGATTTTCTACTTGTGCCGCCACTTTAATATTCGTTATTTTTGCCTCGTTTGTATCTAATGTAAAAGAATAAACCCCCTTACTCTCACCCTTCGTGTACGTCCCAATAAACCCTATGAATTTACTGCTTGTCATCATCAACACTCCGTTCATGAATTTTCTAATGAACCTATTGTATCAAACTATCTAATATTTACTCAAACAGAGACGCTTTCCATGAAATTTGGTGTATGATAAATTTGTATTGGAAAAATTACTTTCGAAGTCATAGCCTTTGGAGGGGAAATTATGCTAGGTGCAATTGAAGCTGGGGGAACAAAGTTTGTCTGCGCTGTAGGAGATAACTTAGGGAATATTACCGAGAAAATTCAGATTCCAACAACGGTACCAAATGAAACGATGCAGCAGGTCAGTGAATTTTTTAAGAGATTTGAAATGAAGGCAATTGGAATTGGCTCGTTTGGTCCAATAGATATTGACCGGGAAAGTAAGACATATGGCACGATAACATCGACACCGAAAACAGCATGGAGGAATTATCCGATTGTCGAAGCGATGAGTAAGGCTTTTCATGTTCCGGTCGGATTTAACACGGATGTCAACGCGGCTGCATTAGGAGAAGTAACCTTTGGTGCAGCAAAAGGCTTGGATAGCTGCTTATACATAACAGTTGGCACTGGAATTGGAGCAGGTGCAGTCAATCAAGGCAAGCTGCTACAAGGATTGTCACATCCGGAAATGGGGCATATATTAGTAAGGCGTCATCCAGAAGATCCTTACCGAGGAAAATGCCCCTATCACCATGACTGTTTGGAAGGGCTTGCCGCAGGTCCTGCCATTGAAGAACGCTGGGGAGAAAAAGGAATTAATTTGGTGGAACGTCAAGAAGTCTGGGATCTGGAAGGCTACTATATAGCTCAAGCGCTAATGCAGTACATCTTAATTCTGTCACCGAAAAAAATCATTCTTGGCGGCGGTGTCATGAACCAAAAGCAAGTTTTTGCTTCCATCTATAAGCATTTAGAAGGACTGATAAATGGTTATGTAACCTTACCGGAACTTTCCAGTTACATAGTAAACCCTGGCTTAGGTGACCGGGCAGGAATCATTGGCTCATTACTTCTAGCGGAACAAGCATTACAGGATAAAACACAAAGAGAAAGTTGAGGGACAAATTTTGCAGCCATTATTTTTAAAACCGGTTTTTAAAGAACGAATTTGGGGTGGAACGGCATTACAAAAGGAATTCGGTTATTCGATTCCAACCGAACATACCGGGGAATGCTGGGCGATTTCCGCACATCCAAACGGACCGTCGGTAATTGAAAATGGACCATATGCCGGCCAAACACTTGATAAGCTATGGAAAGATCATCCTGAGCTTTTTGGAAACCCAAAAGAGGCGGTTTTCCCTCTGTTAACCAAAATTTTAGATGCCAATATGGATTTATCGGTTCAAGTTCATCCAGATGATGCTTATGCGAAAACCCATGAAAACGGCGAGCTCGGTAAAACAGAATGCTGGTATATCATTGATTGTAAAGAAGGGGCAGATATGATCTTCGGTCATAACGCCCAAACAAAAGAGGAATTCATTCAACAAACAAAAGACGGAAAATGGGACACCTTGCTCCGCCGCGTGAAAATCAAACCGGGGGATTTTTTCTATGTCCCAAGCGGCACAATCCACGCCCTTTGTGAAGGCACCCTCGTATTGGAAACACAGCAAAGCTCTGATACCACGTACCGGGTATATGATTATGATCGCAGAGATGCTGATGGGAATTTACGTGATCTTCATTTGGAAAAGGCAATTGATGTAACAGCCGCACCCCATCACGGGAGTGTAACTGTTCCTAAAATTGAGTCAAAGGACAATGCAGTCATCACAACTTTTGTAGAATCAACTTTCTTTTCGGTGTACAAATGGGACATCAACGGGACATTAAGCTTTGCTTCAGATGATACCTACTTGTTGGTAAGTATCATTAAAGGCGAGGGTTCACTCGTTCATCAAGGTAAAAGCTACAAATTAGAAAAAGGCAGACATATAATCCTGCCTTTCGGGTTTGGGGAATTTGAAGTGAATGGCGAATGTGAATTGATTGTTTCTCATCCATAGGCAAAGATTGAAATTGTACTAAAAAACTGATAACAAGTTGGATGAATAAGCAAAAACTATAAAAAAATTCCTTTTAGCATGGCGTTTTTTTGGTATAATGACTCTTTTATTTGCATTCTTAAGTAGGATAAGTAATAGTTAAACTATTAAGCAAACCAATGTACTTAGTATCTTATATTAACAATCATAAAAGGAGTTAAATTATGGCGAAAAACAATAGAAATACAAAAAAACAGCAGCAATCCTCTTCCAAGTTTGTTTTTTGGATGATTGGGCTTATTGCCGCTTTAGTATTAGGTTTAATTTTTTTTGGCAATCATACAAAACCGGAAGAAAAGCAAAATACGGAGGAAACGATTGATTATAGTAATCAGCCGTTCCTTGGTGACGAGTCCGCACCAGTCTCGATTATTGAGTTTGGCGATTATAAATGCCCAAACTGTAAATATTTTTCCGAAGGTTGGGTGCCGATAATTCAAAAAGAGCTGGTTGATACTGGAAAGGCTAAGTTTTATTTTATGAACTTTTCTTTTATCAATATTGATTCCAAACGTTCTGCTAAGTTTGCTGAATCGGTTTATCAGGAGCTTGGTAATGAAACGTTTTGGAAATTCCATGATCGCCTTTTTGATAAGCAGCCAGAGGACCCGGCAGAAGAAAAAAAGGATGTTTTTACGGAAAGCTTCTTGATTGATACGTTAAAAGAAGTGGCTAGTGATAAAGATGCCGCAAAGGTTGTTGAAAATTTCCAAGCTAAGAAGTCAGATGATGCCTGGCAAAAGGATATGGATTATGTTGAAAAACTAGGGGTTACTGGTACACCGACGATGTTCGTTAATGGCAAGATGTTCACTGGTGCAAAAATCGATGATTTGATAAAAATGGTAGATGAAGCGGCAAAGGAGAAAAAGAATGAATAAACCCTTGATTCTCTCCTGGATAGCTGCCATCATTGCCACACTTGGCAGCCTATATTTCAGTGAAGTTCAACATTTTATTCCCTGTACACTTTGCTGGTACCAGCGGATTTTCATGTATCCCTTAGTCATAATTCTCGGGATAGCGGTTTATCGGAATGATAAAGGAATCTATAAATATGTGCTGCCGTTGTCAATCGTAGGCATGCTGATTTCTGGCTATCACACTTTATTACAAAAAATCCCCTACCTACAGCAGTTTGAAATGTGTACCACAGGGGTGCCGTGCTCACAGGATTACATAAACTGGCTCGGCTTTATTACGATCCCTATGTTAGCATTTATTGCTTTTACGATTATTACCGTAAGCCTAGTCATCGTATCTAGGAGTAGAAACGAAGAAGAGACTATCCGTCAAAGGTAGTCTCTTCTTTTTGTCCTAGCCGCTGGTCATGATTATTGAAATTCGGCAAAGAATAAAAGAAAGCAAATAATTTCTTTGGAGGCAGTCATGAAAGCATCAGACGGAGTTGTAAGCTGTTTAGAAAACGAAGGTGTTGAATTTGTTTGTTAACAGAAGCAGTGAATGCGAGTAATGAAAGTGTACTGATAGATGTCATCATGTAAATAGCATAGTTTTCTCTAGCCAGCACAAAAAGAGCGGTTATCCAAAAAAGGCAGCCGCTCTTTTGTGTCCCAAAACTATGGTGATGATTTATAGTTAATCATTCATTAGAACACAAAGGCTGTACCAACAATGATTAATAAAACAAACAACACCACAATTATAGCAAAGTTGTTGTGTTCTCTGTGCTCTCTGAAATCACCCATAGTTATCACCTCCCACATTTAATTATTACATTTTATGTGTGCCACCTTAGAAAGGAATGGACAAACATATTGTTAAAGAAAATATGTTATGAGGTTTTTTTGAATATACAAAAAAGGCTGATTCAAAGTAAGTATTTCACTTTGAATCAGCCTTAAATAATTTATTACTTCATTGTTTTTTAATAATTTCTTTTATAAATGCTCTTTTAAAAAGGTAATTACTTCATCAAACGCTTTTTGAACAGTCGGGTTTTGCCAATCCTCGTCGAACACATGCTTGCCATTAGGAATCGTAATTAAGCTGCATTCTACTCCGGCTATAGTTAATGCCTCGGACATTAGCACCGACTGTTCATAAGGTACATCTTCATCCATTGTTCCGTGCAAAAGAAGTGTAGGTGGAAAATCGGCACTAGTAAAGTTTATCGGGCAAAATTGGGAAAGCTGTTCCTTATTAAGGCCGCCGCTTATTTCCTCAATCCATACACCATTTTGTCTGGCATACATATAGATGGCATAACGTTTTTGAATCGGACCGACGGTAATAATTTCGTTTGAAACGAGCATTTTTGCAAGTTCCTTGGGAACGGTTGTCATGTTTTGATAGTGGGGGCTTGGTTTCATTGCCCAATCGCCGGTGATATCACCATACCCATAAAACGAGACAATTGCCTGGGGCTTTTTCTTGAAAGTTCCCGACAATAGGGCAAGATAGCCGCCTGCTGAGCCTCCAATTACGGCTATTCTTTCAGCGTCATACTCAAATTCCTTGACACCTTCGTTTTCAACCCAAGAGAGGGCAGCGGCAATATCCGCTTTAATTTCTGGCAGCTTCGTCTCAGGAGCAAGCCTATAATCGATGGAGAATACATTAAAACCAGCTTGAAGATAAAGTTCAATTTGTTCGGCTTTCATATCTTCCCTCGAACCCCAAAAGAGACCGCCGCCATGGATATAAACAATGACTGGGCGACGCTTTTGAGAAGTAGGATAAAAATCTCCTTTTATTTCATAACGATCCGCTTTTTTATAAACAATGGTTGTTTTCATCTTAATGCTTCACACACTTTCGTTTAAGTAAATTCAACTATTTATTATAGTATAATAAAAAAAAGGTAAAGTTTCTTAGTAGTATTTGCTAAAAATATTAATTCAATTTATCCGTTTTGGACAATGACTGAAATTATTCTCTGCTCGGCTATTTTTTTAGGCTGTGTTAAAAGTGAATGTTGATTTCCGTTCCAGGCGCTTCGCTTTCCGCGGGGCGGGCGGTGAGCCTCCTCGGCGCTAAAGCGCCTGCGGGGTCTCACCTGTCCCGCTCCTCCCGCAGGAGTCTCGCGCCTTCCACTCCAATCAACATTGTGCTCAAAATCAACAATGTTCTTTAACACAGCCTTCTTTTAATAAGGTTAAATCCCACCTGTTTTTGTGAAAATCTGGCGCATTAGTAATGCCATCCTCAAATGCAATGAGTTTTGCGGTTCATGAACTAAATACCCTAATATATCTTCACATTTTGCGATTCGATATTTAACCGTATTCCGGTGAATAAATAATTTTTTGGATGTAATCGTGATCTCACAATTATTTTCCAAAAAGACAATTAATGTATTGATTAAATCTTCCTCATCCTTTGTTTTGGGATACGCGAGCGACCGCAATGTGTTTTCATAAAAGTTCTTTAAGTTTTCCTTTGGAATTAAATGAATGAGTTCGATTAATTGTTTTGTTTCGTAAAGGTTGATAAATTTCTTTTGGTATAATTCCTCGCCTTGTTTCCAAGCCTCCACAGCTTCCGAATAGGTGATCGGAATATAGGTTACATCGTTGACAAAGTTACCAACACCAAAGGAAAGCGAGACCTTTAATGTGTTATAAGCTTCCTCTTGAAATTCCTCAAGTTTTTTCTTAATTGAAGCGGTGAGATTATCATTTGTCGTTTGGATGATACTGACAAAATACTTGTTCTTTATAAAAAGAATACTTTCCTTATTAATTTTTATCATTGATTTATTAAATAAATCATATAAAAAATCGTATGACCGATTCCTTGTCGTGAGGTCACTTTGCAGAAATGGATCTTGCTTATCCTCGTCAATCTTAAACACAATACAAAGGTATTTTGCATTTTCAATTAAACCATGTTGTTTGCCACGATAAATAATCTCTTCCTTTAAGGAGATGTTCCCTTCAACGAGGGAGCCAAAAAAGTTGTTTTCCAATAAGCGGCTGCTTTCCCGGATCGCTTCGTTCTTTAATAAGGTGAAGGAAATAACGGTTGACGCCTGCTCAATCGCTAATTGCGATGACGGATAGGGCAATTTTTCTGCGTTAAAGATGATAAGCAGACTTGGATATGGATGCATCGTTTTTACCTGAACGATATTAAGTGATATCGACGAATGAGTAGAATTTGGATGATCAATCGTAATCATACCTTTTTCGCTATATTTCTCAATATTTTCTTTGAAAAGAGATTCCACATGTTCTTTCACGTTTTTCATGTTTTCCTTATGAAAATGCTGGGAAAATGAGACAATATCACCTAGAGGGCTAAGTAACAGGACAGGGTTTTTTAAAAAAAAGCCGAGATTTTCAATTAGGGATTGAAGATTATAGCCTTTAATCATCATTTCGGTAAATTTCTTATGAATATGGATAGCATAAAATAGTTCCTCGATTTTGTTATTCCATAAAAAACTTAACAATTGATGGGCAACAGTTCCTAAAGTAAGAGAGGGGGGAATGACGATAATCGGAAATTCTAATGAATTGGCTAAATCCACAACCTCTTTAGGGATTACATCAATGAATCTTTTTAGTTTTATAGCTATGCCAGCACAGGGATGCTTACTCATTTGCGAAATGAACTTCCCGAGTGCAAGCGGATCATCTTTAAATGCAAAACCCGTTGTTAATAACAGAGAGTTTTCAGCTAAAAAATTTATCACGTCCGGTGTTTCGGAAACCTCGATTGATTCGACAACTCGTTTTAGTCCGGCATGCCCGGCAATGACTTGTGCGTCTTGAAAGACATCGACAATAAATAAATCCTCAACTATTTTCATTTGGTACCTCCACCTAGCTAATCCTTTTCCTTGTTTATTATTATCTATACTAGACAAAAATACCACATATAATTATGAATAATGACTAATGATTTTGTTTACCTTTTCTAGTATATTAAATTCTAATGGGTTTTTTATCTGGTACGGAATTTTTACTTGTTTGTTTGTTGTAGTTAAAAATTAGGAAGAACTAAACTCAAATAGATCTTAATTGTTGGGAAAAGATAAAGGGGAAATGGAGGGAAATAGTGATGAATCAAAAATCATCATCTACAATGTTTTTTGCCGGCTTACAATGGCTGTTTTTTATGTTTGCAAATACGGTTGTCATCCCGTTAACCATTGGGGATGCATTCGATTTATCCTCCATGGAAGTCGCGAGTGCACTTCAAAGGTCATTTATTTTCACAGGCGTGGCTTGTGTACTTCAGGCAGTAATTGGACATAGATATCCGCTGATGGAAGGGCAATCTGGATTATGGTGGGGAGCGCTCTTAAGCATTAGTGCATCCGCTTCTTCAGCAGGGTTAACTGCCAGTGAAATGGGTGGTGGTTTAGCAGTTGGTATCATCCTTTCCGGGGTTCTTGTTACGATACTTGGTGCTCTTGGAATGGGGAATGTGTTAAAACGTTTGTTTACACCTGTTGTCATGAGTACAGTGTTATTTTTGTTAGGGGCACAGTTGGTTGGAATTTTTACAAAAGGAATGCTGGGGTTGTCAACTGGGGATCAAATTCACTTGCCGACAGCGGCTTTGTCGATTTTCTTAGTCATTCTTGTGGTTTGGATTAATGTAAAGGGACCTGGAGTCATTCGAAATTTTTCAATTCTGATTGGTATTGTAGCAGGCTGGATTATTTATGTGATTTTCTTCCCGGCCCAGTCAGTTGAAGTTGTTACATCAACGAAGATTTTCAATGTTTTTCCTTGGGGGAAACCAACCTTTAATCTCAGTCTTATTATATTTGCTGTCATCACTGGATTAGTGAATACAACCAATACCGTTTCCGCTATTAAAGGGTTTGAACCTATGGTTAATGCCTCGACTACAAATAATCAGTACCGCAAATCATTTGTGTTAACAGGTTTAAATTCAGTTGTTTCAGGAGCGTTCGGAATGGTTCCTTATGCACCATATGTGTCGTCGCTAGGTTTTTTACAATCAACACTCATATTTCAAACTCTGCCAATGATCATTGGTGCGGTTATGTTTATGGTGCTTGGTTTAGTTCCAGCGCTTAGTCATCTCTTTTCAACATTACCAGTAAGTGTAGGAAACGCCGTCTTATTTGTTGCATATTTACAGCTATTTAGCGGGGCTATTTCGAATTTAAAAGGAATTACCTTTACCTCAAAGACTATTTATCGGATTGCTGCTCCAGTTTTATTGGGGATTGCCATTATGAATATTCCTGCTGCTATGTTTGGATCCATCCCAATGGTTGTCAGACCACTTGTAAGCAGCGGTTTATTAATTGGAATTATCCTAGCCGTACTGCTTGAAAATACCATTAATTGGTCAAAGTTGGACCAAGTCAAAAAAAGTATGGTAAAAGAGGAAAAGGTTAGTTAAATAAAAATACATTAAATACAAAAATGCCACAGTTTTCGCGACTGTGGCGTTTTTTTGTTCATTTTATCTAAAAAAGTCGAAAAAGGATTGTTTACAATTGCCAATGACAAGCTTTTTGCAAACGGTTAAAATCAATTTATCAAATCAAGTTAAAAAAAGATTAAAAAGTGTGACCTTGATATAAAATAAAGATAATGATTTTTACAAAAAAAGTTTAAAGAAACACTTTCCGCCTTCGTTTAACTTGATAATAACAACAAAAAGACCACATCTAGAAAGGGATAAATTCTTGGACAAGGTTCAAAACAAGAATATTCCGTACACAAAGAATAGGGGGAAAGTTTATATGTCTACACATTCTGAAACTTTTGCTTCAAATGAGATAGATATGCAACATGCAGCAGGCTTAGATGACTCACTAAAACCGAAAACCAAAGAGGGTAGAACGGTTAATCCTTTATCCTATATGTTTATGTGGATTGGAGACGGTGTTAACTTAGGAAATATGACGCTTGGGGCTAGTGTCGTTGTAGCGGGAGTGGCAACACTTAACATCTGGCAAACCATTGCAGCTGCTATCGTTGCGATTGCTATCATATCAACTATTTTTGCCTTGAATGATAGGCTTGGATACAAAGAAGGGATCCCATATGTTGTTCAGCTAAGGATGTCCTTTGGAATAAAAGGAACCGTAATATCGTCACTTTTACGTGGTATACCAGCAATCGTTTGGTACGGTATTCAAAGCTGGATTGGTGGTACGGCCTTAAATGAAATTATGAAGATTGTTACAAATGGTTCATTTGATAATATTGCTATTTGTTTTATCATCCTTCAGGTAGTGCAAATTGTCTTATCAACATTTGGTTTCCATGCTGTTAAATGGGTAGAAACACTTGCCTCTGTTGTGATTATGCTAGCACTTATTTATGTATTCGGGATTCTTTTAACATCCCATAGTGCCGACATTGCAAAGAATTGGGTGCATGCAAAAGGATCATGGGGCTTACCATTCTTTGGAATGATTATGGTCTTTTTAGGAAACTATGCAGGGATTTTTGTCAGTGCAGCAGACTATTCCAGAGAGCTTAAAACTGGTTTAAGTGATACAAAGCGGGGGTCATTATATTTTGCGCCAATCACTGTAGCGTATGGCTTTGTCATTGTCATCGGGACCATGCTTGCTTCAGCAACGGGTATCACAAATCCTGCAAAAGCAATACCGGTTGTAATCGATAATCCTTATATTTCAATAGGTGTGTCTGCGTTTATTGTCCTTGGGGTTATTGCAACAAATATGGTTGCCAACATTATTCCGCCGGCTTACGTTATTACATTACTGACAAAATTAAAATATAAAATGTCTGTCATCATCACTGGATTGCTTGCATTAGGTGCATTCCCTTGGTTGCTTGTTCAGGAGTCATCGGCAAAAGGTCTTAATGTGTTCATTCTTGTCTATTCCGCATTCTTGGGACCAGTTGTTGCGATTTTATTAATCGATTATTATGTATTAAGAAAGCAAAAAGTAAATGTTGCAGAAATGTATAAGGAAGATGGTTCATTTGCTGGATATAATCCAAGTGGGCTGCTTGCTATGTTTATTGGTGCTGCCGCAGCCTTTATCGAAGTAGACCTAGCATGGATTATTGGACTAGTCGTTGCAGGCGTTTCCTATTTCCTTCTATCTAAGTATGCCTTTAAAGATTCGAAATTTAAAAAAGGTACAATCTTTGAAAAATAATAAAAGTTTATTTAGAATTACGAAAAGGCCGCATTTTTCACTTGAAAAATGCGGCTTTTTGTTATTTTCTTGTTTATATTGGCTAAAAGTTTCGATATGAATTATATAAAAGTAACAATGACAAAACAAATGGAGAGGGTTAGAATACAAAGTGTTTCAAGTTAAAAAAAGATTAAAAAGTGTTACATAATATAAAAATAGTATAATTCATATCTGTAGATTGTGGCCTTATATTAGGGAATACTTTCCTCTTTTAATTTGATTGATTAGGAAGAAAGTAAACGTATATCTTTTTTTTGGGAGGGAAAATATTGGGACAAAATAATCCTGTATCGAACCAGGAGGTAAGTTTCAGCAAAGATTTAATGCCAACGAGGCAGGAAGATAGAAAATGGAAAGTTGGAAATTATTTTTCCCTTTGGATGGGGGCTGTCCATAACGTTCCATCCTATTTGACAATCGGTGGATTTTTTGCACTCGGTTTATCTATTGGCCAAGTTTTTTGGGCAATCATGATAGCGGCGGTGATTCTTGGAGCGATCCTTGTGTTAGGCGGTCATGCGGGTGCAAAGTTTGGTGTACCGACCTCAATGCTTTTAAGAACCTCATTTGGTCAAAGGGGTGCAATTGTACCTGGAATCATTAGAGGTGTTATAGCTGCTATTATGTGGTTTGGGTTCCAAACTTATGCAGGAAGTCTTGCAGTTACCATCTTAATTGGTGAATTTTGGCCAGCTTTCTTAAATCTAGGTGGCGGTTGGAACCTTTTTGGATTGCATTTACCAGGTTTAATTTCTTTCCTTCTATTTTGGAGTATAAATATTTTGTTTGTTTATGGAGGAATGGGTGTCCTTGGAAAATTTACAAACATTCTTTCTCCAATCATCTATATCGTATTTGGTGGAATGGCAATCTGGGCTGTTAGGTTAGCCGGTGGAATCACGCCAATCCTTCATTATACTGCTAAAGGGATTGAGGGAAATAGTGTTCTTGTTTTTATAGCATGTGTAAGTGCCCTCTTGGCAACATGGGCTTCCCTTGCTGTAAGCGTTTCAGACTTTACACGAGAAGCAAAGAGCCAAAAAGATCAAACGATTGGACAAATTGCAGGAGTCATTCTAACGTATTTATTATTTGCTTTTGCCAGTATCGCTGTTATTGTGGGTTCTGAAATTGCGTTTGGAACACCAATTTGGAATGTACTTGATGTCGTAGATAAATTTGATAGTAAATTTGCAATTGCTGTCTCCGTCATTACCATTTGTTTAACAACATTATCTGTAAATATTACGGGAAATATCATCCCTGCAGGCTACCAATTAGCGACCCTTTTTCCGAAAAGACTGAACTTTAAAACAGGAGCATTAATTGCTGCTGTGGTTGGAATCCTCATCATGCCATGGAAGCTGATGGAAAACCCTACGAGTATTTTTACTTTCTTAGGGATTATGGGTGGGTTACTAAGCCCAGTATTGGGAATCATGCTTGCTCAATATTTTGTGATTGCGAAAAAGGAAATTAATATAAAGGATTTGTACAGTGCAAATGGGATGTATAGATACCGAAACGGCTTTAATATACCAGCATTAGTCACGACTGCAATTGCAGGGGTTATTAGTTTGATTGGGCAATTCGTCCCGGTCTTTAAACCTCTTTATGATATGTCATTTTTCACAGGTACAATCACAGCTTTTATTCTTTATATTTTATTTGCAAAAACAGGGATGTCTAAAATTAATATAACAGGCCATTCAGAAGACCGGCTGAAAGAGATTTCCTGAATTCTAAAATGTTTTAAAGCGATGACTGGTAAGACTAGTTATTGTTTAAATATAAATTCAATCTTTTCAGGGAGGAAATAATATGAAATACGATTTAATTATTAAAGGTGGAAACGTAGTATTCCATGATGGTGTTCGTAAAGTTGATATTGGGATTAAAGATGAAAAAATTACCTGTATTGCTGAGCAAATTACTGAAGATGCAAAAGAAATTATTGATGCAAACGGTCAATATGTTATGCCAGGAATGGTTGATACACATGTTCACATCAGTGAACCTGGGCGTACTGAATGGGAAGGCTTTGAAACAGGCTCAAAAGCAATGGCAGCAGGCGGTACAACAAGCTATGTAGAAATGCCGCTTAATGCACTGCCTGCCACAATCAATAAAGAGGCTCTGGATCTTAAGCTTGAAGCAGCTGTTAACCAAAACTATGTAGATTATGCTTTCTACGGCGGACTTGTGCCGGAAAATCTTGATAAACTGCAAGAATTGGCAGATGCAGGTGTTCTTGCCTTCAAATGCTTCTTATCAGATATTACAAGTGATATTCCAGGGGATTTTACTAATGTTGATGATTACACTTTATATAAAGGTATGCAAAAATTAGCAGAATTGGATCAGATACTATGTATTCACGCCGAAAACGCATCGGTTACCTCTGGCCTTTCAAAAGAATTTGCGAGAGAAGGCAAAAATTCAGGTGTAGAATATGCAGAATCACGCCCGATAGTTACAGAAGTTGAAGCTGTCAGTCGTGCGATTCTTTTTGCTAAAGACACTGGCTGTAAGTTGCATCTTGTCCATATTAGTACCTCTGAGGCAATTCAGACCATCTTGAAAGCACGTGCTGAAGGTGTCGATGTAACAGTTGAATCTTGCCCGCACTATTTTGCCATGACTGCAGAACAAGTTGATGAGATTGGACCTAGAGCAAAATGTCAGCCGCCTATTAGAAAAGCAGTAGATCAAGCAAAATTATGGGACGAGCTTCTTAATGGAAATATCGATTGGCTAACCTCCGACCATTCGCCTTGTACCGAGGACTTGAAGCAAGGAAATCTTTGGGAAGCATGGGGCGGAATTAGCGGCGTTCAAAATAACGTCGATTTAATGTTTGATTTGGCTGTAAAACAACGTGGTTTAGCTGTTGAAAAGTTTGTTGATTTAATTGCTTCCAATCCTGCTAAACGTTTTAACCTGCCTCATAAAGGTGAAATTGCCGTTTCCAAAGATGCAGATATTATTTTGGTAGATCCTAACCAATCATATGTTGTCAAACGCGAAGACCTTTACTACAAAAATAAACATAGTGCCTATGAAGGCAGAAAAATCGACTGCCGAGTGACAAAAACAATTGTTCGTGGACATGTTGTTTTCGATTTAGAAAAAGGTATTGTCGGCAACCCTGTCGGAAAACTTATTTCAGCTCAAAAATAATACCCTGCCTGTATTAGTTTAACAGGGGTTGTTATAATACAACTATGATAATAATAAAATTACCATATTTTCTGAATAATTACAATATAAAAAAGAGAATTTGAATGTATTTTAAAAAAAGCTGTGTTAAAGAACATTGTTGACTTTGAGCACAATGTTGATTGGAGTGGAAGGTGCGAGACTCCTGCGGGAGCAGCGGGACAGGTGAGACCCCGCAGGCGCGGAATTCGCCGAGGAGGCTCACCGCCCGCCCCTGGAACGGAAATCAACATTCACTTTTATCACAGCCTAAAAAAAGGGAGATTAACTGCCATGACTAATTACGATTTAATTATTAGAAACGGTAATATTGTAACTGTAGATTCAATTGTCAAAGGGGATATTGCAGTTCAGGCAGGAAAGATTGCAGAAGTGTCCATTGGAAAGGCAATTGATGGAAAGGCTGAAAACGAAATTCAGGCTGACGGTCTTCATGTATTCCCAGGCTTAATTGATACACATGTTCACTTTAATGAGCCTGGAAGAACAGAATGGGAAGGCCTTGAAACCGGGAGCAGAAGTTTAGCTGCCGGTGGAGTAACAACATTCTTTGATATGCCATTAAACAGTACACCTCCAACTATTAACAAGGAGAATCTTGCCTTAAAACGAGAACTTTCCGAACAAAAATCAATCGTGAATCCACGCTTCTGGGGCGGGCTTGTACCGGAAAACATTGAAAATCTAAAAGAACTTCATGAAAATGGCGTTATTGGCTTTAAAGCCTTTATGTCTCCAAGTGGAATTGCCGATTTTGATAATGTTGATGATGAAACCATCTTTAAAGGCATGACGGAAATTGCTTTTCTTGGCTCTCTTTTAGCTGTTCACGCCGAAAGTACGGTCATTTGCGATCAGCTTGCACAAAAGAAACAGAGCGAAGGCAAAACATCGGCACGTGATTTTGTTGAGTCAAGACCGATCATTTCTGAAATTGAAGCAGTAAGAAGAATCATTTCTTATGCGGAAGCTACTGGATGTAAACTGCACATTGTTCATGCAAGCAGCCGGAAGGTTGTTGAAGTAATTGAAGAGGCAAAACGTCGGGGCGTCGATATTACAGTCGAAACTTGCCCGCACTATCTGTCCTTAACCGTTAAGGATTTAGAAGAAAAAGGCGGAATGGCAAAGTGCTGCCCTCCATTACGCGATGAAGGTGAACTAGAAGATTTATGGGTTGCTGTAGCGAACGGCGAGATTGATGTGATTGGGTCTGACCATTCACCAGCACCTGCTTCTATGAAAGAAATTGAAGGAAACTTCTTCGAAGGCTGGGGCGGTATTTCCGGTGCACAATCTACCTTGAATATTTTGTTGACTGAAGGGCATTTTAAACGGAATCTTCCATTAGAAAAAATCGCTGCCTTAACAGCTGCAAACCCAGCGAAATTATTTGGGCTTTCCAATAAAGGAACAATTGCTGCTGGTTATGATGCTGATTTAGCTCTTGTCAATTTGGAAGAAAGCTTTAAACTTAATAAAGAAGATTTATTCTATCGTCATCAACATTCACCATATGTGGGAATGACCTTTAAAGGAAATGTCAAAACCACGATTGTCAATGGAGAAGTTGTTTTTGAAAACGGGCGTATTACAAAAGAGTTAATTAATTCTTAAAGAATGATTAGAGTAAAAAAAGGGCTTAGAGTTGTTCTCTTAGCCCTTTTCACCTATTTATTGATGTAGAAAGGTTGCAGCGGCTTATGGAATTCAGAGTAAAAGATTTGCTCCAAATTGCGTCACTTAAGGATGCTGTAGTACTAAGTGGGCACACCTATTTAAACAATATAATTAAAGGTGCCACGATTATGGAAGCCCCCGACATTACTGACTGGTTGAAGGGCGGGGAATTAATATTAACCAGTCTCTATCCTATCCGTACTTTTGATAAACAGGAGCAGCGGCAGTTTATTTCTCGGTTAGCGGAAAAAGGGGTTAGTGCACTGGTCATAAAGAATCATCGCTTTGTGACAGAGATTCCGGAGCCAATTGTAAGTGCCGGGGAAAAATTCAAGCTGCCGATTATCCAGATTCCGAAAGAAATTCCCTATGTTGACGTTATGTATCCGGTTATGGGCGAAATCTTGAATAATCAAGTAAAGAAGCTCCAATATTACAAGGAAATTCATGACCGTTTTACTGCATTATCCTTAGCTGATGAGGGACCTGAAGAAATAATTGCAACATTAGAGTTATTAATCGGAAATCCAGTGGCCCTATTTGACCGGAATTTCCATTGTATTGCTTCCACGCTTCCGTCCTTGGCAATGTTTGAGATTGTTGAAAAAATCCCTTATTACAATCAAACAGAGGAAATTAAATTCCCGCATTATCGGCAAGTAGTCAAGTATCCTGAGCTGACCGGCCAAAAGGGATATCAAATCGTCGTACCAGTCGAAACAATTAACCACATTAAAACATATCTGTTAATCGGAGAAATGAATAAACCTCTAGAAGAACTTGACTTTATCGCTGTTGAAAATGCAGCAACAGCTTTATCACTGGAATTAGTAAAACAATTCGCGGTAGCAGAGGTGGATAAGAAATTTAAAAATGATTTAATCGGGGAAATAATAGAGGGGAAATATCAATCAAAGGTCACGCTGTACCAAAATGCGAATTTAGTAGGTTGGGATTTAGAACGTTCCTTTGCAGTTGTTTTGTTCAAAATCATCAAAAATAATGAACCACTTTCACCAAGGGTAAAAAATAAGCGGGGAATTTCCAACCAGCACGAGCCAATGGTTAATGAGGTCATTCACCGATATTTGCCAAGTGAAATTATTGGAAATAAAAGCAGTCAGGTTATTGTGTTATGGAAAATAAAAAAGAATGAGAATGAATTAAACTGGATATCGAGAATTAAAGAAACAGCGAATGATATCCAAGAATTGTTAAAAAAACAGATTGGGGATATCATGATACAGGTAGGCATAGGAAGCTTAGCTAATAGTATAGATGAAATTCCCATAAGTTATCAAAAAGCCAAGGATGCTTTGGAACTGGGGGAAATTCTGAAAGGGAAAGAAGCCGTAACGGCATTTTCTGAATTAGGGATATTTAGACTCCTTTGCCAATTTGATGATCCGACCCTTTTAAAGCCTTTTATCCCGTCTTCTTTACAAAAATTACTTCATTACTCACAAGCAAATAAAAATGATTTGATCGAAACGTTAAAAACTTTTTTAGAGTGTAATCAAAATGCGACAAAAGCGTCCCAAGTGTTATTTATACACCATAAAACGGCTATTTATCGATTAGATAGGATTAAAGAGATTACTGGTATGAATTTTGAAGACCCAGAGGAAATGTTATCCGTTCGAGTTGGTTTGAAGATAGTAGATCTTCTCGAACGAGAAAATAAAACGCTTTTGAATTGATTTTTTAGCTAATTTCTTTATACTAGTACATTAACCTTATGAATATAGAATGGGGGAATCTGCATGACTAGAAAAGCTTATACTGCAAAAAATGCCGTCGCTTCCGGACCATATTCACATGCGGTTGACGCAGGTGAATTTATCTTTTTATCGGGTCAAACAGCAATGAACACAGTCGGAGCTGAAAAGTTGACGGGCGATATTGCTGCACAGACCAAGCAGTGTTTTGCTAATTTATTCGAGGTATTAGAAGCTGGAAACCTAACACCTGATGATGTTGTAAAAGTAAATGTGTATCTGACAGACATGAAGAATTTCACAGCAATGAATGAGGTATATAAAACATTCTTTGCGGATCCGTATCCTGCTAGAACTTGCGTCGCTGTTTTAGCGCTGCCGCTTGGTGCAGAGGTAGAAATTGAATTAATTGCTAAGAGATCCAGCTAAATGTAGTTAAAAAGGAGCAAGCAACGGCTTGCTCCTTTTTATTTATCCATTTTGGACAAAAAAACAAATCATCTTTATCCAATAGTCATAATGATATTTCAGCTGAAAATGCTTACACTAAAAGAAGGAAGAAAAAGAATTTATATCTCTGTAGAATGTTTTTTGGGGGTAGATGCAATGGAAGATTTACAAAAAGAATTAGTTGGAAGACTTGAATGGCTGGGGGAATTTGGGGAAGATCCTGCTGGCGGAGTTTCACGTCTTCTATATTCAAAAGAGTGGACCCAAGCACAGCACGCGTTAAAAGGCTGGATCGAAGAAGAAGGCCTTGAAGCCGGCTTTGATGAAATTGGCAATTTATTTGGGACGTTAAAAGGAAAAAATACGAATGAGACAGTTCTTACTGGTTCGCACGTAGATACCGTTAAAAATGGCGGCCTCTATGATGGCGCGTATGGTGTAGTTGCAGGTATCTTGGCTTTAAAATATTTAAAGCAAAAATACGGACAGCCACTTCGTAACATTGAGGTAGTTTCTATGGCGGAAGAAGAGGGTAGCCGTTTCCCTTATGCTTTTTGGGGCTCTAAAAACATCGTAGGTTTAGCTAAGCGCGAAGATGTTGAAACGATTACCGACTTTGATGGAATCCCATTTGTTGAAGCAATGAAAGAGTCTGGCTTTAATTTCAAGGATGATTCAAAAGCACCGCGCAATGATTTAAAAGCATTTGTTGAGCTTCATGTTGAACAAGGCAGTGTCTTAGAAACGGAAAAAATACCAGTAGCTGTTGTCAACAATATTGTTGGTCAAAGACGTTTTACTGTTGAAGTAAACGGTGAAGCGAACCATGCCGGTACAACTCCAATGGGATATCGAAAAGACGCACTCTACGCTGCCAGCCAAATGGTTTTTGAAATGATTACAATGGCCAGAGAAGCGGGAGATCCGCTTGTAACTACGGTTGGTAAAATTGAAGCGCAGCCTAACATCGTGAATGTGGTGCCAGGAAAGGCGATTTTCACCATCGATGTCCGCCACACGGAAAAAGAGGCACTCGTATCGTTTACAGATCAGATAACTGCACGAATGAACGAAATTTCAAAAGAACATGGTGTTGAAACAACCATTGATATGTGGATGGATGCTGACCCGGTTCCAATGGATACAACAGTAGTGGAATTAATTGAGAACCAATTTAAAGAAAACGGCTTGAATTTCAAGGTAATGCACAGTGGTGCAGGGCATGACTCACAAATTTTTGCTCCATTCGTACCTACAGCCATGCTATTTGTCCCTAGTCACAAAGGAATCAGCCATAACCCGGCCGAATATACAGAGCCTTCAGATTTAGCAGAAGGCGTAAAGGGTCTTATAGGTGCCCTATATGAATTGGGTTATAAATAAACTTTAAATATAGAGGAGAATTGAATCATGGGTTATCCAAAAGATTTACTTTCAAGCAGATCAATTATTAAACACGGATTATACGCTTTAATCGCACCTGAAGGTTTGGTAAATAATGTTGTTCCAGGATTTGAGAATTGCTCAATGTCCATTCTAGGTTCACCAAAGCTTGGTGCAAGTTTTGTTGACTACATCATTACGATGCACGAAGGCGGAAAGAATAGTGAAGGCTTCTGCGGTCAAGAAGATGTAGAATCATTTGTCTATGTGCTTGAGGGAAAAGTGAAAGCAACAGCAGGTGAAGAGGAGCATGTTCTTGAAGGCAGCGGCTATTTATATTGCCCGCCTGGAGTAAAAATGTATTTAGAAAACCTTGAAGCTGGTGACTCACGTCTATTCCTTTATAAGCAAAAATATAAACCGCTTGAAGGACGCAAGCCATGGGTAGTAACTGGTCATGCAAATCAAATCGAATTTAGAGATTATGATGACATGCACAATGTTCATATTAAAGATCTTTTACCAGCGGATCTTGATTTTGATATGAACTTCCATATTTTATCGTTTGACCCGGCGGCGAGCCATCCGTTTATCGAAACTCACGTTCAAGAACATGGAGCGTATTTACTGTCTGGAGAAGGCATGTACAATCTTGATAACGAATGGATTCCGGTTAAAAAAGGTGATTACATCTTTATGGGACCTTATGTTCATCAAGCAGCATACGCAGTTGGCAGAGAGCCATTAGCATACGTTTACTCTAAAGATTGCAACAGAGACGCATCATTATAATTTACAACAAGTTTTTTACTAAAAAGTAGGTGCCTAAATGAGAGTTACAAAAGAAAAATTAACAGATCTAATCAAAACGAAGCTTCAAAAGGCAGGTCTTAAAGAGGAACATGCTGAAATAGCAGCAGATGTCCTTGTATTTGCTGATGAACGAGGTATTCATTCACACGGGGCAATGCGTGTGGAGTACTATGCAGAAAGAATTGCAAAGGGCGGAATAAATACAAATCCTGACTTTAAGTTTGAAAAAACAGGCCCTTGTTCGGCAGTTTTTCATGCTGATGGCGGCAATGGACATGCCGCTGCGAAACTGGCAATGGCTGAAGCCATCAATATGGCAAAAGAAAATGGTGTAGCAATCGTTGGGGTGAGAGATATGTCCCATAGCGGTGCAATCTCCTACTTTACCCATCAAGCAGCAGAAGCAGATTTAATTGGATTTTCTGTTTGTCAATCCGATCCGATGGTGGTCCCATTTGGCGGGGCTGAGCCTTACTATGGTACCAACCCAATTGCCTTTGCTGCGCCAAGTAATGATGGAAGAAAGATCACATTAGATATGGCGACTACGGTTCAAGCTTGGGGGAAAATCCTTCATGCAAGATCAAAAAATGAATCTATTCCCGATACATGGGCAGTGGATGAAAAGGGAGAACCGACTACAGATCCATTAAAAGTAAGTGCGTTATTGCCTATATCCGGACCTAAGGGATATGGCCTTGGAATGATGGTTGATGTATTATCTGGAATTCTTCTAGGACTCCCTTTTGGAAACAAGGTTTCTTCCATGTATGAAAATTTATCCGAATATCGTAAATTGGGTCAACTTCATATTGTGATTAACCCAGCATTCTTTACTGGCCTAATGGATTTCAAACAAAATATTTCTAATACGATGGAAGATCTAAATCAGATTAAACCTGCAACAGGCTTTTCAAAAGTCCTCTATCCTGGTCAAAATAATGATGTAGTCATAGCAGAATACAAGGAAAAAGGCATTGAAATCGTTGATGATATTTATGAATATTTAATCTCTGATACCATCCATAACAATCAATACGATCACAAAAATCCATTTGCTGAATAGTTACATTTATTAAACCTACAATAACTAAAGAGGTGCAAGGGATGAGGGTAACAAAAGAGCAATTAAAGGATCTAATTGTCACAAAGCTTCATAAAGCAGGATTAACAGTGGATCATGCTGGTATTGTAGCGGATGTTCTTGTTCATGCTGATGCAAGAGGATATCACTCTCATGGGGCAATGCGGGTAGAATATTACGCTGAAAGAATTGCAAAGGGTGGTACAACTCATAATCCGAATTTTGAGTTTACCAAAACTGGTCCGTGCACAGCCGTTTTCGACGGTGATAATGGAGCGGGTCAAGTTGTGGCCAAATTAGCGATGGATGAAGCGATTAAAATGGCTAAGGAAAATGGGATTGCTGTTGTAGGCATGAGACGCTTGGGCCATAGTGGTGCCCTATCATACTTTGTACAACAAGCTGCTGATAAAGACTTGGTTGCGATTTCCCTTTGTCAATCTGACCCAATGGCAGTGCCATTTGGCGGAGCTGAGCCTTATTATGGGACGAACCCTATTGCCTTTGCGGCTCCTGGAAAGAATGGAGAACATATTATTATCGATATGGCAACAACCGTTCAGGCATGGGGGAAAATTCTTGATGCCAGATCCAAAAATAAACCTATTTCTGAAGGCTGGGCTGTGGATAGCGAAGGCGCGGGTACAACAGATCCATTTAAAGTTAATGCGTTATTGCCAATCGCCGGTCCAAAAGGATACGGGTTAATGATGATGGTCGACGTATTATCCGGAATCCTATTAGGCCTTCCCTTCGGAAATAAGGTAAGTTCGATGTATCATGATTTAACTGAAGGCAGAAATCTTGGTCAGCTGCATATTGTCATTGATCCAGAACGTTTTGCAGGAATTAACGCTTTCAAAGAAAGTGTTGCTCAAACAATGAAAGATCTGAATGCTATTAAGCCAGCTACAGGATTTGATAAAGTTTACTATCCTGGACAAAGAAGTGCAGAAAGAGAAAATAAATCAGAAGTAGATGGCATCGAAATTGTTGATCATATTTATGAATATTTAACATCAGATGTTGTTCACAACAACGCTTATGATAATAAAAGCCCTTTTGCAAAATAATCGTAAATAATCTCTATAAAAAAGGGCGGCTTCCATGTTTAGCCGCTCTTTTAAATCTGTAAAAGAGCGAAAATTCATAAGAATATAACATAAGTAGTTTTAACGAATTTTTAATGTGTATGTATTGTTTTTTATTACATTGCAAGGTAAAAAACCTTACCATTACAGAGGAACAAATGCTTTATATCCCCGCTTATTATGAAAGCGAAAAATATATTAAAGAGGTGCATTCATTAATGCTTTATACGATTATCAAAGAGAATTCCTACCAGGATTCAGTTAACCTGATGCTTCTCACCAATAAAATTTCCACTATGGACGGAATTAACAAAGTCCAAATTATGATGGGAACTCCGGCCAATAAAGATATCTTCAAAACTGCAGGTCTCCATACTGAAGAGCTTGAAAAAGCTGCTGCAAATGATATGTGTATCGTTGTTGATACAGATTCAGAAGACAAAATTCAAGAAGTTCTTGATGAAGTTGATCAATATTTAAACAATCAAGCAATTGCAGGAAGCAAGGAAGAATTTGAAACAGTACGTACATGGGATAAAGCGCTTAAAGCTTTACCAAATGCAAATATTGCGCTTATTTCTACTCCAGGTCAATATGCGGCTGAAGAAGCTGAGAAAGCAATTGACAATGACATGCATGTCTTAATCTTTAGTGATAACGTGTCAATCGAAGATGAGCGCCGTATTAAAGAAAAGGCGCATGAAAAAGGCCTTCTTGTTATGGGTCCAGACTGTGGTACTGAAATTGTCTCCGGTGTACCGCTTGCATTTGCAAACGTTGTAAAGCAAGGAAATATTGGTATTGTTGGGGCTTCCGGAACTGGTATTCAGGAAGTAACGGTTCAAATCGACCGTCTTGGCGGCGGTGTTACACATGCGATTGGAACAGGTGGACGTGACCTTTCTGATAAAATTGGTGCGATTACGATGTTAGATGCAATCAAAGGGTTAGCAAACCATAGCCAAACAGAAGTCATCACACTTATTTCTAAGCCGCCTGCAAAAGAAGTACGTGACGAAGTTGTTCAATTACTTCAAAGTGTTTCAAAACCAGTAGTTGCCATCTTCCTTGGCGAAGAGCCGCATGCACATGAAGGAAATATGTACTATGCGAACACCCTTGAAGAAACAGCTGCAATCTCTGTAGACCTTGCAAAAGGAAATGCGGTGAAAGCAAACTACTATCAATACAACCTTGAAGTACCGGCAGTAGACTTAAAGCCTGAACAAAAAACAATCAAAGGACTTTATTCCGGCGGTACACTTGGCTATGAAGCGGCAACACTTATTAGCAGAGGTCTTGGACTTGGAAAAAGCGAACATCATGAGGATGGTTATCTATTAAATGCAAATGGCTTCGAAGTAGCTGACCTAGGTGATGATATTTATACACAAGGTAAACCACACCCAATGATTGACCCTAATACAAGAATTGAATTCTTCCAAAAAGCAGCGCAGGATGAGCAAACAGCGATTATCCTATTCGATGTTGTTCTTGGGTACGGTTCACATGAAGATATGGCCGGTGCGTTACTTCCTGGTATCGAAAAAATCCAAAAAGCTGCACAGGAAAACGGCAGAAATATTTACTTTGTTGCTACTGTATGTGGAACAGATCAAGATCCGCAAAACATTCAAGAACAAAAATCAAAGCTTGAAAAAGCTGGGGTTATATTAAGAGACAGTAATAACCAAGCAATTCGCACAGCTTTAGCTATGCTTGATATCAAGGTTGAAGAAGCAGATAAAGAAGTAGTTCCTGCGAAAGTTGAGGCTGCAAAAGCTGAAATCACAGTTTCTTCAGCAATTGAAAAATTCCTGAACGAAAAGCCAAGCGTGATCAACGTAGGTCTAAAGAAATTCACAGATTCTATTACAGCTAACGGCGGCAAAGCTGTTCAATTCGACTGGCGTCCAGTAGCCGGTGGTAATGAAAGAATGCGCAAAGTCTTAAGTGTCCTTCGCTAAACCAAAGGGTAAACGAATTTGCACTAACATTGAATTTTCAGGAGGAAATGCATTATGTACGGACAATTTAAAACAATTGATGAAGCAAATAGAGCAGTAATCGATCAGGTTGTATCAAGCTCACCATTTTTAGTGGATGTTGTTCCAGCTAAATCTGTGATTAAAGAATTAAATGGAAAAGTATTACTTCATGCAGGGCCGCCTATGAAGTGGGAAAATATGACTAGCCCGATGCAAGGATCTTGTGTAGGAGCAACACTTTTTGAAGGTTGGGCTACAAACGCTGACGAAGCACGTGCAATGCTTGAAAATGGCGAAATCGAATTCATTCCATGTCACCATGTTGATGCAGTCGGCCCAATGGGTGGAATCACATCTGGAAGCATGCCTGTTCTTGTTGTAGAAAACCGCAGCGGCGAAAATCGTGCATATTGCACAATGAATGAAGGAATTGGTGCAGTTCTTCGTTTCGGTGCCTATTCTCAGGAAGTAATCAACCGTCTTGGATGGTTTAGAGATGTACTAGGTCCAGTAATTTCTAAAGCACTTAAAGTAAAAGGCGACGGCTTAAACGTGAACGTTGCGATGGCAAAAGCAATTACAATGGGAGATGAGTTCCACCAACGTAATATTGCTGGATCACTTATTTTCCTAAAAGATATTGCTCCATATATTATCCAAACAGATGCTTCTGAGAAAGATAAGCAAGACGTTATTCAATTCTTAGCTGATACTGACCAGTTCTTCTTGAATATTGCGATGGCAACAAGTAAAGCGGTTATGGATACAGCTCGTCAAATTCAACATGGTACTGTTGTAACAGCAATGTGCCGTAACGGTTATGAATTCGGAATCCGTATTGCAGGTATGGGGGATCAATGGTTTACAGCACCGGTTAATACACCTCAAGGTCTTTTCTTTACAGGTTATGATCAAGACATGGCTTGTCCTGACATGGGGGACAGTGCGATCACTGAAACATTCGGTGTCGGCGCTATGGCGATGATTGCAGCTCCTGGTGTTACACGCTTCGTAGGTGCAGGCGGGATGGACGATGCAGTTAGAACAAGTAATGAAATGATGGAAATTTGTATCGATCATAACTCTAACTTCTCTATTCCTACTTGGGATTTCAAAGGTTCTTGTCTTGGAATCGATGCAAGAAAGGTTGTTGAAACTGGAATTGAACCAATAATCAACACTGGTATTGCTCATAAAGAAGCAGGAGTTGGCCAAATCGGTGCAGGTACCGTTCGTGCCCCATTAGCTTGCTTCGAAAAAGCGATTGATGCTTATGCTGTTAAACTTGGTTTAATTGAACCTGCTGCAGAATAAATGAAGAAAAGTACTCTTTTTGGAGAGGGATATAGTGATCTAATTCCTCTCCTCCTTTGTAAAAAGGGCAATGGTCATGTCCATAGTATTTTTAAAAATGGTTTTAATATTAAAATGGATGACTCACTCATTTTTATTGGCAATAAAAAAAACGGGCTGCTCCCATTTGGAATTCATCTTTTAGAAGAAGAAACATTAAAGGCTGTTTCAGTCGTGAAAAATGGAGAAACCGTTTCCTGGAATACGGGGACGAATTCTTTGGATTTTTCAGGGTTATCAATCAGCCTAGAAAATGGTCAACGTTTTAAAAATGAGTTAACTTCTCTAAAAAACAACCGGGTCTTCGAAATCGGTTTTGAAAAACTTTGCTCGCGGTTAAGCACAATGGAAGAATTAACTGGGTTGGATATCGATATAAATCAATTTTTAAAAAGGTTTAATGATGTCGGCGAAAAAAAGTGGTTCGGACCTGAATCATATTTGGTCATGTTGATTGAAGTGGTGATGTCGAGTGACCTGTATTTAATTGAGAAGACCCTTAGGTATTTCCTTGGCAGGGGAAAAGGCCTGACACCATCAGGTGACGACATGATCGTCGGGTTATTAGCTTTTGATGCCACTTCCAATTTTATTTCTGCACTATTTTACCAACAGCTTTCAGAGCTGCTGGAGAGTGAACCAATCACAACGGATGTGAGCAGGGAATACTTACGGTATGCGATTCGGCATGAATTTGGCTCAGCCGTTACCGAATTGGTGAACTCACTTGCCAGCGGTGATGATGCTACCTTCAATAAGGCCTTTCAGAACTTGCTTGAAGTCGGCCACAGTTCGGGATTGGATACACTATTCGGTATTCTTATCGGGATGCTGGCCTTTAAAAACCCAAATGAACAATAAAATTATCTTACAACATTGGAGAGATGTTACATGAGTAAAATTGTCCTAGCTATCGGCGGCAATGCAATTATTAAAGAAGGACAAAAGGGTTCGATTGAAGAACAGCAAAAAAATATTAATGAAAGCTGTGAACCAGTCCTAGGATTAATCGAACAGGGCCACACTGTAGTTATCACTCACGGAAATGGACCGCAAGTTGGCAACACGTTAATTAAAACTAAAATGGCTGAATCAGTCGTTCCAGCTTATCCTTTAGATGTACTTGATGCGGAAACTCAAGGTAACTTGGGTTATTTAATCCAGCAGGCATTTAGAAATAAAATGGTTGAGCGTAATATTAGTAAGACAGTTGCAACCGTTGTTACGCAAGCAATTGTTTCTAAAGATGATCCAGCGTTTGAAGCTCCTACTAAACCAATTGGACCATTTTATTCTAAGGAAGAAATGGAAGAAATTCTTAAAACTGAAAAGCTTACTTTTATCGAAGATAGCGGCAGAGGATACAGACGTGTAGTTGCTTCTCCAAAGCCAATCAAAATTGTTGAAAAAGAGGCAATTGAAGCATTGCTTGAGAAGGACATTACTGTTATTACAGCTGGAGGCGGCGGAATCCCAGTTATCGAGAATAACGGTATGCTTGAAGGTACGGAAGCTGTCATCGATAAAGACTTTGCAAGTGCATTACTTGCTGCTGAAATTAATGCAGATTATTTATTTATCTTAACAGGTGTGGAACAAGTAGCCATTCATTTTGGCACACCACAGCAACAAAATTTATTAGAAATGACAGCTGATGATGCACTCCGCTATATGGATGAAGGTCATTTTCCAAAGGGAAGTATGGGACCAAAAATTGAGGCAGCTGTTTTATTCCTGCAAAAAGGCGGAAAGAACGTTATCATTACATCGATTGATAAACTTCAGGATGCTCTTCAAGGAAAAACTGGTACACGTATCGTAATGAAACGTGAAGCAGCAGTTACAAATAACTAAATCTCTACTCAGCCCCTGTATGTAAAAAGCATATAGGGGTTTTTAATAATAATGGTCGTCGGCGAGTGAATTTTAATAGAATGGGGTGTAACCATTTAATGAAGGAATCAGAAGTACAATTTGCAATGATGAATAAAGGAAAATTCAATTTTGAGGAAGATAAGGACCAGCATGCCCGGCTAAATGCTGTATTAAAAAGTATGTCTGAAGGAATCATCCTAGTTGATAACAATAAAAATATTGTTTACCAAAATGAGTTTGTTACTAGACATCTTTTTCGCGGAATTGGGTCAGATAGCCTTAAAACAGAAGTAGATTTAATTGCTTTCATCCAAAAGGTAAGTGTTTTGAAAAATGATAAAGTGGATGAGTTATTACAATCAGAGGATATAACTTTAAAACTGACGATTGAGTATGAGAATCAGCTAAAATATATTATGTTGAACAAATTTAGTGTGTATTCTGAAACAGGCTTTATTGGTAATGGCTATTTGCTTCGTGACATTACGAAAGAGGAAGAGATTGACCAACTAAAGAGCAATTTAATTACGATTGCCAGCCATGAATTTAAGACACCGATTACGAACATCCGCGGCAGCGTGGAAACGCTAATGAGACAGGATGCGGACTGGGAAGAAGACTTCAAAATCGAGCTTCTACAGGGAATCCATGAAGATATTTTGCATCTGCAGGATTTAATTTCTGTCTGGTTTGATATCAAGAAAATCGAAATGGGAACCATGTCTTTAAATAAGGGGTATTTTCCTATTTCGCAGTTGATTTCAAATACCTTGGATCAGCTTCCCCGCGAAATAGCAGCAAGTGATATGGTTCGTTATGACGAAGATAATCAGTCCCGTATTTCCTTGCTTTATGGAGATAAAAAGCGTCTTCAACAAGTGCTGCTTAATTTAATTATGAACGGACTTGTGCACAATGACTTACCTGAGAAAAAGGTTCTAATAACTGTGGAGGTCGGGTCCGAGGATGTATTTATTCATGTTAAAGATAACGGAATCGGTATATCAAAGGAACTTTGCAAAAAAATATTTGATCGTTTTTATAGGGTCGACAACTCGCCGCAGCGGAAAACAGGAGGAACAGGTCTCGGTCTGTCGATTTGCCTTGGATTAATGAAAGAGCATAATGGTGATATACTAGTCGAAAGTGAACCCGGAAAGGGAAGTATTTTTACGATGAAGCTCCCGATTAACGAGGAAGATCATGGAGGTAATTATGAATCATAAAATTGCAATCGTAGATGACGAACCAAAAATTGTCCGATTCATAAAGGCCAATTTACTTTCTCTTGGATATAAAGTAGAAACGTTTTCAGATGGTGAACAGTTTCTTGATAACTTTGATTTGCATGAACTTGATTTAGTCCTGCTTGATATTATGATGCCGAACATGGATGGGTTCACCGTTCTAGAAAGGCTGCGGAAATTTTCAAACGTTCCGGTCATTATCTTGACTGCACGCAGCAATTCTAACGATTTGGTGGAAGGTTTTGAACGTGGGGCAGATGATTATTTAACAAAGCCCTTTTCGCTTGAAGAGTTATTTGCCAGAGTGAAGGCTGTTTTACGAAGAACTTCGCATCTCGAACAGTCTGTTCACGAGGACAAGAAGATTACCATAGGCAGAATTAATATTAATCTTGCACAAAAACGTGTGTTTGTGGATGAGAAAGAAATGCGCTTTACCAATACGGAATATTTGATTTTAGAGCATCTTACGATTCATGCCGACAAAATTGTCAGCCATGAACAAATTCTCGTGTCGGTTTGGGGAGCAGAATATCGAGATGAAGTGGAGTACTTGCGTGTAGCGATTGCGAGAATTCGGAAAAAGCTGAAGGATGCTGGCTGCAAGGACATTTCTAAAATTATTCGTACCTATCCGGGAATTGGGTACTCACTTTTAACAGCCGAAAAGTAAAGAAGACGGCAAGTGCCGTCTTTTATGAAAAAGGGCAGCTTGGCACTAAACACACCGCATTTATTAAGTTAGTTAGCACTTTGAAAAATAGGAGAAGTTTCCATGTTAGATCTAATCAGCCAGCTGATTTGGCGGATGTGCATGATTGTTACGATAGCATTCTTAATTACCCGGCTAAATCTCTTTAGGCAAATGATTTACCAGCACTTAAGCTGGAAAGGTAAAATTGTTATGATTTTTGTATTTGGTTTATTTGGAGTCATAGGGAATTATACAGGAATAGCAATCCATCCAGATGTTTCAAAAATACAATCTGGAGATGTGGCACATAATCTGGAATCCTTTAAGGCAATTGCGGATACTCGTAATATCGGAGTAATTATTGGCGGGCTTTTCGGCGGTCCCGCAGTCGGATTGGGTGCGGGAATTATCGCAGGCGGACATCGATTTCTATTAGGCGGATTTATTAATACGGCCACTTTTATTCTGACGATACTAGGTGGATTAACAGCAGGTTGGATCAATCGGAAAATTACCATTAAAGAACGAATGCAGCCGTCGCTTATTTTATTGATAAGTGTATTAATCTTATTTCTGCAAATAATTTTAATCCCTGTCTTTACGAAATCCCATAACGTGGCTTTATTATTAATTCAATTCACTGGATTACCAATTATCATTGTAAATGGAATTGGAATTTGGATCTGTGCATTAATCTTCAATAGTGTGGTACGCGAAGAAGAAAAAGTAAAGGCCATTCAAACCCAAAAGGCATTATTTATCGCAAACAAAACATTGCCATTTTTTCGCCGGGGGTTCAATGTGGACTCATGCGAAAAGGTAGCACAAATACTATGTACATATACAAAGGCTGATTCTGTAGCCATTACCGATTTAACGGATGTTTTAACCCTTGTTGGTGAAGGGAAAGAATATGGACACTTACTGAGGTACGCTGATCAAGACGCAGTAAAAGAGGTACTCCAAAAAGGGGAAATAAATACCTTAAAATCGATTAGCTTGAAAAATAGTAATTGTCCATTGAAAGCAGTCATTATTGTCCCATTGGTGGTGGGCGAAATACCTATAGGTACATTCAAATTATATTATAAAAAGCCATTTAAAATAAATGAAGCGGAGTTAGAATTAGCGGAAGGATTACTCATGTTGTTTTCAACCCAGTTAGAAATAGGTGATGCTGAACGGCATAAAGAATTGCTGCAAAATGCAAAAATTAAAGCATTACAAGCCCAAATTCACCCTCATTTTCTTTTTAATTCGATTAATGTGATTTCCGCACTTTGCAAAAGAGATCCTTTGTATGCGAGATCGCTGCTACTTCACTTAAGTACTTTTCTGCGCAATAATACGAGTGCGGCAAGTCAGACTTTAATCCCGATTGAGAAGGAGATGGAGACTCTAAAAGCTTATTTTATTTTAGTACAAGCACGTTTTCCGGAGCGTTTTACCATTAAAACAACGGTAGATCCAAGCGTTAATATGGCATTAATCCCTCCGTTCACCATTCAACCTCTGGTTGAAAATGCAATTGTTCATGGATTTTCACAACGACGTAAACAGGAAACCATTGAAATTACGATAGACATTAAGGAAGAAAGTTTCCTTAGACTTTTAATTAATGATAATGGTCGAGGAATTCCTAGCAAAAGGCTAAAGTTTATTGGCAGCGAAACCATTCTTTCAAATAAAGGGGCGGGGATAGCGATACAAAATATTAGGGAGAGGCTATCATTAGTGTTTGGTTCAGAAGCTTTTTTTTCTATAGACAGCCAGGTTAACAGTGGAACAAACATTACAATCATTGTTCCCCTCCAATATGAAAGGAAGGAAGAGTCTAGTGATAAGAGCTTTCTTGGTTGAGGATGAGTTGTTTGCCAGAGAAGACCTTAAGGACATACTTTTACAAAGTAATAAAATTGAGGTCGTTGGAGAAGCAGATGAAATAGATCAAGCCATTTTGGGGATTCATCAATTGGAGCCCGAAGTAATTTTTTTAGACATACAATTGGCAAAAGGAAATGGGATTGAATTAGCTCATCAACTCCGTTCATTAAAGAATCCGCCTTTCATTGTTTTTGCTACTGCGTTCGAAGAATATGCAATCAAAGCTTTCGAACTTGATGCCGTCGATTATATTTTAAAACCGTTTGACGAAAAAAGAATTGAACAAACAATTGAAAGAATAGTGGAGTGGCATCAATTAAAAAATGAAGACGGCCAATCAAAGCCAGTAAAAGAAGTGAAATCGAGCCTTAAAATAAATAAGCTAGCAGTCGTTAAAGATGAGCGGATTATCTTGGTGGATTTCGAAAACATTCTATATATTGGAACAGAAAATCGCCAAGTATTTGTAAAAACAGTAAATGATAAATACGCCATAGATACAAATCTATATGAAATAGAACAAAAATTAGAAAGTCATTCTTTTCTGAGAGTACATCGTGGCTATATTATCAACCTTAAATATGTGAGTGAAATAGAACAATGGTTTAATGGCACCTATAATTTAATTTTTTGTGATCAATCGAAAGTTCCAGTTAGTCGCTCCTATGCAAAAACCGTTCGCCAATACTTAGGTTTTTAACCAAATTCGAGGCTGTTTTTATTTTATCTTTATATTTAGATGGAAAGGTTAATGTTTTTTTAACCCCCTTTTAACGTTTTTTTAACTTTACTCGTTGCAATTCGTATGTATTTGAAAGCATTTTATATCTAAATATGTTCATTTCGTGACTAATATAACAAAATGCCCAACCATTTATATATCATGAAATTAGGGAATAGTAAAAAAACCTTTTCAAAATAGATGAGAGTTTAGAATTTATAGTTATTCCCGAGAATATGAAATCGCTTTATTTTTAGTCACAAATCTACGAAGGTATTTAAGGGGGAATTTTGGTGAGTGACTTATCTCAAGTACAGCCAAAGAAAAAATGGAAAGTTCGCTATTCAATTTTATTAGTCCTATGGTTATGTTGGTTATTTTCATTTCTAGATCGGATGGTTATTACGATTGCTCTGCCATTTATCGGGGAAGACCTTAACTTAAATAAGACAGCTCAAGGATTACTATTAAGTATGTTCTTTGCTGGCTACGCATTGTTCCAGATTCCCGGCGGGATGCTATCAGATAAATTTGGTTTCCGTCGGGTAGTAAGTGTTGCTATCGTTTGGTGGTCTATTTTTACATCTTTAACAGGATTAATTTTCTCATATCCTCTGTTCTTATTGGTTCGTTTTGTCTTCGGTCTAGGTGAAGCCTGTTTACCGGGTGGATCATACAAGGCAATTGCTACCTACTTCCCAAGTAAGCAGCGTGGAACGGCCACGGGGATTCAATCAACCGTAAATACGCTGGGACCGGCACTAGCAGCGGTTGTGGCAGCAGCAATCATCGGGTTATATGGATGGCGTGTTGTCTTTATCGTAATGGGACTTCCAGGACTAGCAGTCGGTATATATATATGGTTCAAGTTTAAAGATAATCCAAAAGATCATCCTAAAATAACCAAAGAGGAACTTGCCGAGTTAGACGAAGATGTAGTGGTGGAGAAGGCTTCTGGGAAAAAGAAATCTGATGTATCTTTCAAAGAACTGTTAAAAAAGCCAATTTTATGGCAAATGGCACTTATTTGGTTCTTCTTTGATATTACGTTTTGGGGCTTTACCTCATGGCTTCCCTCTTATCTGATCAACGAAAAAGGTCTCTCTTTAATGCAGACAGGCATCTATAGTGCATTACCATATTTAGTAGGAACAGTAGGAGTCGTTCTAGGAGGGTATATATCCGATAGAATGAAAGGAAATCGAAAATGGGTATTTATCCCGAACGCATTAGCTGGAGGTTTAGCGTTATATTTAATGTTTCAAGCTTCGTCCTTAACAATGGTTATCATTTACCAATGTCTTGCAGCATTCTTTATGTTCCTAGCCCAAGGGGGATTCTGGGCATTGGTCGTTGACAGTCTGCCTGCAAAAATTATGGCATCCGGTTCAGCTACAGTTAACTGTTTAGGATCGTTAGCAGGCTTCATTTCTCCATTCTTAATGGGTTACATGATTGATTCAACCGGCTCATTCAATTCATCATTCATTATGATGATTGTGGCTCTAGTAATAGCAGCCGGTATCGCGATTACTATTTCTGGGAAGTCAAAAGATGAACCAGTAAATTTAGCCACTAAACTCGGCGCTTAATAAATAGAAAGTGGAAAGAATAGTAAAGGTCTGTCCTGGCTGCATTAACGAATGATGCAGCGTGGGACAGGCCTTTATTTATTTTTCAACAAGTATTGTTCGACTAAAACTTAAATGGATTTCCCAAGAAATGCAGTCAGCATCCATACATGCTTTTCTAAACCGGAATGAATTGCTAGCAGCATATCTCCCGTTGTTTCATCATTCATTTCAGCAGCAATGCTCATGCCTTCTTTTAATTCACCAATGATAATGGAGAAATCATTGATGACGGATTGAACCATTTCATCTGCTGATTCAGCCCCTAACGCTTCTTGAAGTGATGAACTTTCAAGGCATTCCTTCATGGTTGCAACAGGTTTTCCGCCGATTGCCAGCAAGCGTTCTGCTAATTCATCGACATGTAGTGCAGCCTCGTTATAAAATTCCTCAAATTTAACGTGCAGCGTGAAAAACTGGGCGCCTTTCACATACCAATGGTAGTTATGTAACTTCATATACATAAGAGACCAGTTGGAAATTTGCTTGTTAAGTACACTGACTAATGAATTTTCCATAAATAAAACCCTCCTTCAATTTGTCTCCCTTATATTATTCCAAAGATTGAGATGAAATCCTCTATTAAATCAAAGGATTTGTTGTCAATTTGGTGAAAATTTCGAAGTAGCTGGCACGGTTTTATGTTACGAGCATGAAACACAATGTAATAATAGCACCGTAACTATCCATGCGTGTAATTTTTAGGAAAAAAGAAAACGATGGTTGTTACTTCCAATTGCTAGACAAATGCCTTCATGGTGGGCGCTAGATTAGTTGATTTGAGATTACCATTTATTGGGCGATGAATAAGAGTGTTACAACTGATAGCCTTAGTAGTAGAGAAACGAAAAACAAATTGGAGGTAATAAAATGAATAAACTTAAAAAACTAGTAATCGCAACGGGATTAATCCTATCAATGTCAGCATTTACGTTAAATGGAATGACTGAAGCAGCAACGACTACTCATAAGGTGCAATCAGGTGAATCTTATTGGAAAATTGCTACCAAATTCGGTGTACCGGTGACTAATTTAATGAAAGCAAACAATGCAACTAGCAGTGCACTTAATATCGGTCAAAATCTAGTAATCCCAAATTCTACTGTTACTGCAGCAGAAAAAGAGTTGATGGCACGTCTTGTCCATGCAGAGGCTAAAGGCGAACCATATGCAGGGAAAGTAGCGGTTGCTACAGTTATTCTTAACCGTGTAGATAGCAAGGATTTCCCAAATACTATTAATGGTGTTATTTATGAAAAGTCTAACGGCCATTATGCTTTTACACCAGTTCAAAATGGCGCGATTAACCAGCCTGCTGATGCCGCGTCAAAGCAAGCGGTAAATGAAGCATTGGCATTTAAAGGCCAAGGAAACGGCTCATTATTCTTCTATAATCCAAAAACAGCAGTAAGTAAATGGATCTTTTCTCGTGAAGTAACTGTAACGATCGGAAACCACCGTTTCGCGAAATAATACTATTAGCATGCCAAGAAAATAAAAATTTACACAAAAAGCAGTGAAATCCTGACCATGGATTTCATTGCTTTTTTGCGTTTAATAAATTTTAAAAATTCTGAATAAAGTGGTAGAATAAGGTAGATACAATTAAATAATAAAGAGTGCATCGTCTTTAAACACTGGGAGGGAATCATATGGACGTTGTTAAAAAGAACTACCAGATCTATCCGATGTATCTAAACGGTGAGTGGATTGGAAATGATTATGAAGTATTTACTGAAGTCATCAATCCGGCGACAAAGAAAGTCGTTGGTGCTGTGCCGACTGGTGGTGCTTATGAGGCGGAACAGGCAGTTGACGCCGCCCATAGGGCATTCAAAACCTGGTCGAAAAAAACAGCCGGTGAACGCTATCAGCTTCTCATGAAGTGGAACCTCTTAATAGAAGAAAACAAACATGAAATAGCTCGGATCATGACGATTGAGCAAGGGAAACCGTTAAAAGAGGCACTAGGAGAGGTCCAGTATGCGAATGGCTTTATTTCCTGGTATGCAGAAGAAGGCAAACGGATTTATGGGGAAACAATTCCGGCTTCTCACTCGAATAAAAGAATTTTAGTACGGAAGGAACCAGTAGGGGTTATTGCGGCAATTACGCCCTGGAATTTCCCAGCGGCAATGATTACAAGAAAGGTTGCTCCTGCGCTTGCTGCCGGGTGTACAGCAGTTGTGAAACCGGCAAACCAAACACCGCTTACTGCCTTGAAAATGGTTGAGCTTGCACATGAGGCTGGAATTCCCGCAGGCGTGTTAAACGTGATTACCGGAAGATCATCAGAAATTGGCGAGGTATGGCTGAAGGACCCACGGGTGACGAAGATTACCTTTACAGGTTCAACAGAGGTTGGAAAAACATTGATGCGCGGCGCAGCCGAAAATGTAAAAAAGGTATCACTTGAGCTGGGCGGGAATGCCCCGTTTATCGTGATGGATGATGCCAATTTAGCGAAAGCAGCTGCTGGGCTCGTTCAATCAAAATTCCGCAACGCAGGTCAAACCTGTATTTGTACAAATCGGGTTTACGTCCAAGAAGGGGTAGCCGAACCATTTATTGAACTGTTCCAAGCAGAATTAGAAAAGCTTAAGGTAGGTAATGGGCTGGAAGAGGATACGGATATCGGGCCATTAATTGATAAGGCTGCCTATAAAAAAGTAGACGGACTTGTCAAAGATGCCGTGAAAAAGGGTGGAAAAGTCACTTACAGCGGGCTTAAACCCGCTGACGAAAACGGCTATTTCTATGCGCCAACGATTTTAACCGATATTCACGATGAGATGGAATGTATGAAGGATGAAATCTTTGGCCCGCTCGCCCCAATCGGAACCTTTAAAACCGAAGAGGAAGTCATTGAACGGGCGAACGATTCTTGCTATGGACTGGCTGCCTACGTGTTTACGGAAAATTTAAGCCGTTCTTTTAGAATCACAGAGCAGCTGGAGTATGGAATCATTGGCCTGAATGATGCCCTTCCTTCAGTCGTTCAAGCTCCATTCGGCGGCTATAAAGAGAGCGGGCTCGGCCGTGAAGGCGGACATTACGGAATCGAAGAGTTTTTAGAAGTGAAATATATATCCATTGGATTGGATCTATAATTTTTAAAGCTTACGTGAAATAAGTCCTTCATCAACGTGATGAAGGACTTACTTGTTAGAAAAACGAAGAGTTCTTCGTAGCGGTGAGGAAAGAATAATCTGTAAAATGGTATTTCGATCCGTTGCTTTTCAAATAAATATACTTAAAAAATGGGTTCCGCTGTGTTACGATAACGTATAAAAGCGAAGATTGAAAAGAGGATGGAGAATTTGATTAAGACTATTTTGTTTGACGTAGATGGGGTACTTTTAAGCGAAGAGCATTATTTTGATGCATCTGCCTTAACGGTTTGGGAAATGTTGATTAGCAGCAATTACTTAGCGTTAGTACCTGAAAAATTTAAGACGGACTACAATGGAGCCGAAATTAAGGCAATACGAGAGCAGATATTTGAGGGAGATAAAGTTCTCAAATTATTAAAATCCCGCGGCTTAAACGCCAACTGGGACATGATCTACCTATCATTCAGTCACCAACTAATCCACCTTCTATCGCAAATTAAGGAAATGGAATTTGAAAAAATTAACAAATGGTGTAAGGCACCAATTAACCGTGAAACGTTATTAGAGATGGGCAGGGTGTTGAGTAATTATCCGGTAAAGATGGATTTTAGTTTGTTTGTGGCGGATTTTGAGCGCTCGCAGGCGATGAAGCAGGAATTGCTTGGGTATTTGAATGAGTTGGCACGAGAAAAGCTTGGTGTGGAAACATCTATCTTCTTAAAGGGGGAGCTATGGTCCATTTGTGAGCATGTTTCACAGGAATGGTATGTTGGTGATGAAAATGTCCTTGCTTCTACCGGGAGACCATCTGTGCAAACAGGTAAAAAAGGTTTTCTAGCAAACGAAACAACGCTAGCTCCGAGGGAGGAGATTGATGAGCTTTTTCAATTTCTAACCAGCACTGGATTCACGATTGGAATCGGAACAGGTCGTCCCGCACTAGAAACAATCCAGCCTTTTCATCATTTAGATTGGTTGAAGCATTTTGCTGACAATCGGATCGTGACTGCTGATGATGTGTTGGAAGCAGAAAAGGAGATTCCTGAATGGAAATCCTTATCGAAACCGCATCCGTACACCTACATAATGGGTCTTAAAGGGAAAGGGGCATTTGTACAAGAATACTTAGATACGGTGCTGCCAATTGAAAACGGCGAAGAGGTTCTTGTTGTCGGAGACTCTTTGGCCGACCTACTAGCCGCGAGACAAATGGGCTGTCAGTTTGCAGCCGTATTAACAGGGCTCTCTGGAAAAGATGCGCGAAGTGAATTTGAACAGCATGAGGCGGATTATATTCTTGACTCTGTACTTGATTTGAAAGGGATTTTATAAAATGGCTCTGTTATTATTCATTGTTGATTTTCGTGTAGGTACGAGCATTCATAAGCGGAGAATTTCCGGCTAATGTCTATAGAGGAAGCTTAATAAGCCGATATAAGCGGAGATATTCCGATTAACCGCTCTAAATTAGGCGAAATCCAACGATTTGGATACTATAACCGGAAAAACTCCCTTTATTATTAAGGAAATATGGGTATTTCCCAATTTAAACGGAATTTTTCCGTTTATTTTTCAAACACTGCGAAATCAACATTCAGTTATGACAGAGCCTATAAAATAAGAAAAAAAGGGATTGCCAACATCGCAATCCCTTTTTCACTAGAACAACAACTAAACGCTTTCTACTTTCTCCGGCTCCACACGTCCCGGTTCAAACGTGTCCACATTGGTTAACTCCAATAATTGTGCTTCGTCCAGCCCATCAATTAATGTTAGTTCACGAATGACAGTCGCGCCCATGGTTTTATCGAGAGTTAATACCATGATGGCCTCTCCGCCAACCTCGGTCCGCCCAACCTGCATCGTACCAATATTTATCCCATAATCGCCTAACAACGATCCGACCTTGCCAATCATTCCCGGAACATCGCGGTGCTTAATATATAACAGGTATTTTTCCGGCTTCACATCAATCCGGTATTGGTTGATTTTTAATATCCGCGCGCCATAGCCATTTAAGACGGTGGCGCCAATCCGGGCTGTTTCCAGACCATTAGAGACACAAAGCTCCATATAATTTGCAAAGCCTTTATTAGTAGCATTTTTCACGACATTGTATGAAACACCCTGCTCCTTCAACAGATGAAGCGCATTAATCAGATTGACAGAATCACTTAAATGGTAGGATAGTACGCCTTTCAACAGCGTCCGTGTTAGCAATTCTGTATCCTCATCAATTAAATCGCCATAATAATTGATTTCAATTTTAGTAGGAGCCTGCTTATTTAACAACTGAATCACGAGCTGCCCCATTTGATCGCCAAGCAGTAAATAGGGCTGGAGCTTTGCCTGGGTTTCACCAGACATTTGCGGCATATTGACTGCATTCTGAATCGACTGTGTTTCAAAAATATCAATAATTTCCGCACTTACCTCTTGGGCGACTTTCTCCTGTGCCTCGACAGTAGAAGCTCCAAGATGCGGCGTCACAATGATATTTGGGTTTTGCAGCAATTCTACATCCGCAACCGGTTCTTTTTCAAACACATCGAGTGCGGCTCCTGCTACATGCCCAGCCTTAATTGCTCTAACCAATGCTTTCTCGTCAATCACCCCGCCGCGGGCACAATTGACAAAGCGGACGCCTTTTTTGGTTTTACGCAAATAATCATCATTCACAAGCCCGCGTGTATCATTGGTCAGCGGAGTATGAATTGTAATAAAATCAGATTCCGAAGCGATTAAATCAAGGCTTGCTTTTGTGAATCCTAATTTTTTCGCCCGCTCCTCAGTTAAGTATGGGTCAAACCCTAATATGTTCATGCCGAAGCTCTTGGCACGTTTGGCAACCTCCGTCCCAATCTTACCCATCCCAATCACACCAAGCGTTTTCTTATACAGCTCCACCCCTTTAAAGGAGTTGCGGTCCCATTCACCAGCTGCCGTTTTTTGATGGGCTTGGGGGATTTTTCGCGCTAAAGACAGCATCATCGCCAAAGTATGCTCGGTAGCGGCAATCGTATTAGCGCCCGGTGCATTAATAACGATGATCCCTTTGCGGGTTGCCGCAGTAACATCGATATTATCGACACCCACGCCTGCACGGGCAATGACACGGAGCCGGCCGGCAGCTTCCAGCAGTTCGGCGGTTACCTTTGTTTGACTTCTTACTATCAGGGCATCGTAATCGCCAATAATCTTTTTCAACTCTGCAACAGGAAGAGTCGGCTGCCGTTCCACAACAAAATGCGGATGTTCAATTAAACTGACCAAACCTGTATGGCTAATTCCGTCGGTTACCAGTACTTTATACATGTTCCATCCAAACCTCCTCAGCTCTTTTCACCGCAATACCTAACACGTCTTTTCCTTCTAAAAATTTCAAGGTCATTTCAATGCTTCCTAATACTTTTATGACATCGAACGGCGTACAATACCCCATATGGCCGATTCGGAAAATTTCACCCTTCAATTTTTTCTGGCCGCCGCCAACCGTAATCGCAAATTTATCTTTAAGCATTTTTTTGATTTGTTTTGATGGTCCATCAATCGTTCTTACTGCTGTAACTGTTGGTGAGGCATCTTTATCAGCTGTTAATAGCGGTAGCTCAATCGCTTTTAAGCCTTCCCGAACCATCTCTTTTAAAAGCAAATGCCGTTTAATCACATTTTCAAAGCCTTCTTCTTCAAACATGCGGCAAACCTCTTGAGCACCGTAAATGAGTGACACGGCAGGTGTAAATGGGGTAGATTTGTCAGTTTCATAGGATGCCAGATAGCGATTTAGGTCGAGATAAAACCGTTTCGCCTTACAGTTGCGAATTACTTCTCTGGCTGTATCATTCATCGCAACAAACGCTAATCCCGGAGGAAGCATGAGCGCTTTTTGTGAACCGGAAACGAGAATATCGATATTCCATTCTTTCATATCTACTGGGACTGCGCCGATACAGCTTACACCATCAACAATATAAAGGGCATTGGTGAATCGCTTTACAACTTCGCCTAAATCTTTTATCGGATTAAGGACCCCTGTAGACGTCTCGCAATAAGTTACAAACACTGCTTTTATCTCTTTTGGAATCGACTGCAAGCACTCCTCCAGCTGCTCGGGCTTACACGCTGCCCCCCATTCAATATTTAGCCGGTGAACATTAGCGCCAAAGGTCTCACAAATGGAAGCAAACCGGTCACCGAAAGCCCCGGCAACCACCACCACGACCACATCATTTTCTTCTATCACATTAGCAGCCGCTGCTTCTAATGCGGAAGTGCCGCTTCCAGCGAGGACAGTAACAGGATTCTCCGAACCAAACACAGGCATAAGACGGGTAGCCACATCTTCAAGTAATGTAGGGAATTCTTGGCTGCGGTGGGCAATCATTGGCTGATTCATTGCCGCTTTCACACGGTCAGGAATCGGCGTCGGACCAGGGGCGAACAAGTATTGCTGATCAAGTAACATCAAAATCATCCTTTCCTTCTTTCTTTATAATTTGATAATTGTCTAGCTCCAGCGCCTAAGCAAGGCGCTTCCGCTTTTCTAATAAAAAACGTCCCTCATAACAGGCAGAATAATCCTGTTATGAGGGACGTGAATCAACGCGTGGTGCCACCCTCTTTTGCTGCTTGAAAAATAGATGCAGCCTTAAGAAAATAACGGTTTTAGCCGGGCATACCTACTTAAAGCTTTCAGCTGCCAGTTCAGAAGGGCTGGGCCGTATGCTAATCAGAAAATCCTCGCGTAAATTCTGGTTAGCATGTTTTAAGAATTTGCACCGGTTCACAGCAGCCACCGGCTCTCTGAAGCATTTTCTTAATGCCGTCTTCATCATCACTTATCATCATTATCATAACCTAAGTTGATTGAAATTTCAAAAATTAACTAAATATAGGGACTATTCTACAACGATACCTTCAGTATTGTAAAGGGATAAAGGAGAAAAAATTTTACCCTAAAATAATAATCCATGTATGACGCAATAGTAAGCGATTACAAAGTATTTGAGGATAACAAATCTATTGTAAAAATATTCAGAGAATCATATAATGTCTACAATAGAAAAACATTTGTGCGTCCCAGATGGACAAATGCAGGAGGGGAAACGAGTGAAAGCCATCTCAATTGGGTTATTAGGCTTAGGCACAGTTGGTTCTGGAGTTGTAAAAATTGTCAAAAATCACCAAGATAAATTAATCCACCAAGTGGGGTGTCCGGTTATCATCAAAAAAATCCTTGTTCAAGATTTACATAAGGAGAGACCGGCTGAAGTCGAAACCGGTCTATTAACATCAAAGGCGGACGAAATTCTGCTTGACCATGAAATAGATGTGGTTATCGAGGTAATGGGCGGGGTTCAAGAAACAAAAGACTATTTAATCACTGCTCTCCGCCAAGGAAAGCATGTCGTTACCGCAAATAAGGATTTGATGGCCCTGCACGGTTCAGAGCTGTTAACGGTTGCTTCCGAGCATGGCTGTGACCTATTCTATGAAGCAAGTGTGGCCGGAGGTATTCCCATCTTACGGGGCCTTGTTGATGGGCTTGCATCCGATCGTATTACCCAAATGATGGGGATTGTAAATGGGACAACGAATTATATTTTAACAAAAATGAGTGATGAAGGCCGTTCCTATGATGAAGTCCTGAAAGAAGCCCAAGACCTCGGGTTTGCTGAAGCCGATCCCACTTCAGATGTCGAGGGTTTAGATGCCGCCCGCAAAATGACGATACTGGCGACATTAGGTTTTTCTATGCACATTGATTTAGATGATGTGAAGGTAAGCGGAATTTCCAGCGTTACCGAAGAAGACTTACGGTATGGAAAACAATTAGGCTATACCATGAAACTCATCGGCTATGCTCATCGTGAAGGTGAAAAAGTGGAGGTAAGTGTCGCACCTACCTTTTTGTCAAATAATCATCCGCTTGCCTCCGTGCAAAACGAATACAATGCGGTTTACGTCTATGGTGAGGCAGTCGGGGAAACGATGTTTTATGGTCCTGGGGCCGGCAGTCTGCCAACAGCAACAGCGGTTGTTTCCGACTTGGTTGGCGTTATGAAAAATCTTAGATTAGGTGTAAATGGCCGCAGTGCTGTCACACCGCAATACCCTAAGCTGTTAAAGGATAATGAAGAACAGTTCTCAAAATATTTCTTGCGTATTCACGTACAGGACGAGGTTGGCGTATTTGCAGATATTACCGCCATTTTTGCCAAATACGGCGTAAGCTTTGAAAAAATACTTCAGCTGCCAATTAAGAAAAATGAAACATCGGAAATCGTTTTAGTTACCCACAAAGCATCGCTAACCAATTACGATAAAATTTTACTGCAGTTATATGATTTAAAGGCAGTGAAGGAAATAAAAAGCGCCTATCGGGTTGTGAGGAAATCATTATGAGATGGCCGGGGTTATTAGAAGCATATAAAGAGTATTTACCAGTCAACCATCAAACTCCAAAGCTTACACTGAATGAAGGCAATACCCCATTAATAAAGCTCGAACGACTTTCTCAAGAATGGGATATCGAGCTTTATGTGAAAATGGAAGGGGCAAATCCAACGGGGTCCTTTAAAGACCGGGGAATGGTGATGGCTGTTGCCAAAGCAGTTGAAGAAGGCAGCAAAACGATCATCTGTGCCTCAACTGGCAACACATCTGCTGCCGCTGCTGCCTATGCGGCACGGGCAGGTTTAAACTGTATCATCGTCATTCCTGAAGGAAAAATCGCCCTTGGCAAGCTTGCCCAAGCGATGATGTATGGGGCAGAAATTATTTCGATAGAAGGGAATTTCGATGAAGCGTTGAAAATGGTTCGTACTATTAGTGAAGTAGAACCGATTACCCTTGTTAATTCAGTAAATCCGTTCCGGTTGGAAGGGCAAAAAACAGCGGCCTTTGAGGTGTGCGACCAGCTTGGTGACGCTCCTGATATATTAGCGATACCGGTTGGAAATGCCGGAAATATCAGTGCTTATTGGAAGGGATTCAAAGAATTTGCCGTTAAAAAAGGTACAAGGCTGCCGCGAATGTTTGGCTATCAAGCAGCAGGTGCTGCGGCCCTCGTTCATAACCGAGTCTTTGAAAATCCGGAAACCATCGCAACGGCGATTCGTATTGGCAATCCGGCAAGCTGGAACCTCGCTGTTTCCGCTGTCCAAGAATCAGATGGCCAGTTTGATGAGGTCAGTGATGAAGAAATTGTCGCTGCTTATAAAAAATTGGCAGCATCAGAAGGTGTGTTTGCGGAGCCGGCTTCCTGTGCTTCTATCGCAGGTGTTTATAAGAGCCTGCTAAATGGAAAAATCAATAAGGGAACGAAAATTGTCGCCGTTCTTACAGGCAATGGCTTGAAGGATCCAGATACAGCCATCCAAAGCAGTCTGGTGAAGCCAACCCATTTACCTAATGATGAAAAGGCAGTGACAGAACATATTCGAGGGGTTGTCTTACATGCCTCAAAATAACAGGTTCATCATCAAAGTCCCGGCGAGCTCAGCCAATCTTGGCCCAGGATTTGATTCCATGGGCGTGGCACTTGATTTGTATTTGACGCTAGAGGTAGAGATGAGCCACCGCTGGGAATTCTTGTCTGTCACAGATGAACTCCAGCAGCTTCCAAAGGACGAGACACATTTTATCGGTCAAATAGCGTTACAGATTGCCGAAAAATATGGCTTAGTCTTATCACCTTGTAAGGTGATAATGGAAAGCGAGATTCCGTTAGCCCGCGGGCTCGGTTCAAGTGCAGCCGCTATTGTTGCTGGAATTGAGCTTGCGGATGCAGTGGGACACTTAAACTTAACGCAGAAAGAAAAGCTGATGCTGGCAACAGAACTGGAGGGCCATCCTGATAATGTCGGTGCTTCGCTATATGGGGGTCTCGTTATTGGCTGTTATCGTCAAGATGAAGTGGATATGCTGTCGTTCACGAACCTTCCCTTTGAAATGGCAGTGGTCATCCCGCCGGAAACCCTATTGACAAAGGATTCCCGGGAGGTGCTCCCATTAGCATTTTCCCGGAATGAAGCAGTCCAAGCCTCTTCGACGGCGAATCTTTTAGTTGCAGCCCTCTTAAGTGAAAACTGGGAATTAGCAGGTAAAATGATGGGACAAGACCTTTTCCATCAGCCATATCGAAAACCACTGGTCCACGGTTATCAGGAAATTGAACGTGCCGCAAAATTAAGCGGGGCATTCGGAGCGGCCTTGAGTGGTGCTGGACCGACCGTTATTTGCTTTACCGAAAAAGGAAATGGAAGGCAGCTATCACTGGATTTACAAGTCATTTTTCCTGAAATGACTGTGAAACCTCTCCAAATAGACAATATTGGTAGCAGGGTAAAAGTAGTTGAAGTTTACTAATTGAGAACAGGGCAGCGAAATGCTGCCCTTTTCCTATTGATATATGGTAAAATAGTGTAAATATTTCAAAAATGGAGAGGGGGGATTAAGAATTGAAGCTGCCGATTATTCAAACAAAGCTGCGGATTCCAGCCGTGAAGGAAGATTTTATCAGACGGGCACAGCTTACCCGGAAACTAAAGAAGATCCCTGACTATCCGCTGACGATCATTCATTCCGGAGCAGGTTATGGAAAAAGTACGGCACTTGCTTTATTTATGAGAGACGAAAAAATCCCGGGCAGCTGGTACTCCATTTCGTCGATGGATGATGACATCCTTCCTTTTCTCTCCTATATCATCCATTCCATCCGACCTGTTCTACCTGATTTCGGCGAGGAATTATCTACTTATATTGACACGATGGACCGTTATATCCGCGAAGAGGAATTGAGTGTATTATGTTCCCTTTTTATCAATGAAATCCTTGCGATCGATTCCGAGATTACCTTGATCCTGGATGACTTTCATCAAATTGAACATTCTTATACCATCAATAGCTGGATGGAAAAATTGCTTGAACACATCCCCGCCAATTTACATATCGTCCTTTCGAGCCGCAGCCGCCCGGGATGGAAGTATCTGACGAAAATGAGGGTCTGCGGTCAGTTATTAGAGATTTCAAAAGACGACCTAGTTCTTACAATAGAAGAAATGGAGCTGCTGTTAACCGATCTTTATCGATTAGAAGTCGAGCCCCAGCATTTACAAACGATTTATGAGATGACAGAAGGCTGGGTTATCGCCTTATGCATGATTGCCCAGCAAATCCCGCTTAAAAGGGACATTACGGAGCTTTTTGAACACTCCTCACACTCCCTTCAGGATTTTTTTCAGTATTTAGTGATGGAGGTTTTTTCGAAACAACCGCCAATGATCCAGCAGTTCCTTGAGCAAACATCGATATTTGAAGAAATAGAGGAAGAAATTTGCGATGAAGTCATTGGCCTCTATGGAGCCTCCGGAATGCTTGAGCAATTGAAAGACCGGAATTTATTCATCCAGAAGGTTGGGATGAATCATTATCGTTATCACGCCCTATTTAAAGACTTTCTTGAAAATATTTTTCAAAAAAATAACCCGAATCATTATGCCGTCCTCCACGAAAAATGTGCCCGTTTTTATGAAAAAAGGCAATTGTGGGAAGAAGCACTTCATCATTATAAAAAAATCAATCACTATCAGGCGATTGCCTCCATCTTACAAGAGAATGGCTTAAGGATGCTTGAAAGTGGAAAACTAGAGAGCCTAAATGATCAAATAACGATTCTCCCAGAATCTGAGATGGAATCGTACTATCTTCTATGGTATTTAAAAGCGGAAATTCATCGTTACCGTTCCCAATACCAAGAGGCAGAGGATTATTATCAAAAGGCCTTTATTGGTGCAGAAAAAAAGCAAGATGCCCTTGGAATGAGTATGGCACTGGAAGGGAAGGCGAAGATTTATTTAGATACGATTCAGCCGCACCATGCCGAACGGCTTTTATATGAGGCGATTGCCTACAGGGAAAAATGCAGGGGTTCGGATGAAGAAAGAGGTAGACTCTATCAATTGCTATCTGAGAATCTGCTAAACTTAGGAAAAGCATCAGAGGCTGGAAAATGGATTCAAAAAACAAAGGCCGTTCATTTTGATGGAAATTTAGAAGCAAGATTGTATTTAAGAACCGGCCGATTTAAGGAAGCAAGGAAAGTCCTTTTCAAAGAAGCGTTGAATGGAACTATCGCTACCTCACTGCCGCAGGCCCATCGAGAAACCGATTTATTACTTTCCTTAATAGAAGCCTTTACTGGCGAGGGAGTAAAAGCGAAAGAGCTTGCCCAGGATGCCATCCAACAAGGAATAAGCTCTAAAGCTCCGTTCGTCGAGGCGTGCGGCTGGATCCGTATGGGTCATGCTGTCCAGATTTTAAATAAATATGATACCCATTTAGCCGAAAACTGCTATCAAACAGCGTTAGAAATCATGGACCAGCTGGGTGTTGACAGAGGGAAGGCCGAGCCGTTAATGGGACTTTGTATTTTATACGGAACAAAAGGAGAACTGGAACGGGCATTGGAGGCAGGAGAGAAGGCGCTCCAAGAGACAGAAAAGGTTCATGACGTTTGGCTGTCAGCCTTAATCACTCTTTGCATGGGGATTACATGCATTTATAATGAACGGCTGCCGAAGGCGTTTGTATACTTGGAAAAAACAGATTCCCTATTCCAGCAGTGCGATGACTCCTATGGACAAATGCTCAGCAAGTTTTGGTTGTCGAATCTTTTTTATCTTCAGCAAAGGCAAGACTTATTTAAGCAAGCAACCGCTGAATTTTTAACTCTCGTGCAAATGCATGAATACGAATTCTTTTTTCATAAAAGATCCGTCTTCGGCCCAAAGGATTTACAACTGTTTGTGCCATTATTACTTGAGTGTATGAAAGCGGAAATCCAAACGTCATTTGTCACAAAAACCTTACAGAATCTCGGGGTTAGCACATTTGACTCCCATCCCGGGTATTCGATTCGCGTTCAAACCCTTGGCCATTTCCGGCTCTGGCTTGGTGAGAAAGAAGTTGGGGAAAAGGAGTGGCAAAGAGAAAAGGCGAAGGAATTGTTTCAGTTATTCATAACCTTGAATGAGCCAGTCGCCAAAGATGAAATCATGCAAATTCTATGGCCCTATCAAGATAAAAAAAGTGCTGACCGTGATTTCAAGGTGGCCTTAAATAGTCTTCTGCAAGTATTAGAACCAACGCGGAAAGCAAGAGCAGCCCCGTTTTTCATTAATCGAGACGGAATGTTCTATGGGTTAAATCCACATGCCGTGATTGAAGTGGATACAACACATTTTCAGGCGCTGATCCAAGACGGCTTAAATGAAAGCGCTGACGAAAAGGTTATATATTTCCTTGAGAGAGGCTTGACCCTATATCAAGGCGAATATTTGCCTGACCGCCGTTATGATGATTGGTGTATAAGCAAAAGAGAGAGCCTGCTCGTTTATTTTTTACGCGGAGCCGAAAAAATGGCGCAATTAATGGTTCGCCGCGAAAACTGCGAAGCGGCTATTTATTGGTGTGAAAAAATTCTCGAACGCGACCGCACATGGGAAGAAGCCTATCGCTTATTAATGTATTGTTACTATCGAAAAAACAACCGCCCGCAGGCGATGAAATGGTACCAAAAATGTACAGAAGTATTAGAGGAAGAACTGGGCGTAACCCCATTAGAACCGACAAAACATATGTACCATATGATCATTGAATCGGAAAACATGATAAATCCAATTGAGCAGCCATAAAATAGGGCTGTTTTTTATTTTGTAACTCCCTTGTAACTTCAATTTCCTATCATAAACTCAAAGCTTTGCAAGTTTTAAAGTAAATATTTTAAGGGGGAAAATGTGTGAAGCGGTATCGCGGGAAATGGGCATTATTAGGATTACTTATGTTTATGATGATTTTTGCCAGTGCTTGCAGCTCTGACAAATCATCAACAGAGCCAAAGGACGATGGCGGAAAGAAAACGGAAAATAAGGAACCAATTAAAATCGGTGTCCTTGCTTCTAAAACTGGCGCACTCGAATCCTATGGAAAGCAAACATTAAGAGGTTTTGAGCTTGGGCTTGATTATGCAACGGATGGAAAGATGGAGGTTGCCGGCAGAAAGATTGAATTTATTGTCGAAGATACTGAAACGAAGCCGGAAGTAGCCGTGCAAAAAGCGACGAAGTTATTAGAAGAAGATAAGGTTGATTTTCTAGTCGGATCGTCCAGCTCGGCTGACACTTTGGCTGTCCTCCCTCTAGCAGAGGAATATAAGAGGATTATGGTTGTCGAACCAGCGGCCGCGGATAGTATTACAGGTTCAGAGTTTAATAAGTATATGTTCCATTCAGCACGTAACTCATCACAGGATGCGGTTGCCGGCGCAGCAGCAATTGCGAAAAAGGGTGTAAAAATTGCCACCCTTGCACCAGATTATTCCTTTGGACGTGATGGGGTTGCAGCTTTTAAAGAAGCAGCTAAAAAGCTTGGAGCTGAAATTGTAAAAGAAGAATACGCGGATCCTGCAGCAACGGATTTCACTTCAAATATTCAAAAAATCGTCGATGCCAAACCTGATTATTTATTCGTTGTTTGGGCTGGCGCAAACTCCCCATGGAAGCAGATTGCCGACATGAAGGTGCAGGAAAAAGGAATCAAGATTTCAACCGGAGCGCCGGATATTGCGGCATTATCGACAATGGAGCCGTTGATTGGGATGGAAGGCTTCACCGTTTATTATCATGACCTGCCGAAAAATAAAATTAACGACTGGCTAGTAGCCGAGCATAAGAAGCGCTTTAACGGCGACGTTCCCGACCTGTTTACCCCTGGCGGGATGAGTGCAGCCATTTCCATTGTGGAAGCATTGAAGAAATCGAATGGTGATGCAGATGCGGATAAACTGATCAAAACAATGGAAGGCATGAGCTTTGAGACGCCGAAAGGAAAAATGACCTACCGTCCGGAAGATCATCAAGCCCTGCAAGCATTGTATGCAATTAAGCTGGAAAAGAAAGACGGTGTGGCATACCCAGTGCCAGTATTGATCAGGGAACTGACTCCGGAAGAAACGGCGCCGCCGATCCGCAACAAGTAAGAAAATATCAAGTAAAAATGACGGGGGTTCGACCGAGTAAAACACGGTCACCCTCTTCCTTATTTCTATTACAAGGCGGTGAAGCGAATGTCTTCGCTTATTGAAACAACTGATCTATCGATTACCTTTGGCGGTCATACTGCTGTGGATGCTGTCAGTATTTCTGTTCCGGAGAAGCACTTTAAGTCAATTATTGGGCCAAATGGCGCGGGAAAAACAACCTTTTTCAATCTCTTAAGCGGCCAATTAACGCCGACTCAAGGAAAAATCTATTATCGCGGGAAGGATATCACGAAATTTTCACCGACAAACCGCACAAGAGCGGGGATTGGCCGTTCCTTTCAAATTACCAATGTATTCCCTAATTTAACAGTATTAGAGAATGTAAGATTAGCGGTCCAATCGCAGGCAGGAATTCGATATCAGATGCTGTTTCATTTTAAAAAGTATCGAGAATTTGAAGAAAAGGCAATAGAATGGCTCAGGCTTGTCCTGTTAGACGATAAAAAGGGGTCACTGGCTAGCAATCTGGCCCATGGCGAAAAGCGGAAGCTTGAAATTGCGATGCTGCTGGCACTTGAAACAGAAGTGCTTTTATTAGACGAACCAACAGCAGGCATGTCCCTTGAGGAAGTGCCGGCGATTCTAGAAGTGATAAAACGAATTAAGGAACAAGGGAACCGAACGATTATCCTGATTGAACACAAGATGGATATGATTCTCGATTTATCGGATTCGGTCATGGTTCTTTTTAATGGCAGGCTTTTGGCCGACGGAACCCCGGAAGAAATCATGAAAAACGAGACAGTGCAGTCTGCCTATTTAGGAGGTCAGCTCGATGAACAAAGACCTGTTAAAACTTGATAAAGTCGAAACCTATATCGGTCAATATCATATTCTCCAAGGTGTTTCCTTTGAGGTGAAAAGAGGGGAAGTGACGGTGCTTCTCGGAAGAAATGGAGCCGGAAAAACAACGACCTTACGAACGATAATGGGGCTGAATCCGGCATCAAAAGGGAGCGTCATGTTTAAAGGCGAAGAGATTAAGTCCCTGCCAACCTATACTATTGCCAAAAAGGGCATCGGTTATGTTCCAGAGGATCAGGGGATTTTTGCCGGACTCACGGTTGAGGAAAACATGAGAGTGGCGATTCAAAAAGACGATGAAGAAACCGCTAAACGAATGGATTGGATCTTAAATCTGTTCCCTGATTTGAAAAAGTTTTGGAAAAAACCGGGCGGCCTGTTAAGCGGCGGTCAAAAACAAATGCTTTCCATCGCAAGAGCGTATGTGAATGAAAACGAACTGCTGTTAATAGATGAGCCAAGTAAAGGTTTGGCTCCCATTGTCGTGGAAAAGGTTATGGATTCCATAATCCAAATGAAAGCTCAAACAACCATCGTGTTGGTGGAACAAAATTTCATGATGGCGAGCACGATTGGCGATCAATTTTACATTATTGACGATGGACGAACCGTGAGTCATGGCTCCATGAAGGAACTGAAAGAAGATGAAGAAATGAAACGAAAATATCTAGGGATTGCGTAAGGAAGGAGGGACAACTAAGTGGATTTAATCATCAACTTAGCCTTAAATGGTCTGGCAACAGGGATGCTGATCTTTTTATTGGCGGCCGGTTTAACGCTGATTTTCGGTTTGATGGATGTGCTGAATTTTGCCCACGGCGGGTTATTTGCCTGGGGAGCTTATAGCGGTCTGTGGATTTATTCGCAGACAAATAGCTTTATCATCGGGATCATTGGCGCCATCTTGACCGGTTTTCTGCTCGGGATTATTACTGAAAAATGGATTATTAAACCGGTTTACGGCAACCATGTACAGCAGATTTTAATCACCCTTGGTCTCATGCTTGTTTTATCCGAAATGTTGAAAGTCATTTGGGGGCCCAATCAAATTACCGCATCGCCTCCGGACTATTTAAAGGGCAGCTGGGAACTCGGCGGCGTTATTATCATCAAGTACCGCGTATTTATCATTTTAGTAGGGTTCCTCATTTTTGCAGGAGGGCAATTTTTGCTTAAAAAAACAAAGATTGGTCTTGTTGTCCGCGCAGGTGTCATGAATAAAGAAATGGTGCAGGCGCTGGGAATTAATATTCAAAGGGTGTTCATGTTTGTATTTATGATTGGTGCCGGTATGGCCGCGCTTGGCGGTGTACTGCTCGGCCCTTATTCCGGGGTAATTCATGCTGGTATGGGGATGGAATTCGCCATCTTAGCCTTCATTGTCGTCGTTATCGGGGGGATGGGCAATTTCAAAGGCTCTGTGTTAGCCGCTATCTTGGTAGGGCTTTCCGGTTCATTTATGGCTTATTATGTCCCCGATCTATCGCTGGCTGTAAATATGCTCCTCATGGCGATTGTGTTAATTATTCGGCCGCAGGGTCTATTTGGTGCGAAGGGGTGAGAACATGCGATTGATTCAGGGAAATAGGATGACGGCTATCGTTTTAGTCGTTGCAGCTTTTCTGCTCCTTTTGCCGTTTGTCTACGAATCGCGAAACTTATTGATTTTATTAACACAGGTGTTTGTTTTTTCGATTTTCGCGATGAGTTATGACTTGTTGTTGGGGTTTACTGGAATTGTTTCTTTTGGACATGCGATGTTTTTTGGGATCGGAGCCTATTCGATGGGGATTTTTATGAAGCGGTTTGAACCAACGCTCGGGTATTTCCTCTTGGCAGTAATGACTACCATTGTTCTTACTGGTATCGTCAGCTTCCTTGTTGGTTTGCTTACGCTTCGTTTAAAAAGTCATTTTTATGCGATGTTAACCTTATCGTTATCAGGGCTTTTTCTTGTCTTAGCGGAAAAGTGGCGGACGATGACCTATGGCAATGATGGCTTCACCTTTCGCGTCCCGGAACTGTTTATTGATCGGACTAATTTTTACCTGCTTTGTTTGGTCGTCATGGTTGCGGTATTTCTCATCCTGAAGCGGTTTACCAATTCCCCTCTTGGCAGGGTGCTTCAGGCGATTAGGGAAAATGAACAACGAACGGAATCATTAGGGTTTCATGTGCTGCATTATAAAATTGCCGCAAGTGTGATGTCCGGCGTATTAGCAGGAATAGCAGGAATCTTATATGCGATTTCGCTGCGTTTTGTGAACACAAGTGTGTTTGCAATGGATATTACCTTGGATGCATTATTAATGACAATCATTGGCGGAGTAGGAACATTAGTCGGTGCCATCATTGGCGCAGGTCTAATCGAGTTTGCCCATCATTGGCTGACGGAACTGGCGAAAGAGCATTGGATTTTTGAGCGCTGGATTATCTTCTTTGGCATTATTTATATTTTGGTCGTGATGTTTTTCCCAAGAGGAATTGTCGGGACGTTAAGTACACTTTCTTGGAAACGAAAAAAACAACCTGCTGTTAAAAAAGAAGAAAAGATAGCGGGATAAAGGGGGAGACACGTGGACATCAATCAAATTGCTTCCTTTGTCGTTCGTTTTCAACTTGCCGCTATTGAAAAGGAAACAGGAAAAAAACAATGGAGAATAAAGGTAACACATGTCCAAGAAGATCGGGAGACGTTGTTTGAGTCGATTGAGAAAGCGATGGAATTCATGCAAGAAATGGCAGAGGATCTTAGGGAGTAGGTGATTGTGGTGCAAATTGGCATTCTGAGCACAGGGATTTATTTACCAGACGAATTTTTGACTGGTAAAGAGATTGCAGAACTGGCAGGTATCCCTGCACCTGTTGTCGAAGAGAAAATGGGAATCAAAAAAAAGCATATCCCTGGACCCGATGATCATACATGTGAAATGGGGATTACCGCGGCGAAAAAGGCAATTGCCAAGGCGGGGATTGATCCATTGGAGATTGATCTCGTTATTTATATCGGCGAAGAACATAAGGAGTACCCGCTTTGGACGGCCGGGATTAAGCTGCAGGAAGAAGTGGGTGCGTTTAATGCTTGGGCCTTTGATGTGGCGTTAAGATGCGGGACGACCGTCATGGCCTTGAAAGTGGCGAAAAGTTTGATGATTGCTGACCCTGGGATACAAACTGTCCTGCTCGCAGGCGGGTATCGCAATGTTGATTTCATTGATTACGAGAATCCGAGAACCCGGTTTATGTTTAATCTGGGTGCCGGGGGCGGCGCGATTATTTTACAAAAGGGGCATAACGAAAATCTTCTATTAGAAACAGAACTTATCACGGATGGTTCTTTTTCCGAGGATGTTGTCGTTGTTGCCGGCGGTACCAAGAACCCGATTACTGTGGAGGCAATTGAGCAGCGCCTCAATATGCTCGATGTTCTTGATCCTGAAGGCATGAAGCAGCGTCTGGAACAAAAGTCGATGGATAATTTTTTAAAGGTGATTCGCGAGTCATTAGGAAAAAGCGGCTATAGTGAGGCCGATCTTTCCTACTTGGCGATTCTACACATGAAAAAATCGGCCCATGAATATGTATTAAAGGAACTAGGCTTGTCCGAAGAACAGTCTATTTATCTTGAGGACTATGGACATATCGGACAAATCGATCAAATTTTGTCCTTGGAGCTTGCCTTAAAAGAAGGGAAAATCAAGGAAGGTGATGTTGTCGTTTTTGTCAGTGCCGGAATTGGCTACGCTTGGGGAGCAACCACAATTAAATGGGGAAAGGGTGATTGAGATGGTTAATGTTTCAATGAAGGAAGTGCTTTTGCCGAATGGAGAAACTTTGGCTTATAGGGAGAGAGAGGGCGGCGAGGTAAAGGTTTTATTAATCCATGGAAATATGACATCGTCGAAGCATTGGGATTTGGTGCTTGACAATATGGATGAGAACTATAAGCTATATGCGGTTGATTTGCGCGGCTTTGGCGATTCCAGCTATAACAATCTAGTCATGTCGATTAAAGATTTTTCCGATGATGTGAAACTGTTTGTTGATGAAATTGGCTTGAAGGATTTTTCTGTAGCGGGCTGGTCAACGGGCGGAGCGGTAGCGATGCATTTTGCTGCTGATTACCCGGGCTATTGTAATAAGCTGATTTTATTAGCATCGGAATCAACCCGCGGCTACCCATTTGATGGGAAAATAAATGAAACGGATGAGCCGCGGCGGTTTGCCTTACATGAAGAGATTAAACAGGATTTAATTCGGACGATTCCTGTGCAAACAGCCTATGACACGAATAATGTGGACTTATTGAAACTGATTTGGAATGCGGTTATTTATACAGATAAACAGCCAGCTGCTGAACTTTATGATGAGTATGTTCAAGACATGAGAACACAAAGGAATTTGGCTGAGGTACATCATGCCAATAATACCTTTAATATTAGCCGTCACTATAATGGGCTTGTCGAGGGGAATGGCAAAGTAGATTTAATCGATGTCCCTGTTCTGGTGTTGCAAGGGGACCGTGATATGGTGATTTTAAAAGAGATGACGAAAGAACTTGTTGAGGACCTAGGAGAAAAAGCTGAGTTTGTAGAATTAAAGAATTGTGGGCATTCTCCATTAGTGGATGATCTTCCGCAATTATTGAAGGCGATGACACAATTTTTGGAGGAGTAGGAGATGAGATTACAAGATAAAGTAGCCATTATAACAGGGGCGGCGGGCGGTATCGGCTTAACCGCTGCAGAGGTATTTGCACGAGAAGGTGCAAAGGTGGCGATGGCAGATTTCAATGTGGAACAAGGCGAAGAACGGGCTCGTGAGCTGCAGCAACAAGGCTATGAAGTTACTTTTTTTCAAGTAAATGTAGCAGACCGCCAGAGTGTGGATGAAATGGTCGAAAAGGTTCTGGGGACCTATGGCAAAATCGATATCCTGATTAATAATGCAGGCATCACAAGAGATGCGATGCTGTCAAAGCTATCAGTGGAAGATTTTCAATCCGTACTTGATGTCAATCTAAAGGGTGTTTTTCACTGTACACAGGCTGTATTGCCAGCGATGATTGCGAATGGCAGTGGAAGAATTATTAACACATCTTCTGTCTCCGGAGTCTATGGTAATGTCGGACAAACGAATTATGCGGCTACCAAAGCCGGTGTTGTCGGCATGACGAAAACGTGGGCGAAGGAGCTTGGGCGGAAAGGGATTAATGTCAATGCTGTTGCCCCGGGATTCATCGAAACAGGAATGACGGCAAAGGTGCCGGAAAAAGTAATGGCGCAAATGATGCAGATGGTTCCGCTTGCCCGATTAGGGAAGCCGGAGGATATCGCGAATGCTTATTTGTTCCTTGCTTCGGATGAATCGAATTACGTGAACGGAACCGTGCTCCATGTGGATGGCGGGATTATGATGTAATGGTGGAAGCGACCTTATTAGGGTCGTTTTTTTTGGCCGATAGGAAAGTATAACTTTCCTATCAGGCATAAGTGCAACTACGCCTCTGTCTTAGCCCTAACGGGCACGCCAATCGGCGAGTTTTCTTTATGCAATCCCCTGTAACTGCTCTGTAACTAAAAATGAGTAGAATAGTTCCATCTAGTAGAGAAGGAGCGATTGGTCGGTGAACTGGGAACTGGATTGGCTGGAAAATCGGGCACGATTATCGCCAAATAAGGATGCAATTATAGATGAACAGACAAACAATGCATGGACATTTGAACAATTGAATAAGCGGGCAAACTCAACCGCAAGCTGGCTTCATACCCGGGGCGTAAAAAAAGGCGATCGAGTAACACTATTATCGCCAAACCATATTAGCTATTTCGACTTATTGTTTGCCTGCGGGAAAATTGGTGCCATCTTCGTTCCGCTTAATTGGCGCTTATCATTGCATGAAATAAACGAGATATTGGCGGATTGTACACCTGTTTTGATCGGAATCCATCCGCAGTTCAAAGCTAAACATCAACAACTTAATAACTTAAATACCTTTTTTATAGGGGATGTCAGTTACGAAGAACTAGTCACGTTTCCAATTGGGGATTTACCACAAGAGGAAATCGCTGAAACTGACCCGCTGGCGATGATATATACCGGAGGGACCACCGGTAAACCAAAGGGAGTTGTGTTAAGCCACCAATCTATTCTTTGGAACGCGCTTAATACAATTGTAAGCTGGAGCTTAACAGAGGATGAAGTGACAGTAAACTATATGCCGATGTTTCATACGGGCGGATTAAATGCCTTGACCATTCCCGTCTTGATGATTGGCGGGACAGTCGTAATAGGCGAGCCATTTACTGGACAAAAAGCGGTGGAATCGCTGAATCGATACCGCTGTACAACAATTCTCCTCGTCCCAACCATGTACCATATGCTGATTCAAACACCCGAATTTCAAAACAGTGATTTCCCTTTTATGAAGATTTTTTTATCGGGGGCAGCACCGTGTCCTATGCAAATCTACGAGGCCTTTCAGAAAAAGGGGTTAGCTTTTAAAGAAGGGTATGGTCTTACAGAGGCGGGGCCGAATAATTTTTATATTCGTCCGGAAGATGCTCAAATGAAACGTGGATCTGTCGGCAAACCGATGCTGTTTAATTCAATAAAACTAGTAAAAACAGATGGCTGCGAGGCGAAGCCCGATGAGGTCGGTGAACTTTTAATAAAAGGGAAGCATGCCTTTTCGTTTTATTGGAACCGCGAACAAGCAACAGAGGAAACGTGGAAGGATGGCTGGATTCATACGGGAGATTTAGCGAAAAGAGATGAACAGGGCTTCTATTATATTGTCGGCCGGAAAAAAGAGATGATCATTTCGGGCGGAGAAAATGTCTATCCACTTGAAGTAGAGCAGTGGCTGGCCGAACATCCGGCGATTGACGAAGCGGCAGTCCTAGGGTTGCCTGATGAAAAATGGGGAGAAGTGGTTGCCGCGTTCATTACTTTAAAGCAATCCTACACTATACCAGATGAGGAATTAAAAATGTATTGTGAATCAAAACTGGGCCGATACAAAATTCCAAAACAGTTCATTCGCTTAGCGGAACTGCCAAAAACCCACGTGGGAAAAATAGATAAAAAAAAGTTAAAAGAAATGAGTATTCATAGCTAAAAGGGAGAACAATCCACTTTTCTCCCTCTTAGCTTTTTTCAGCAAGATCCAGAGCGGTGCCTGACACCGTGAGATAGAAAACTGACAGTCCTCGGTCGCTTATAGCGTTACCTGCGCCAAGAAATTAAACAAACCTAAATCAAATCTCTCGCACTATCAATAAATAATTTTGAAAGAAGCGATTGGGTTTTATTAATGTTGTAAACCAGATAAAAGTATCTTTCTTCATTGAAACCATTAAGATCATGCATCCTAAGCATGTTCTTAGCGGCGTATTCTCTTGCGGCTATTTCCGAAACTATTGATATTCCGACATCCTGCATCACAAACTGCATTAAACTCTGACCGTCCTCTATGTATGAAATAACATTTAATTTGTCCTTTGCAATGTTATTTTTCTTCAAGAATTTTTCCAAAATAGCATTTGTTCCTGAATCAGAATTCCGCATCACAAAAGGATACTGAAGGATATCTTCGATGTTGACGGCCCCATCGGATAAGTTAATCTGATTCGAAGTAATCAGCACTAATTTTTCTTTTAACAATGGAAGGTAGCGAAGTTTATCATCCACATATTTTTCGCCTAAAATCCCAATATCCACAGAACCATGAAGCACCTTTTCAGCAACAATTTTTGAAGAAGATTGGTTAATATGAAACAGTGCTTCTGGATACTGCTCTCTATATTGTTTAACGATCTTTGGGAGCATAAACTGTCCAGGAACAGAACTTGCCGCAATTCGAATGATGCCCCGAAGCTCGGCCATCCCCTCTGTTAAATCGAGCAATGCCTGATCTTTGATTAGTAATAGTTTAAGTGCCCATTGATATAAACGTTCCCCTTGTGGTGTCAGAATACTTTCCCTGCCAACGCGGTCAAAAAGCTTCAAGCCCAGCATTTTTTCCAATCCGTGAATGTGAGAACTTACTGTAGATTGACTTAAAAAAATATCCTCTGCTGCCTTAGAAAAGCTCTTATGCTCAACCACCTTTGTAAAAACGAAGAGTTGGTGCAAATCCATCAGAATCTTCTCCTTATATATTCATATATTCGATTAATAGAGATTGGTAGAATAGATAAATTGAATTTATTTAAGCGTACCACTTTTTTATAATGGAAGTGAGCTGCCAAATTGAAATGTTTATGACATATTTACCGAAGGGAGTGGAAATGATGTCATATAAACCAGATTTCCTATGTGATGCGGGTCCGACTGGCTGTGGAGAATTGATTATGAATCTATTCCTCACAATGAAAAAGATGGACAAAGGTCAAATGATCGAAGTCATCTCCTATGACCCCGGTGCAAGAGAAGACTTGCCGGCATGGTGCAGAATGCAGCAGCATACACTTGTTGAACGGAGAGATTTTGGAAAAACAAGTCATTACTATATTGAAAAAGGTTAATTACAACCTTTTACATAAATATGAAAATAATGGAGGAATGAAATATGGCTGGCAAATTTTTAGTAAGTTTAACAAATGCGAAGAACGATCCTGACAAAGCAACGGTTGGTTTCGTCGTAGCCAACGCAGCAGTAGCCTCTGGGCAAGAAACCGTTGTGTTTCTAAATGTTGAAGGCGCTTACCTTGCCTCGAAAGGGTATGCTGATGACATTCACGAAGCAGGTTTTGCTCCGTTAAAGCAGCTTATGGACCAATTTGTCGAAGCTGGCGGAATTCTTTGGGTGTGCAGCCCATGTTATAAAAAGCGCGAGTTAGATGAAGAAAATCTCGTAGAAGGTGCTACGATTGTTGGCGGAGCAAAATTAGTTGAGTTCCTCAGCCAAGGTGCAGCTTCGATTACTTACTAAAATCAGGTGACTAAAATGGAAATACCTCATGGAGTTTGTGATGGCGGAGACTTAGATTGCGGTTCGGGTCTGCTATTGATTATTAAAAAAGCAATGGACCCATTGTTGGATGGACAGATCCTTGAAGTCCGGAGCAGAGAGAGAACCGTTGCTGAGGACCTGCCGGCATGGTGCCGAATGGTCAATCATGAATTCCTCGGTTCAGAACCAGGCGAAAATACAACCCGATATTTTATCAGAAAAGGTTCTGCACAAGAAGAATTAGAGCAGGATTTACAAGCAGCAAAAGGCTATCAATGGAGTGTCCGGGTTCGGGGAGAAAAAGATCTCTCTGCAAAAGTCCATTCCAGAAACCATACTTTTTTAGCGGGGCAGCCGGCTGATTTTAGTCCGAAGGTCAATGCACCAAGTGCGATTGATTATCTGCTCGCCTCGCTTGCCTCCTGTTTGACAGTTGGTTTTAAAGCCCAAGCCTCCAAGCGGAATTTAGAGATTGATAATCTTGAGCTTGCATTAAAAGGCGGCTTGGATAATGTGTTGTTTCATCTAGAATTAGAAGATGAAGGCAGTCCGAAACTCGAACAGATTACGGGGGCGTTTTATGTATCATCACCTGAAACGGAAGCGGTCCTTGAGGATTTATGGAGAAATACACTAGAGCGATCACCAATCTACCAAACTCTTAAACAAGCAGTATCGATTAACATTAAGCTCTCAATTGTGTTTTAAGGGGGTCTCAACAATCGTGAATTTACCAACGTTTCCAACTACTGTGATTGGCAGCTGGCCGAGGACAGTTGAAGTGAAAAAGGCTATGCGTGACAAGCGGGCCGGAAGAATAAGCGAAGACGAGTTTCAGTCAATTGCGGATGTGGCGGTGTTACAATGCTTGAAATGGCAGGAAGATGCAGGGATTGATATTGTCTCTGACGGTGAACAGCGCCGCGATAATTTTATTTCGTTTGTAGCAGAACATCTCAATAATGTTCGAATGCTGATGGTGTCTGAGTTGCTTGAATATGTCGAAGATAAAGCAAGTTTTGAGGAAATTCTTGGAACATTAGATGTTCCGGCGTTCTCGATGTCTAACCCGGCAGCTGCGGGAAAAATCAGCCGTAAAAAGCCGCTTGCATTAAATGACTATTTATTTTTAAAGAAACATACAGATAAAGCGATTAAGGTCATGCTGCCAGGTCCTTATCTGTTAACAAGGGCCATGTGGGTAGAAGGGTTATCGAAAGACGCTTACCCGACGAAAGAGGATTTGGCTGTTGATATTATTAAAGTTTTGCGGGAAGAACTGGAAGAGTTAATTGCGGCTGGAGTTGATTTTATTCAATTCGATGAGCCAGTATTAACGGAGCTTGTCTTTACACAAAAAAATGCCAATCGGACGTTTATGTGCGGTGCATTGACCGCTAAGGCTGATGCCGAAGAAGAAATTGCATTTGCACTGGATTTAATGAATCAGGTTACAGACGGGATGTTAGGCAGGGGTTCAAGAATCGGGGTTCATGTCTGCCGTGGCAACTGGAGCACGCAAGAGCAGGTGCTGCTGCGCGGTCCATATTATCCGTTAATCCCGTATCTGGCGAATGTAAATATCGACCAGCTAATACTTGAATATGCGACACCTCGAGCCGGGGAGCTTGATGCAATTCGAGATTTTGGCGGAAAAGAGCTCGGATTTGGCATCGTCAACCCAAGGACGGAAACGGTTGAAACGGTGGAGGCAATCGTTGAACGGGTCCAGGAAGCGAGAAAATATATCGCGGATGAAAAAATCTTCTTAAATCCGGATTGCGGCTTCGGAACGTTTGCACAACGACCAATGAATAGTGACAAGATTGCTTTTGAAAAATTAAAGGTTATGTCAGAGGCGGCAAAGAAGCTGCGGGAAATGGTTTTGGTATAGGAGGAATTAAAATGGGACAAATGATGAACTTTAAAGTAGAAGGTGAAGGAACGGGAATGCGCCTCGATGCGGTTGCCGGCAAACATACAATCGCGATCGATGAACCGGTATCGTTTGGCGGAAAGGACTCGGCGATTGATCCGCTGTCAACGTTTCTATCCTCACTGATTGCCTGTGAAAATGTTATGGCTCAATTGATCGCTCAGGAAATGAAGTTCGATCTTCAAGGAATTTCATTTAATGTAGAAGGCAGTTTGGATTTAGCAGGGTTGATGGGGGATTTATCCGTAAAACCTTACTTCCAGCAAGTCACCGTCAAAGCAGTTGTCGAAACTTCCGAACCGCAAGAAAGAATTGATGAATTGCAAAAGGCAGTTGACCTTAGATGCCCTGTTTTCCGTACAATAAAGGATGCCGGAATTCCTGTTGAAAATCAATGGGTGAAAGCGGCGGTAGTAGCTTAATATAACGAAGGAGTGATGTTTCGGCATCACTCCTTTTTAATAATATAAGAATTTATATATTGCCCCTTTTTTTGATTACGAGAAAATGGAGGTATGGAGCCGAAGATTCTGAAACGAATCCATATAGAGGTTATAAGTGACCGTAGCTAAGGAAAAAATAGTTGTTCGGTAGCTTAAAGTGGTTATAAGCAACCGTAGCTAAGAAAAAAATAGTTGTTTGGTAGCTTATAGAGGTTATAAGCGACCGTAGCTAAGAAAAAAATGGTTGTTCGGTAGCTTATTAAGGTTATAAGCGACCGTAGCCAAGAAAAGAGTGGTTGTTCGGTAGCTTAAAGTGGTTATAAGCGACCGTAACCTAGAAAAAAGTTAGTGTTCGGAAGCTTATAGAGATTATAAGCGACTTTAGTCAAGAAAAAATGGTTGTCCGGTAGACGATGACGGGGATCCAACAACTAAACAATGTTTTCTTGTGAAAAATGTGTACTAGAAACGTATCCTGATTATTATTAAGCAATGTATGGAAAGAGTATTAAACGATTGGAAGTTCGCTAAAAGGACCGGGCGGTTTTTGCCCGGTTTTTCTAATGAAAAATCATTTCAGAATTAAGGCATAGATCCAATATCAACGGCCATTTTCCGTGCCCTGAGAGGGTATTAATGTGGCCTGCAGAAGGTAGTGTGATCGTGGGCAAATTTAAACTCTTGAACTTTTCGGCATCATCAGGACTGCAATATGGATCATTGGATGAATGAACAAAAAGTGTCTCCTCAGCCGCTTCCACTAGCTGATTTTTATTCAAAGGAACCGGATAAAAAGTTTTCGCCTCAGAGAGAATAATTTTTGGAGATGGCGGTGCAACAAGAATAGCCTGTTTAGCAAGCCGTTTATTTTTACTAGCTGCGTAATGAAACCATAATAGGCAGCCAAGACTATGCGTAATAACTGTGAGTCGATAATTTGTTGGAATTGTTTCAATAGCTGAATTTAATTCCTTTAACCAAACCACTTTATCAGGTGAATCAAACTGTGAAAAGGTTGGATAACAAACATGAAAGTTTCTTTCTTTTAATTCATTAGCAAGCCAAGTTTGCCAATGATCAGGTCCGCTTCCCCCTAATCCATGGATGATAAGAAAACTTTGATGGTACATAACCTCGCTCCTTTTAATTTTACTATTCCGATTGAATAAGTTGGTATTAATAAAAGTATAATTCTCTTGGGTTGAAAAGGCAACCGCGAATTAAAGATAATTGGTTCCAATATATGAAAATATGTTAATAGAAAAATATCCTCCAATCCTTGCATTTAAACCAATCAAATTAATAAAAGAGTGGTTTACACAAGTCATACCTAAATAATACTATATTCAATCCTACATGAACTAACGAAGATTCCGAATCGGCTACACATTAAATAAAACAGAGAAAAGAGCGCTTCAATAGTAGAATTGAGGCATATTAGAAAATTGAATATTTTGATAAGTTTAAAATTGAAAACGGATACAGATATATCCGATAATTTCAAAATAGAAGGGAGATTAAAACCATGATAAAACGAAATCTATCAGCTTTTATCATTCTAAGTTTAGTTGTGTCGCTAATCGTGCCAATACCTAGAGCCAATGCACAGCTGAACAATCCGAACACAGATTGGATGTCTGGTAATTATGGAGTGGCGTTTCACTATTTACAAAATTGGATTAATGAGACAAAAGACGGAGGAAGTAAAGAGTGGAACGATGCTGTAAATGCTTTTGATGTGAATGGATTTGCAAATGAAGTTTCGGAAACAGGTGCCAAATGGGTAATCTTTACGGTGGGGCAAAATTCCGGATATTATGTGGCACCGAATGCTACACTAGACAGCTATTCAGGATATAAACCCGGAGAACGGAATTCCGAGCGGGATTTAATAATGGACATGGCCGATGCATTGAAAGCTAAAGATATTAAGTTAATCCTTTATTTGCCTAGTAATGCTCCGAAAGAGGACACTAACATTGCACACGGATTCGGTTTAAAACAAGTAGATGCAAATGGTAATTGGCATGCAGATGAAGCATTTGTTCAAAAGTGGGCCGAGGTTATTAAAGAATGGTCTGACCGATACGGAACGAAAATCGCAGGCTGGTGGTTTGACGGATTTTATGGACAAAATGGCTACACCGCGCCATGGGGGAAATATTACTCAGATGCAGCAAAATCCGGGAACCCTAATTCAGTAATCTCATTAAATCTAGGTGCATCATCCTTTAAGAAAGCATCTGATTATCAGGACTATTTGGCAGGCGAGAGAGGTACAGATACCTTGCTGAGTACGAGTAACGAGGGCCGATGGATTGAAGGGGTGCAATGGCATGCGCTTACTCCTTTCGGCGGCTGGTCGGGAGACAGTATCACGCGTAAGGACCAAGAGGCAATTGATTATACCAATAGAGTAATAAGAAATGGTGGAGCCATCTCTTGGAATATAGGAATAACTTGGGATGGTCATATTACGAAGAACCATTTCGCTATGTTTAAAAGAATTAAAGATTCACTTACTAAACGGAATGCCGATAAAAGCTCGTTAGGAAAATTAATGACCGAGGCGAAGTTAGCCTACGATGCGGCTGTAACCGGGTCGGAGCCTGGCCAGTATCCGGCTGGGGCGAAAGAGCAGCTAAAGGCAGTGATTGATGCTGCTAAATTGATCATGGAAGACAATAGTCTGTTCCAATATGAAGTAAATGAGGCATATGATGAGCTTGCGAAAGCCTTTCAGGTATTTAAGGATTCAGTCAATAAAGACCCTAAAATCCTTGAAATTGCAGCCGGAATTAAGTCGATTGAAGCTCCGGCTAGCAGTGATAAAAAACTGAAACTTCCTGCTGTTCCGGATGGATATTCAATAGCCATTAAGAGCACAGATAAACCGAATGTCGTAAGGATGGACGGAACCATTGTCCCTCAAGCTGCCCTTTCAACAGTGACACTCATTTTGGAGGTTACAAGAACATCGGATGGTGTGAAGGCGGACACCGGCAGTATTCAAGTAGTCATTCCGCCTACATCAACGACTAGTATACCGTTAGTAACAGTAACTGATGGTCCGACTACAATTTATGGAAGTAGTGTTGTTCAACTGCAAACTCTAAACAGTAAACCGAAATGGTCCGTCACCAAACCAGATGGTACCGCAACAACAGATGCAGTCATCAATGCGGCTGGTTTCTTGTACGCAACAAAAGAAGGAACGTATAAAGTGTCAGCCGGTAATGATGAATCTACCCTGATTACTTTCACCAATATGACGCCGATGCCTAATTTAACGGTTAATAATAACGGGAAAGGCAGCGCATTTGGCTCAACGAAAGGATCCTACCCGCCAGAGAATGTCTTTGACGGCAATCCGGCTACTTTTTACGAACATAATAGTACAAATGCCTATGTCGGCTGGGATTTTGGCAAGCCAGTAGCTATTAATGTGGTCAGGTATTTACCAAGAACCGGTACCAATGCTCAAAGGTCACAGGGGGCGATCCTCCAAGGATCTAACGTATCGCCAAGCAGCGGATTTGAAGATTTGTATTACATTTCGGAGTACCCACAAAATGGAACGGACAAATCATGGTATACCATTAATCTTAATAATGAAAAGGAATACAGATACTATCGTTGGTTAGGTGCTGTTATCGATGGAAACAATACACGTGCGAACGTAGCCGAACTTCAGTTTTACGTAAATATCGATAGAACGGCGCTTACAAATGAAATAAATAAAGCGAAGTCCCTGCTGGAAGGAGAGTTTACAACCTCTTCATGGAAAGCAATACAGTCGGCATTAACCAATGCCATGAATGTGAATGGGAATGAACAGGCCGCTCAAAGTCAAATTGATTTGGCTAAAGCAGCTCTTCAGAAGGCTGTTGCAGATTTACAGCAGATCACGATTCAATCGATGAAGGATACTGTTGATGGCTATATCCACTCTGGAGATTTGATCGACCCACTTAAAAATCAATTAAAAGACAGGTTGGATCAGGCAGAATACCAATTAAACAAAGGCTCATACGAACAAGCGACGAAGAAAATGGAGGATTTCCTGAAGCACTTGAACAATGCGCCGATGCAACGGTACATTTCTGATGAGGCTAAAGCCGTCTTAAAGGAAGATGCACAAAAGCTGATTGCAAAATGGTCTTCTAAGTAATTCTCTTGAACAAAGTCTATTGATTGTTTCGAAATAATCAATAGACTTTGTTATTACTTTCAGAAAATTACTAAGGTCTAAGGATAATAGAAACGAGTGCTTCAATAGCAGAATCGAGACATTAATAGGTATGCTAAAGTGATACCATTTATATCAATGAAAAAGGAGGATTTTCATGCGCAAGGCAATGCTTTTGTTATTATCTTTTTTGCTGGTGTTTCCCGGATCTTTATTCTTTCCTGCTAAGACAAGCCATAGCCATGCAGCTGTTATAGAAGGCGAGAGTGTACAGCAACTAACAGCGGCGGAAATAGCTACGGGTATTACCTCGATTGCGGCACCTGTTAAAGGCGCGACAACTTTGACACTTCCAACCGTGCCGTCAGGTTTTTCAATCAAAATAAAAAACTCCAGTAGGGAAGACGTCATCCCTTCGATGGACGCGCAAATTTTTCCAATGGAGACGGATACTACAGTAACCCTCATTCTAGAAGTCACGAGAATATCAGATGGATCCAGGGCGGATACTGCACCCATTCAGATTGTCGTGCCAGGGTTAAAAGAGGAATCATCCGTTGATAAGTCACTACTACTGAACATTATTACAAGTGCACAGTCTGCATATGACGAAGCCACGGAAGGAACAGAGCCAGGCCAATATCCAAAAGGATCTAAGGAACGGTTACTCAATTCAATTCAAATCGCTAGGTCTGTTATGGTCGATAATAATGTTAAACAGGATGGTGTTGATGCTTCGATTGCTGTATTAAACTTAGCGCTCTCCGAATTTTTTGCTTCAAAAATTATTGGAGGAGCGGATTATTTAGACTCAGTAACGTTGAAAACTGACAAGAATAATTTAAATTTGGATGGGTTGGCTCATTTGGAGCTTAGTGGAAAAATGCAAAATGGTCGTGCTGCAGATCTTAGCCATGCCTCAGTCAAATATACTGTAAGCAATACGAATGTGATTGCTTCTGTGACTCCAACAGATACCGGAGCGGACCTTAGGGCAGGTACGAAAATCAATTCTGCGGGTACTGCCGTTGTAACTGTTAGTGTCACTTTGGATGGCGTTACGAAAACGGATACACTGACATTTACGGTGAAATTTGAAAAGGATCGTCCATCATTCCATCAATATCATCAAACATTAACGATGAAAATGTTTATGGCTGATAATCAAGGCAAAGTAAGTATGACCTTTGAACAAGGGTTAGAAGCAATCAAAAAAATGGATCAACTGACACGCGGAATTCCAAAGATTATCTATTTGGTCGGCTGGCAATTTGATGGCCATGATACGGGTTATCCTGCACTTGATGTGGTCAATCCAAAGCTGAAACGTGCTCAGGATGAAAAAGCGGAGGATAGCCTAATTTGGCTGATGGACGAAGCGTTTAAATACAATACCACCGTCAGCTTGCATATTAATATGCTAGATGCCAGTGATAAGAGTCCCTTATGGCAAACATATCTGGATGCGGATGTGATTGCTAGAGAAGCAGATGGTTCATTAAGAAAGTATGTGTGGGGGTACCCAATTAGTTATACAAGAGAATGGGAAGCGGGTTTAACACAAAAAAGGATTGATAAGCTATTAGAATTGCTGCCGATTGAACGTGCGCACACGATTCATGTAGATGCATTTCATCAGAATATTCCTGGATTAGCCGCAGGCTATATTAGTCCATATCACGAAATCACTTCACAAGAAGAAGCCGAAACACAGAAAAAAATTATTCGCTATTTTAACGACAAGGGTATTGATTTCACTTCTGAATTTGACAAAAATTACAGGGTGGATCCACTCATTGGTTTACAGCCAATGGCATGGCATATTCGCTGGAATGCAGCGGAGCAATTTAGTATACCGGCATCCTTATATGTGGGAGGCGACGGTGGAGACGATCGATTAGGCACTGGCATGCTTGGTGAAGGAACGATTAAAGCCGATCCAACTACCCTGAAAGGATTTCTCGAAGAGTTTTCACTAAAAACATTGCCATGGTTTTTTCTAAACAGATTGGACAGAATTTCCGACAAAGCTGGAGTGGTAACATTTTCGAACGGTGTAACCAGTGAGAAGCTTGGTGGCAGCTTGCTAATAAAACAAAATGGCCGCGTGCTGCGGGATGGCGACGATGTCTTATTCCCTGCACAATGGAACGAGGATAGTAAAAAAGAATTGCTGGCATTTAGTAAAAACGGTTATGTAAACAGGACATGGACACTTCCAGACGATTGGGTTAACATCACCGCAGTGGATATTTATTCTATCGGACTAGATGGTTTGAAATTGCTAGAAAAAAATAAGCGGATTTCCGAAGGTAATATTAGTTTAACCTTATCAGCTGGGCAGGGAATCTCCATCTTTCCGTCTGATTCAACAGAATTTAATCATCCAAGTGCATTTCACTTGTTATCACCGATGAATAAAGGAGAGGATGTAGATGCTCCGAAGGTTACCTTTGAATGGGAAGCTGCGAAACTAGCCGACAGTTATCGATTAATCGTTGCTACAGATTCGGCATTTCAAAAGGTAGTTTTTGATGAAACCGTAAATACCACTTTAAAAATAATTCCGGAGCTGACGAACGATAAACAATATTTTTGGAAGGTAATAGCAATCAATGAAAAAACTAAAGAAATGACCGCAAACACGGGAGGAGTATACACTTTTTACGCGAAAAAAACATTGCCTCCATCTGCTCCTAGCGGTTTAAATGCAATGAGGATATCACAAGATACGGTAAAGCTGACATGGAAGTCTTTGGACTTAGCTTCTAGTTATTCTGTATACAGGAAAATCGTTACGGCGGAGGGCAATGAAGATTATGTCTTGATTGCATCGAATTTGACCGACCTTGAATATACGGATAGAAACGCACAAAACGATGGCAGCAGGAATTACTATTATCTCGTTACGGCCACTAATACGAATGGAGAGGGACCAAGATCTAATCCTGTTAGCTCTGATCCGGTTGAAACAAAATCGGGCAGAATCCCAGAAGTAAGTATGACCGATGGCCAAACTACCATTTATGGCGGCAGTGCAGTTCAACTGAGTACGGAAAACAACAGTTCGAAATGGTCCGTCACCAAACCAGATGGTACCGCAACAACAGACGCGGTTATCAATGCGGCCGGTTTCTTGTACGCAACTAAAGAAGGTACTTATAAAGTGTCGGTCAGTAATGAAGAGTCAATCCTGATTACTTTCAGCAACATGACGTCGATGCCTAATTTAACGGTTAATAATAACGGGAACGGCAGCGCATTTGGCTCAACGAAAGGATCCTACCCGCCAGAGAATGTCTTTGACGGCAATCCGGCTACTTTTTACGAACATAATAGTACAAATGCCTATGTCGGCTGGGATTTTGGCAAGCCTGTAGCCATTAACGTGGTCAGATATTTACCGAGACTCGGCACCAATGCACAAAGATCGCAGGGGGCGATCCTCCAGGGGTCTAACGTATCGCCAAGTAGCGGATTCGAAGATTTGTATTATATTTCGGAGTACCCACAAAATGGAACAGACAAATCATGGTACGTCATTAATCTTAATAATGAAAAAGAATACCGATACTATCGTTGGTTAGGCGCGGTAATAGATGGAAATAATACACGTGCCAATGTAGCTGAACTTCAGTTCTTCGTAAATATTGATAGAACGGCGCTTACAAACGAAATAAATGATGCCAAAGTTTTATCGGAAGCAGACTATACCTCCTCTTCTTGGCAAGCACTGAAGTCAGCATTAACGTATGCAGTCAACGTGAATGGTAATGGAGAAGCCACGCAAAATCAAATTGATACAGCTGCAGCAATTCTTCAGCAGGCTGTTGTCGATTTGCAGGATCTCACCATTCAATCACTGAGGGATATTGTCGATGGTTATATCTTATCTGGAGACTTGACTGGCCCACTTGAAAACCAATTGAAAGACAGGTTGGATCAGGCAGAATACCAATTAAACAAAGGTTCATACCAACAAGCCGCGAAGAAAATGGAGGATTTCCTGAAGCACTTGAACAATGCGCCGATGCAGCGGTACATTTCTGTAGAAGCTAAAAACTACTTAGCAATAGACGCTCAAAAGCTGATTGCAAAGTGGTCTAGTCCTTAAACTACAAGATAAAAAAGTGCCCAAAATCGAAAATTTTGGGCACTTTTACATGTTTAGGATAATCATATAAAAAATTAACAAGTTTTCTAGATTTATATTAAAAGTTTTCTTACTAGCTTCCTTGTAGTCTTTTTCTGTTATTTTTAAGATTTTTCTGGTATTCAGAAGGATAACAGCCAACTAATTCGGTAAATAGTTTTGTAAAATGCCTGGTACTGTAATAGCCGACTAGTTCGGCTACCCTTTGTACATTGTTTCTTGGATCTGCTAACAGTTCCTTTGCCTTTAAGATGCGGCTTGTCGTTAAGTATTTTGTAAATGTAGTCCCCATTTTTTTATGAAATAACGTGCTTAAATAATTTGGGGTAACATGCAGTTCCTGGGCAATTTGTCCAATACCAATATCATCCATATAATGTTCGTCAATATACATGATAACCTGTTCGACCAGGTGCTGGCTCCGGTCCTCTTCTTGAATCGGATCATTTAAAAGATTTTCACTACAATTCCGGAGAACCCCAATCCAATCAGAAGCCGTTCCATTTAAGTCAAGCTGGCAAGGAATGGCGACAGAAAGGAATTGTCTGAGGCTTGTTTTTACTTTATTAAATTCAATACCGGTAAACTTTTTTTCAAGATCATTTAATATTTTTAGAAAGTTTAATGAGACTCGATTGCTGTAAAATTCGGATAGTTTAATTAACATAGAGCTAAGCTGATATACCCCTTTTTGCTGTTTTATCTGCTTTAATTGTCCTAAAGTCCATTTTTGATTAATGCCGTAAACAGTTCGAAGTGATGATACGTCTCTAATTTCTTTTACTATATTTAGAGTGCCGCCTATTTTTGAAGATGAGCTTGAAATCATCGTAAGTGAGAAATCATCACTACAGTTAAATGGTAATATTTCTTCAATCTTTTGAAGGCATTTCTTTATCGCTTCTCCTCCATCTTGTATTTCTGACAGGCCCCATATTGTAATTAAAGCTAATTCTTTATTGGATAATGCGAACAATGCAAATCGTGTATTATTTGATTGGCAATCATTTATGATAGTTTGAAGTTGGGTGCAGAAATTTGTAACCCGCATTGTTCTTTCGCTTTCTTCTAAATGGCTATCAATATAAAAAATGGTCAATTGATAGTTTGAATTGACGAATTTCTTGGTTATTTCCTTGATCGTACAAAGTCCGTGAAAATAAGAACTCATTTCATTCTCAAATTCTCGATTTAATTTAGATAGATATCCTTGGCGACTATTTTTTGCTTTTTCAAGTCCAATATGTAATTCATCTGGGCTGACAGGCTTTAATAAGTATCCAGAGACACCAATATCAAGCGCTTCACGGGCATAACTAAATTCGGAGTATCCAGTTAAAATAATCCATTGAGTACAAGGTGACAAAGCTTGGACAATTTTTATAGCATCGAGTCCATTTAAACCAGGCATTTGAATATCAACGAAAGCAATATCCGGCTGCCAATTTTTTATTTTCTCGACCATTTCTGTGCCGTTTGCAGCCTCCTCAATCATTTGAATAGGAAATCGGCTCTCTTCTAGCATGCTTTTTAAACTAATTCTTATTAGCCTTTCATCATCTACTAGCATTACTTTCATTTTTCACACCCATTTCAGGAATTTGGATTATAACAATGGTTCCATTATGAATTGAGCTTGTAATTTGAAAGGACGAGGACGGATAAATAATTTTTAAACGCTCACGAACATTTGTAATTCCAATACTATTGCTTTCGAATATCTGGTCTGCATTAAATCCAACACCATCATCTTGAATACGAATTTCTAAATACTGCTCTTGTTCCTGTTTAATTACTTTTGCTGATATGTTCAAGGTACACGGGTGTGTACAAGGTTCGACACCGTGAATAATGGCATTTTCTACAAACGGCTGGATCAACAGTGTTGGAATTAGATAATTTTCTATTTGTTCATCAAGGTGAAAATTTACCTTTAAACGATCATCAAAGCGTAACTGTTGAATGCTGCAATAGCTTTTTATAAATTCAAAATCTGCTTTCAAGGTTGTCCAGTCTTCCTGTTTTAAGCTATAGCGAAGCATTTTACTCAGCGAGTAAATTGCATCTTCAAGTGTATTTCGATCCCCCATTCGATTTAAAGCGATGAAGCCATTGAGAGTATTGAATAAAAAATGGGGTTGGATCTGAGATTGCAATGCCCTAAACTCTGCATTTCGTTGACTTAGAACTGCTTTGTACTCCCGGTCAATTAGGTCGTTAATTTTATCTACCATACTATTAAAAGAGTTGCCCAACTGTGTAATTTCATCGTTTCCGCTAGCATGGACTCTTACACTAAAATCACCTTGTTCGACTTTGTTCATTCCTTTAATCAACTGTTTGAAAGGGTTTACAATCCGACGCGATAGAACAAAAAACAGCAGAAAAGTTAATAACAAGCCGGCGAAAGCAAAAAGAATCCCTGTCAGATACATCCACTTAACTTTCTTATTAAGCTCGGATTTAGATAGTAAAACGACCACCTTCCAGTTAGCAGGACGAATCATCTTTGAAACTAGGACATATGAATCATCTTCGCTTTTAATTGTTGTCTTCCCTTCTTGCAATTGTAACAACATACTAAATGGAAGCTGAGAGCTGGAATAAAATAATTCGTTATTCTCATTTAGGATCGCTCCATATGACTTCACATCAAAGTTTAAGTAATTAAAAAGCTGGTTTAGGACACTGGTGTCTGCATCCGCCATAATAACGGCAAGAGGAGCAAGGGACTCGGGATCCTTTATCAAGCGGGCCACGGAAAATACTTCTTCTGCAGCAGGAGAAGTCAAATAATCTTGCTTGTGTGCACTAATAAAGGCCGCTTTTCCATTTAAGGCGATTGTTTTTCTGAACCATTCCTGGTCCTTGTAGGGGTAATCAGGTACAGAGCTGGTTAGGCCCGCATTTTCGACATATACTGAATTGTCATTTGTCAATAGGATGGTGCCGGCATTGTCCTTTTGTAAATTTTGAAAGTAAGTCTGCAGGGAAGAAGAAAGTGTTTTTTCCACAAACCTTTTAGTGGATAGGTCGTTTTGCGGGTATTCACTGGATGCTTTTAAATTAAGTGCTTTCATCAAACTATTATTAAAATAAGGAACAATTGTGAGTCTCTCTAAATCATCCAAATAGGTTTCTATATTCCGAGTGGCCACGGTTAATGTATTCTCTGTTAATGCTTGAGTTTCTCTTTCAATCAAATGCTGATAATAATATGGAAGAATAAAAGAAAAAATCAGAATGGGAACAAAAATGGTTAAACCATAAAATATTGTTAACTTAGATTGAAGAGACCGTGTTTTCATTTTTATAAACTCCTTTATTTGTATCAAGGATAGGTAATTATTAAAAAATTGTCAATATTAAAAATGAGCGCACTAAGTGTAGAATTAGTACATATGAAAGCGATTTCCGGAATGTTAATCTATATATTAACAACAAAGTACTTACGTAAAAAACAAAAACAGGGGGAATAAAAATGAAGAAGAGTCTTGCACTAGTCCTGATTATGCTTTTATGCATCGGATTGTTTGGCTGTTCGAATGATGGGACGAAGAAGACAAGTACTAGTAATGACAAAGTGAAATTGACCGTTATGTCAAACACTGCTGATCAAGGGATGAAAAATGCTTTGACAGAGGTGGTAAAAGCATTCGAAAGTGAAAATCCTTCAATTAAAGTAGATTTGCAATTTCCGTCAAACTATGAAAATCTCTTAAAGATGAAAATGGCATCTAACGATTTGCCAGATTTATTTGACACTCACGGCTGGGCCATTAAGCGCTATGGTGACTATTTAGCTGACTTAAGCGAAGAAAAATGGGCTGTGGATTTATCTGATACAATCAAACCGGTTATTACAGATAAAGACGGAAAACTATATGTTCTGCCATTAAATGAAGCTAAAGAAGGAGTTCTTTATAATGTCGATGTATTAAACAAATATAACATCGATATTCCAAAAACATTTGATGAGCTTGTCGCTGCCTCCGAGAAAATGGTAAAAGAAAGCAATGGTGAAGTGTACCCATTCTATTTTGCCGGATTAGACAATTGGACCATTGGACAATATTTTGATTACTTTGCTACTCCATTATTAATCAGTGCAAAAAACAATGACGCGGAGGCATTGGAAAACGGGACGTTTGATTGGTCAAAATGGACCTTCCTTCCAGATAACTTTAAGAAATTGTATGATAAGAAGCTTATTAACCAAGATATGTTAACAGCAAAATATGTAGATGAGGCTAGATTGTTTGCTGAAAATAAATTGGCCTTTGCCCTTCATGCGCCAGCATCAATTGCTGATGTGAAAAAAATAAATCCGAATGCAAAGATGGGAGTTTTCCCGATTCCATCGATTCATGGTGGGGATGAGGCAGCATTCGTCGGTGGTGAACGCTTCACTTTAGGTCTTTGGAAAGATACAAAGCACGAGAAAGAAGCAAAGAAATTATTAGAATTTGTTGCAAAAGCAGATAACATTAAGAAAATTTCTGATACCACACTTGCCCCTGCACCATTCAAGAGTATTTCTGCAGGCGGAGAGTTTGCTGAATACTACGATAAATATAAGGATGCTAGAGTTTTCCCATATTTTGACCGTGTATTCCTTCCAAATGGGATGTGGGATGTAATGTGTACCCTTGGAGAAGATCTAATTGCAGGAAATATTACTCCAGCTGACTATTCGAAAAAGATGGAAGAAGAGGTTAATCGACTTAATAAGAAATAAGAAAAGCACTGGAGCTGAACAATTCTCAAAGTCGATACAATATTTATGTCATAAAAAAGGGGGGAGTTTCTCCCCTTTTTGTAATAATGAAAGAAAGGGGACAGAACTAACATGCAGAACGAAGTCAGTCATACAAGCAGCCAATCAACCATTCCTAAAGAAACTGTCTCCCCTAGGCAGTTGATCAATAATAAGAAGAAATCCATTTTTTTGATTAATTTAATGTATTTACCGGCACTACTGCTTTTCAGTATTTTTATATTTTATCCTTTTGTAAAAGGAGTCATCATTTCCTTTACAAACTGGGATGGCTATTCTCAAACATCCAGCTGGATTGGTTTTGAAAATTATAAGCGCATGCTAACAGATTCAAATATTTTTACCGTTATAAAAAATACACTGATCTATGGATTAGGGAGCACCTTCTTTCAAAATTTGATTGGGCTTGGATATGCGCTTTTATTAAATAAAAGCTTGAAAACTAGAGGTTTAACAAGAACCATCATCTATTTACCAGTCATTATCAGCCCGCTGATTATGGGGTATATTTGGTATTTTATATTCCAATTTAACGGGGGAGCTCTGAATGACATTATCCTTCTTTTTACGGACAAACCGATTAATTTACTTGCGATGCCGAATGTAAATGTATGGCTTATAACATTTGTTAATACCTTTCAATTTCTTGGTATTGCCATGACCATTTACCTTGCGGGGCTGCAATCGATTCCACATGATTATTATGAAGCTGCACAGCTAGACGGGGCTTCATCTTTTAAAAGGTTTATCCATATTACATTGCCAATGCTTGCACCATCGATCACGATTAATATCGTGTTAAACGTCATTGGCGGACTTAAGTTATTTGATGTGATTATTGCGATGACAAACGGTGGACCAGGATATGCTTCACAGTCGCTGTCAACGATGATGTATCAAACGTACTTCGCCAGACAGGATGCTGGGTATGCAGCGTCATTAGGAAATCTCATGTTTATCATGATCAGCTGTATAAGTTTATTCGCACTCGTTTATTTGAGAAGGAGGGAGATTACACGATGAATAAAAAGAGAAATCTAATTATTGTTACATCGATCATAATTAGTATTTTTCATGCCATCCCTCTCTATTTACTAATGAGTACGTCATTTAAAAGTGATAGTGATTTGAGCTCAAAGTGGCAATTTCCAAACTACTTATATCTTGATAACTTTAAAAATGCCTGGGAATATGCGCATCTTGGTAAAGCCTTTTTTAACAACATTGTCATTACCGTTATTTCTGTGATTCTAGTGATTATTATTGGGGCTTGTGCATCCTATCCGCTTGCTAGGTACCAGACAAGGTTCAACAAGGTCATGTATATCATTTTCATATCTGCCTTGATCGTTCCTCCGTTAACCATCCTTGTTCCGCTTTATAAATTTATTATAGACCTTGGGGGCTTAAATTCATATTGGGCGATGATTGTGTTAAATGTAACGTTTAACCTTCCAATCACAATCTTTTTATACACAGGATTTATCAATACGATTCCCCGTGAGTTAGATGAGGCTGCAATGATTGACGGAGCTTCGCGAATTGGGTTGTTTTTCAAAATTCTCCTTCCATTATTAAAGCCGGTGACCGTGACGGTTGTTATTCTTACCGGCGTTGCAATCTGGAACGATTATCAGTTTTCTGTTTTCTTCTTGCAAGATAGTGAAAGGTTGACGATTACGGTTGCTTTATCCCAATTCTTTTCTCAATTTAATAGTAACCTAGGTTGGGTTGCGGCTGGTTCATTATTGGGGATGCTCCCGCTTACGATTCTTTATTTGTTTCTGCAAAGATACTTTATTCAAGGATTATCTGCAGGTGCTGTTAAGGATTAAAATCAATGATGGAAAACAGATTTGAAAACGATTCAAACAAGGAGAGATCGAGATGTTCAGAGTGCCGGTTAATACACAATCTTCTGGATTAGTCCGTTACAATGAGGACACAAAAGAGTTTCATATTCAGGGGAAGGATTTTAGCTATATATTCAACATTTTAAGAAATAAGCAATTGGGCCATATCTATTATGGAAAGCGAATCCATCATAGTGAATCCTACTCTCATTTAATTGTCATCGAGCCAAAGGCAACTAGCTCCTGCGTTTATGAGGGGGACTTAGCCTTTTCTCTAGATATGTTAAAGCAGGAATATCCTGCTTATGGGACAACGGATTATCGTGAACCCGCCTATCAAATCCATCAAAAAAATGGAAGCCGCATTACCAACTTTGAATACAAAAGTCATCAGATCTATGATGGAAAACCAAAATTAGACGGGCTTCCAGCTACATATACAGAAAACGGCGATGAGGCGGTAACACTTGAAATTACGCTTCATGACAAGCTGATTGATATGGACATCATTTTGCTTTATACCGTTTATAAGGAATTAAATGTTCTTACACGAAGCACGAAATTTATTAATCATGGCAAGCTTTCATTGGACCTTTCCAGAGCGATGAGCACAAGTGTTGATTTCTTTGATTCTGACTTTGAGATGATTCAGCTTTCAGGTTCGTGGGCACGGGAGCGGCATCTGTTGTCAAGACCTCTTCGTCCTGGGATACAAAGTATTTCAAGTACAAGAGGTACAAGCAGTACGCAGCAAAATCCTTTCGTGGCATTAAAAAGAAAAGAAACTAATGAGCATATTGGTGAGGTATTTGGCTTCAGCTTTGTATACAGCGGTAATTTTTTAGCACAAATTGAAGTGGATCAATATGATGTATCGCGTATTATGATGGGTATTCATCCTTTTGATTTTAATTGGAAACTTGAAAGTGGCGAGAGTTTTCAAACACCGGAAGTGGTCATGGTTTACTCCGATCAAGGCATAAATGGGATGAGCCAGACCTATCATAAATTATACCGGACACGCCTTGCTAAAGGAGAGTGGAGAGATAAGACAAGACCAGTATTAATCAATAACTGGGAGGCTACTTATTTCGATTTTGATGAAGGAAAAATTCTTACGATTGCAAACACAGCCAAAGACCTTGGCATCGAGTTATTTGTCCTCGATGATGGATGGTTTGGGAATCGTGATACCGATAAGACTTCACTTGGAGACTGGTATCCAAATATTCAAAAGTTACCAAATGGAATTGTTGGTTTAGCGGAAAAAATCACTAAATTAGGGTTGAAATTCGGCTTTTGGTTCGAACCGGAAATGGTATCGAAAGTAAGTGAACTGTACAGCCAACATCCTGATTGGATTATCCATGTACCTAATCGACATTCCTCACATGGTAGAAATCAATTTGTCCTCGATTTTTCACGGAGAGAAGTAGTCGACCATATTTATGAGAGGATGTCTGCCCTATTAAGAGCGGCACCTATTTCTTATGTGAAATGGGATATGAACCGTTATATGACAGAAATCGGTTCAGCGGGCCTGCCTGCAGACAGGCAAAAGGAGGTCCCTCACCGGTATATTCTAGGAGTCTATGATTTATATGATCGCTTAACGAGTGAATTCCCACATGTTTTATTTGAATCCTGTGCGAGCGGAGGAGCAAGATTTGACCCGGGTATGCTTTATTATGCTCCGCAAGCATGGACGAGTGATGATACCGATGCAATCGAACGATTGAAAATCCAGTATGGAACATCAGTCGTCTATCCGTTGAGTTCCATGGGTGCTCATGTTTCTGCGGTTCCAAACCATCAGGTGAAGAGGAGCACTAGCCTTGAAACTAGGGCGAATGTGGCATACTTTGGCATGTTCGGTTATGAATTAGACGTGACGAAAATGCCTGAGGAAGAAAAGCAACAATTAAGGAAACAAATTAATTTTTATAAAGAGAATAGAGACATTATTCAGAATGGAACATTTTATCGCTTAAAAAGTCCATTCGAAGATGCTGGGAATGTCACTGCTTGGGTCGTTGTTTCGCAAGATCAAAAACAAGCGATAGCTGGTTATTACCAAGTACTTGCCAAACCAAACCCAGGATATTCAAAACTACTATTGAAAGGACTGAATCCTGATTATCAATACAAGATTGAAGGGAAAGTGGGCAAGCGCTTTGGCAATGAATTGATGAATGCAGGAATCATTATGGATGGTGAATATTCAGGTCTTGACGCTGAAGGAATTGATTTCGGTGGAGATTTTTCTTCAAGAATATTTAAGATGGAAGCTGAAATATAAAATTATCCACCTTAAAAACGAAAAGAAATGGCCTGTTCTTATAGGACATTTCTTTTCGTTTTTTTTAGGTGCCATTGGACAGCTTTGCATTAATTTTTGAAAGTGATAATGTGTGTATAACTGTTATATACTTTCTTTCCGCCCGCTATACGGTAACTGCGAATCTTATATTAATATATTATCCGCTTTTGTAATTTTTTATTTGTATATCTTACTGACTTTCCATTTTTGATTGTGGCTATCTTACTATACTTTCCATTCTTGGATGTAGCCCGGAATAACTCATAACCATTTGCTCCCGTAGAAGGTGACCAAGACAGCATATTAGAAGTAGAGTTAATTTTTTTTTGCCTGAAAACGGGAAGGCGTCGGTAATTGGGCTTTGCCACTAGTAATACTTGAATAGAGGCCAAAAACTTTCTTTTCACTTACCAAGCGATAGGCCCTGACTTTGTAATAATACGTTGTTCCCGTTGTAACCTTACTATTTATATAACTTACCGTGCTGCCATTCGCTATCGTTATTAGACTGCCGTAAGGACCATTCTTTGTTGTTGAACGATACACTTGATCCGCTCGCACCATTTAATTTTGACCATTTTACCAGGATTTTATCGTAGCCTTGGGAATTTGCCTTTACTGACGTAACCTGTGCTAACGTAGGCTTGCCGCTGACAATCGAGGAAAAAGATCCATATACTCGCTTCCCATTTACGAGGCGATAGGCCCGAATCTTGTAATAATAATTGGTCCCTGTTGCCAAACTGGTGTTTGTAAAACTTAACGTACTGCTATTTGTTATTGTTTGAACAAGTTTATAGCTTCCATTGGCTGAAGAAGATCGATAAACCTCATATCCCATTCCGCCCATTACTTGTTTCCAGGTTAGTTTAATCTGGTCATACCTAACGGCCGAAGCTTTAACGGAAGTTATGGTATCTCAACGGGGTGCAGCACTTACAACATTAGAGTAATCACCATAGATGGTCTGGCCGTTAGATTCATATAAGGCTGCAACCTTAAAATAGTAGGCGGTTCCGGTATCCAAATTATTCATAATAGCACTTGTAGTATTACCGGATACAACCGAAACGGGGCTGTAAGATCTATTTTTAGATGTAGCCCTGTAGATTTCATATTTATTAGCTCCGATTACCGGAGCCCAGGAAAGTTTTAACTGGTCATATCCATTATTAGATACTGTAACCTTACTTGGTGTAGAAGGGTTTTTGATAAACTTTGCATATAAATTCATATCTGAGTCTACGCTGGTTTGGTCTGAAAATAATTCTTGGAAGCGTGTATCTTTATACCAGCCTGCAAATGTATACCCTGGTTTTTCAGGGATTTAGGTAGATCAAAAATCTGAACCGTATCGGTATATCACTCTGTGTAAAACCTGATCCCCGTCCATGTACGTTACAGGATAGTAGGCCACCTCATAAATGGGATATTCGACAACATTATCAAAAAATCTGCTCCAGCCCTGAAATACATATCCTACGAGCAGGGTCTTTCGGCGCCTTGGCGGTTCCTCCATGAGCAACCCTATCTGTCTTTAAAATCTCCCCATTATGGTCCTTGAACACTACATCATAAGCTTTAAGTACGGTGACGCTAAGGTTGATTGACATCGTTTTATATGAAATTTTAACAGATTGGGATCCGGAGGTACCATTGTTAAAATGGTTAATCATTTCTGGTGTTACCTATACCGCTTGCTTATTTCCATAGGAAGTAAGTACCTTAATGGCACGGTAGCAGTTTACAGGGAGAAGCGTTACCAGCACTTCTCTTTTTTATTTTATATCCATGATACCCCATAATATTACGGTTTAAAAGGGAACATTGGGCTTGGCGGGTTAAATCTTGAAATCTGCGGGAATCCGCAGAAAGATGGCGGGATTGCCTGCGAAGTCGAATAGAACAGTAGGTCAGAAATGGTCATCGTATAAAATAGCGCTTTCAATGTAGAAATGGGGCAGTTAAATTAACTGAATATTTATATTAATCTTATATTAATACACCTTAGAAGGTTGTGCTGAAGAAAAAAATAGAGGGAGGAGAAGGAATAATTAAGAAGGAGAAAAAATGTATGTCTGTTTTTGCTATGTGCTGTTTTACTTTTGAACACATTTAGTTTTCAAAGCGTTTCGGCGGACACTGAAAAGGACAAATTGCCTCTTCAAAGCGCGGTGGGAGAAATTGATTATAAATCGTATGTATCCCAATTTGATTTAAAGTATGACAAATTAATGAATTTGCCAAGAAACGGGCTGCCAGTAGGAAATGGTAAAATGGGAAGCCTCGTTTATGCGACCGATTCGCAGCTCAAGTACTACTTGAATAGGGTCGACATTTTCCAAAGCGGATCGAGAGGGCCAGCTGAAGCAGATGACTGTTGCACAGCCGGTGATGTGGATATTAATTTTTGGGGGGCTGTATTCCCGAAGGATAACGTAAGCCAGCATCTTTCTTTTTATGAGGCAGAAGCCACCGTTGCTGGACCAGAAGTTACCTCAAGTACAATTGCTTGGAGCGATCATGATGTTATGCTAGTCCGCGTCCACGACAAGCGTAAAGGCAACAATACCGTAACGGTTGATTTGAAAGCCGTTAATCCAGACAAGACCGAAGTGAAAAGGCTTGGGGACAAAATCGTTTTAAAGCAAGTTTTTGACGTACCAAGTGATACCGGCATAAAGGAGAATGATCATTACAATGCTTCGGCTGTTGTCATCAGCGTGCCGGATGAGGATGCTGCTATTTCAGTTGAAAACAAGAAAATTCGGCTGAACGCCCATCCTGAAAAAAAGAAATACACGGTGCTAATGGCGAGTGCGTCAACATTTGATCGAAATGAGGATGTCATTCAAAAGGCTTTAAATGAGCTGAAATATGCTGAAGAGCAAAACTATGAGAAAACTCGTAATTCCCACACGAAGTGGTGGCGCGAGTACTGGTCCAAGTCTTTTATTGAAATTGACAATAAGCCAGAACTGATTGAAAAGTGGGTGACCTTCTTTTCCCTGCGTTATTGTCCTTAAATTTGTCAAAATTTATTCTTTACAAAATAATCAATATTAACCAGGAAGGAGATTAACTGATTTGAAAAAGTATTATAAGTTTGCTATTTTTACAGTCCTTTTGTTTGTTTACATGTATATATCCTTAGATTCCAAGGTTTATGCAGCTGATATTGAATACGCAAAAAGAGGTGCCGGAACAATGGGGTGGCATGCCACACAGTATGGTGGCAGTTTTACCGAGGAAAGAATGAAGGCGAATGTTGATTGGATGGCCGAGAATTTCAAGGATTTTGGGTACGAATATATCGGTATTGATGGGTGGATCAATGATGCAACAAATCATAATGAGAACGGATACATTGTAAGTTATAAAAAATGGAAAAATGATTATGCATATTGGGCGGATTATGTACATTCTAAAGGATTAAAATTGGGTGTTTACTATAATCCTTCATGGGTGTTGAAATCTATTGCTGATGATGAGTCGATTAAAGTAGTGGGAACTGACATTCCGATTAAAAGCCTCGTTCATCCTGATGATCCAAGTAAAAATTTCCAAGATTGGTATATGATCGACCCGAATAAGCCAGGTGCTGAGGAATATGTTAAAGGAATGGTTGAATATTACAAAAGCATCGGAGCTGATTTGCTTAAAGTTGATTTTATTCGACTTTTCGATGATGCATATGGATCTAAAGCTACGGAAACCTTTTATCGCTGGATGAGGGAAGCAGCTGGTGATGAAATCATCTTGTATTATGCCAACCAAAAAAATCGTAATCATGCAGAAGCTGAAAATAAATATGCAGACTTAATTAGAGCTAGTGAGGATTTCAGACAAGATATATGGTATCACACAAGTGTCCGAAATAGAGGTCAAGTAAAGGATAATAGTTGGCCGCCAGCTTACAATCTTTTTGACGGATTTGTATGGTTGTCAGACATAAGTGGACCAGGAAAGGTAGCTCTTGACGGAGATTACAGCGTTCTTAGTACTAGTACAAGCGATGCAGAAAAGAAATTCAGAATTAGCTTGCTAGCAATGGCTGGAAGCAGCATGAATATCGGTGATAATTACCAAAATATTGGCTTTAATGACGTCTATTATAAAAACTGGGAAATTACTGAAATGAACAAGCGAGGGTTTATAGGAAAACCGCTAGTTCGAGATGTTAAAGATCCATTAAGCCAGATTTGGAAAGGTCAACTAACTGACGGTACTTGGATAGTGGGATTATTTAACAGGGAAGATACACCACAGGAAAGAGCAATCGATTTCCAGGCAGATTTAGGTCTTAGCGGTGATTATCTTGTAAGTGATATGTGGTCACATTCCGTCATTGGCACCATGTCATCATACAAGGAAAAGATTGAACCGCATGGAGTTAGATTAATTAAAATATCCAAATTATCGATGGAACCTTACGGTGGATTTTTAACTGAACCAAAAACAGTTAAGTTACAGTCTATAGATTCAACAGCAACAATTTACTATACAATTGATGGTAGTGAACCAGATGCTAACTCTCTTTTATATACTGGACAAATTGTTATCGATAAACCTACTACACTTCGTGCAAAAGTTATTGAAGCTGACGGAACAAGCTACGAGGCTTCCGCAAAGTTTGTTGCACATAAGCAACATCCGTTGGCAGAAGTTGCAGCTGGGATAACATCGGTACCTAAACAGGAAAGGGATGCGGTATCACTAACAATGCCGGCTGTGCCAAACGGATATGATCTTGTGATTAAGAGCTCTGATCGACCGGAAGTTATTAAAACTAGCGGAGCCATTCAACCTCCCATTGTTGATACGACCGTTAACCTAGTATTTGAAATAAGAAGAATTTCCGATGGTCTAAGAGCTGATACCAAGAGTTTCGCGGTAACTATTCCAGCAGGCAGCCCTGGTCACGTAAGAAATACCTATGATGCTACCTTGGCGAAATTAAATGGTTCAGCGAAACTTGTCAGCTGTGCAAAATGCTCCGGAGGACAAAAGATTGGAAACATCGGAAATAATCCGAACAATTATGCAATCTTTAATGTACAAGTTCCGGCAGACGGAGCGTACAATTTGCAGCTCGAATATTTAACAGGCAATGAAAGATCATTTTATGTAAGTGTGAACGGAGGAGAAGGAACGCCAATCACATTAAATGGTCCAGATTTTAATACACCTTTAATGGCTCCTAATATGATGGTAAATCTTAAAGCAGGATCAAATACTGTAAAAATATATAACGATTCGGCCTATGGCCCGGATTTGGCTAGTATTTCCATTAATTTTATACACCCGGATTCAATTGTTTCAAACATAACATCCATTACGGCACCGCAAAAAGGTGATGTTTCTTTAACTTTACCGGAAGTTCCTGCTGGATTTACAATTGCGATCAAGAATTCTGACCATCCTGATATAGTTAAAACGGACGGAATGATACAGCCTTCCAATAAGGACACTAAAGTAATCCTAGTTTTGGAAGTAACGAGAATTTATGATGGTGAGAAGGCAGAAACAGGGGAGATTCAAGTTATTGTACCTGCGAAGGAAATAACTATTCAATCATTACGTGACACGATTGAAGGCTATATTAAATCAGGAGATTTAACTGGACCACTTGTAAATCAGTTGAAAAATAGATTGGATCAGGCGGAAGAGTACTTTACTAAAGGTCAGCACGAACAAGCTGTGAAGAAAATGCAGGATTTCCTGAAACATTTAGAAAACGAGCCGATGCAGCGTTACATTACCAAAGAAGCCGGATCAAATCTCAAATCAGATGCACAATCTTTGATTGAAGATTGGGGAAGCTTAAACCGTTAATACAATTTTTCACTTGAAATTGAGTATAAAATTTAGGGTCTACCACGGTCATTTGGATTGTGGTATTTTTTTTATAGATATTTTTTGATAAAAACCAACATTGGGAAGCATTCAAGAATAAATACGGAGCTAAAATTCGCCCGATCGTAATAAAGGAGGTTGAGAAATTTCGCGATTGTGGAGATATAAAAAAGGGATTTAAGCTTTTTGTGTGCGAAGGTTGCCACGATGTGCGTATGGTTCCTTATCGTTGTAAAGGACGTTTCTACACCACCTGCTCTGTCGGAGAGAGTGAAGAGTGGAGTCGGTTACTTACAGAAGATGTGCTTCAAGTTAACCATCGACATGTAATTGTTACGATTGATGAAGGATTGCTGGATGTATTTCTACTGTATCGACATTTATATTCGCTAAACAAAAAAGGACCGGGCGGTTTTTGCCCGGTTTTTCTTATAGGTAAATATTCCTAGGTAAATTTAAGTATAGAAAAGAGCTTCTGAAGTGTAGAAATGGGTTGGTAAATATTAAAGAAAATTCTGATAAAATATCAGTAAAAGCGTTTCCTTTAATAGAAACTCCTAATCGGAATCCAGAGGTTTTATGAATCTACCAATTAAATAGAAAGGGAAACTAATTTCGGCAGAAGAATCTAAGGAAGAGGTATTTCAAAGAAATTATGTTCAATTAAATTAAGGGAGGAAACAAATGAAACGAGCAAGTTTAAACCGTTTACGAAAATTGTTTACAGCAACGATTGTTGCAACAACGATTTCGAGTCTCTTCATTGGTAATTTGACAATAAATGCATCCTCAAGTTTTACAGCTCCACAAGCAGTGAACGATCACTTAATGCAAGATGATTGGTCAAACCTGAAAAGTATCCTTTCGGAAATATACGGCTCAATCACAACCCCACTTAAAATTGCGGATGTCAGTAAAGGCAACTACACACAAGGACAACTCATGGGTAACGGTGACATCGGTGCAATTGCCGCCGGCGTGTCCACAACCACACAACAGTTTTACTTCGGCAAGAATGATTTTTGGGGAACTTTACACGCACAAGCAACTTCAATAAAGGATAATCAGGGAATTTTATCAGGCGGTGGTCTTGATATTAGACCGACAACTGCAGCTGGCAGCAAAGCTTCGTCTGTTTTTAACATGAAACAGGACATACTGAACGCTCAGGTTATCACCAATATTCAGCTTAAAAACAATGAAGGCTATGATACTACCATTGAAATGAATTCATGGACTGCCGATACTGACAATGTATTTGTTACCGAAGTTACAAACAAAGGTGCAGGTGCTGTTACTCTTAACACGAAGCAATGGGTACCAGCAATGGCGTATGCATCTGCGAGTGCTACTGATTTAACAGATGCAAATAAGACCTATCCATATACTGGTGGAATAGAAGGAAGCAGCTCAAACCCTATTCTTTGGACAACTCGGGATACAAATGCGGGTGACAATGGCAATACTTCTAACTTTAGAAGTAGAATGGCAACCGCAACAACGGTTGTAGGTACTGAATTAACGAATACGCAAGAAAAAATCGAAGCAAATAATTATTTTGATAATAATAAGGGCAAGTATTATGACTCTCTTGGTGAGTCAGGAGATTTTACCGTAGAGGCTGATTCAACCGTTTACTTGGTTACTTATTTTGCAAGCAGCAGTGGAAACTACAAAAATATTAAAAGTGTTTCAGACGTTCAAGCAGATTCCATAAAAGGGATTTCCGCTTATACATCCGAAAATTCTATTTTGCAACTTAAAAAGGATCATCAAGAATGGTGGAAAAATTACTGGCTTAAAAGTTATTCACAGTTTAATGATGCCGAATTAAATAAGTACTATTATGGCTCCCTTTACATTCTTGGCAGTTCGAATCGACCAACCAGCCCGAATGGGAAAGTAAACGCACAAAATCTCCCTGGCTCCATGTACGGCTCTTGGATCCCAGGCGATAACATGGGATGGGGCGGGAGATATTTCCTAAACTATAATCAACAAGCGCAATATTATGCTTCAGGAACAACCAATAGGATGGAAACAGCCATTCCTTTTAATCGGGTAATCGCTTATGACCTGCCTTGGCAAATCAACAATGCCGCGAATCAAGGTTTTGATGGGGCGGCACATGTAAGAACGCTTTCCCCGTTCCATCTTATGACAGGTGACCAGCCGACACCTAGCTCAAAGTCTTCTAAAAAGACATATGCCTTTAATGCAGGATCAACAGATCAGAAGTCAAACGGGATGTTTGCAGCGGTTCCGATGATTTTTTACTACGAGTATACTCTGGACGAGGATTACCTGAAAACAGTGCTATACCCACACCTTAAAGAATTACTTACTTTCTACAGCTCATATGTATTAAAAACAGATGATGGCAATGGTCAATACCATTATTCCATTATCGGCTCATCGATCCATGAAGGTGATGCCGCGGATATTAATCCTGATTTGGATATTGGCGCTATTAAATTTATGGCCAAATTTTTAATGGAACAAGGTTCAAAAATTAACGAAAATAAGACCACACTCGACAGATGGCAGGACCTGTTCGACCATACTTATTATCCTGAAGCGATGCTGCCAAAGGGAACTTTTAACTCAGCGAATAATAGCAATTTTGTACCCACGATTATCGCAACGGATTACCAATCGCCAAATCAGGCGCACGTTGACATGATTGAGCCTGGAGATCAGCCTGTTGAACTTGAGGGGGTTGTATTCCCGTTCCAAAATGAACAGCTGCTGGACGGTGACAAAGAAATTCTGCAAAAGGTATTAAATACGCTTGAATATATGAATTCTTGGTCTGCTGTTGGATTCTCCGGCTGGAGCAGCCAAAATAACGGTTTCCCTAAGGTCTTTCCAATAGCCGCAAGAGCGGGCTGGCCCGCTGCTGATTTAATAGTTAAATTTAAAACGGCATTAACTGCAAAGGTTCGAAACACAAATCTCACCTATTTACAGAGCGGGGGAGCGTTAGAAACAATTGGAGCAATGGAGGGTTTAAACTCCATGCTGATCCAAAGCAGTACAACCCCAAGCATGCCAAGTACCCTTTCGGTATTTCCGAACTGGGATATGACCAAATCTGTAAGTTTTGAGAGACTTGGTGCAAAGGGGAATGTGGAAGTTTCAAGTGCTTATGATGCTGCAACAAAAACGATTCCTTATGTCGATATTACAAGTAAACGTGATGGCAAAATTGCTCTCGTTAATCCTTGGTCAGTTGGTAAACCGGTGATTCAAGTGGTGAACGAGGATAAGTCATTAGGTGATTCTGTAAATTACACGATTAAGGGTGGAAAAATTATTTTTGAAGCTCAAAAGTCTTTTAGATATATGGTCATGAACGATCATTCCGATTTGACCAGACATGCAGCTGACATAACATTAGACAAATACTCGACAACACTTATCTACAATGGCGCAAATGGGGCAGATACAGGTAGTGTGAGGGCAGCCATTCAAGGTAATCCGAACGATACGGTTACCTGGACTTCATCAGATGAAAAGATTTTAACTGTTACAGGTAACGGGAATACAGCGACAATTAAAGCAGTGGGAACGGGTACAAACAAAGTTGCGAATGTGACCGTTACTGCGAAAAGTACACAGGATGCGGGAGTTACCCAGACCTTAAAAGTGAAGGTTGCGGATGCTTCAACGATCCCAACCAGCCTGAAATTGAACAGCCCGACTACAGCAACCATTTATGGACCAGCCAGCACAAGCGCTTCTACAGCCAAGGTGACAGGCACAAACAGATTACAGTTAACTGCTGCCATAAAGCCTAATAATGCCTATGATAAGAGTATTATGTGGACATCAAGCGATCAAAACATTGCAATGGTAGACAAAAATGGTTTAGTGATTGGACGTGGAAGAGGGACTGTCACGATTACAGGTACAAGCATGGCGAATCCAAGCCTGCCTCCAGTTAAAACTGTCGTCACTGTTACTACTATAGGAGACGATAACAGTGGTGATACAACACTGGCATCTGTTTTGTCAGCGGCAAAATCGATTTCAGCCTATATAGGAGACCGTACATCTGGCGGAGGTTTTACCCAGCAATCCAATAGCCCAAATTGGGAAGGGATGCAAGAAGGATTCCAAAAAGCTTATATGAACGCCCTGGGTGTAAAAGCAAAATACTCTGGTTATTCAACCGTCAATATAAGCAAAGATACAGCGTACTTTGCGGCCATCGCTTTAAATGAAGGCATCAGATCCATTGACCCAAGTAAGGCATTAATTATTAGTAATGTGGATCGGGCTGAACTAAAATCTGCCATCGATATTGCCAAGCAGTATACATCAGTAAATTTCGACACCATGGACGATTGGGCTAAGTTACAAGCGGCTCTAACTGTGGCAGAGGATGTTTATAATAACGCAGAAGCCACCCAGGAAGAAGTAGACAATGCCCTCGAACAATTGCAGTCTGCTATGAGCAAGGTATCCAAAATGCCAGTCCAAACGATTTCGCTCGCTCATCTTGGAAGCGGCACCTCTTTCTATGATAAGAATAACTCTGGTTATATTGCTTATCAATTAGGAGCTGTTGGTTTGGATTTGAATACAGATACTAAGATTCTGCCAGGACCAACCAATACAACAACTTTAGTGGCAAATACGTACCCAGAATTAGCCACGGAAAAAACATTAGAATGGACAGTAAAGAATCTTGTCGGATCAGATGTAGTCATTTTAGGTACTCCAAAGACAGGTGAAGGTGCGAAACTAACGATGCTGACCAGTACTGCTTCAGCGCAAGGAAAAGCGATTCAACAATTTGATTCAACTGTCACAGTAACAGCCAACCATGAAGGAGTAGCGATCGTAACAGCTACAAATAGGGCAAGTGGTGTTGCGGCAAATTATATCGTCACCGTTTCTGGCAACTCAATAAAATATCAAGAGGCCGAAATCAGCAAGAACCCTAATTCCTCGTATATCGGCAATGGAACAGGCGCTGACAAAGCCGTTAGCGGTTCATCATCTTCTGCCGGCAGTCTCGCAGGCAACTTAACTAACACGAAAGGACTGCAAATTGCAAAAATTGATGGTGGTGAAAATGGCGGTAATTACAACCTTGTTGTGTACTATGCCACTACAACAGCAAGAAATCTAACGTCAGGTATGCGCGCTTTAGCGATTAACATTAACGGTAATAGTTATAAGTTCATTACTCACGGTATGAGCTATAACTACGATTTCCCTGAGGTCGTACCGCTTATGGTAACAGTCCCACTGAATCCAGGGGAGAATACTTTACAGTTATTTGGTGATACCAGCCTGTCTAAAAATAACAATGCTCCAAATCTTGATAAGATTGGTCTTTCATCAGTTTCAGATTACACAGCGATAGCGGCAAATGTATCGGCGGCATCTGTATCGGCGGCATCTGCAGATACAACGACTTTTACAGCAACTGTTGCTGCAAGTACGACAGCAAATTTAAATAAAGTAAGAAACCATGTAACCTATCAAATCTTTAAAAACGGTCAACCAATTGGCGAGCCATTTCCTGTAAAGGAAACAGAAATAAAACCTGAAACTGGAGTTTCCTATCAATATGATAAGGATAATGAAAACATCATTCCGGCAGGAACAGGGCTCGTACTTCGTAACTACGAAGCAAGCATTAATCAAAAGGACTACCAGAAGCCTGGAACCTACACTGTGAAATTTACAGCTTCCGATGGTACAAATAACTTTGTGAGTGACGAGGTTAATCTTTTCACAAATGAAGGTGTTGACGATGTTACACCTCCGGTAACTGTAGCTGCGGTTTCACCGATCGAACCGAATGGTTTAAACGGTTGGTATACCCAGCCTGTAAAGGTTACTCTTACCGCAACTGATGATTTATCAGGGGTAGCAGAAACAAAGTACAGCCTTGATAACGGAAAATCCTGGGAGACTTACTCTGCCCCAATCACATTAGACAAGGATGCTAAATATACCATTAGTTACCAATCAATTGACAAATCAGGAAATATCGAGACAGTTAAACACCTAGATTTAAATATTGATCAGCGTGGTCCAACGATTACAGTTGAATCACCAATCAAAACGACTTATAGTGATGCGGATGAAATAACTCCAAAAATTTCTATAGTTGACGAGGTTTCAGGTGTTGAAAAGAGTAAGGCGGTTGTAACCCTTGATGGAAAGGTCATTCAAAATGGACAAAAAATCGCCCTTTATTCCTTGGCACTTGGATCCCATGAGTTAAAGGTAGTTTCCAGTGACTATGCGGGTAATAAATCGATTTACTCTGTAACCTTCCAAACTACAACGAACATTGAGTCAATTAAGGAATTGATTGAGCAATTCTATAATCAAGGTTTGATTGACAACCAAGGAATAAAGAACAGTTTACTCACTAAGCTAAACCACGAAGGATTAAAGGAATTTATTAACCATGTAAATGCACAAAGTGGTAATCACATTTCAATAGAGGCAGCGAATTATCTCCTTCGGGATGCGAATTACCTTCTCGAACAGAATTAACTTTTTAAAATCCTAACAGCAATTTTGGTGTTAGGATTTTTTCTACATAGCACTCATTCGATTTAATGTTGGCATTCAAGATTAAATTCATATTTTCAACATAAATCTTCAATTTCTTGTTAAATGAGCTGAAGGGAGGTGAGCTTTGTAGTGGGAATTGCAGCCGAAAGATCGCCGCCAAGATTCAATAAAATACAAATGTGAGCGAATACATCGGATGGTAAAAATGAATAAACAAACTACATGGGTTGGAGGAAAAATTAGAAAAATGCTGATTAATAGAAAATTCATTTCGATCGTGACGGTATTCTTACTTCTAATCACCCTGTTCCCGGCAAGCGGATTTACGATGGAATCCGCTAAATCAACGTCTGTTGGATTAACGGCTTCTGCCAAGGAGGTCACTAATTCTCCTACTTCAAAAGCAAATAAAAATTTAAAACTATGGTATGACAAACCTGCGCCCGATAACGATACCGGTTGGATTGATAATTCGATTCCAATGGGAAACGGATACATGGGGGTGAATTTGTTTGGAGGAACTGATAAAGAGCGAATCCAAATCACTGAAAACAGCACGCAGGATTCAAACAGCACGATTGGAGGACTCAATAATTTTGCGGAAGTTTTCCTCGATTTCAATCATAATGGGGCCGCTAATTATTCAAGGGATTTGGTGTTAAATGAGGGGGTTTCCCATGTTCAGTATGACTACAACGGAGTGAACTACAAGCGGGAGTTTTTCACCAGTTATCCCGACAAAGTCATGGCCGTCCGTTTAAGTGCATCCGAAAAGGGAAAATTATCATTCACCCTTCGTCCGACCATTCCTTACCTTACGACTTATCGCGAACAGCCTGGGGATAACCGCGGGAAAAGTGGCACGGTGAAAGCCGAACGTGACACCATTACGCTTTCCGGTGTTATGGAGTATTACAATCTCCAATTTGAAGGGCAGTTTAAGGTTATTCCTGACGGCGGAACGATGCAAACTCAAAATGACAAAAACAACAACAACGGCACGATCACTGTATCAGACGCCAACAGCGCCGTCATCCTTATTGCCGTGGGAACCAATTATGAGTTTAATAGTCAGGTAGTTTCGGCGAGTAACCGCTTGGATAAACTCAAAGGGTTCGCCCACCCACATGCTAAAGTAACAAAGTATCTTGCCGACGCCTCGGCAAAATCGTATGATCAGCTGCTTGCTGCACACCAAGAGGATTATCTTGGGCTTTATGACAGGGTCAATTTTGATCTGGGTGCTCCGGAGCCTTCCATCCCAACCGATAAATTGGTGGATGCTTATCGGAATGGGGATAGTAATCCGTATTTGGAAGAGTTAGTATTTCAGTTCGGACGTTATCTGTTGATCTGTTCTTCGAGAGATAACACACTGCCGCCTAATCTTCAGGGGATTTGGAATGTGTATCAGGATCCACCTTGGAGATCCGGTTATTGGCACAACGTTAATCTTCAGATGAATTACTGGCTGGCGTTTTCCACCAACATGCCTGAACTGTTTGAATCCTATATCGATTACCACAACACTTATTTACCAAGACAACAGCAATATGCAACCCAATATATCAATCAGTACAATAAATCTCAGCTCGACCCCGGCGGAGATAACGGATGGGCTTACGGCAACTCCTCATGGCCGTATAACGGCTCCGGAAAGGCGTCCCATTCCGGCTTTGGTACAGGCGCATGGACGGCAATGCTCTTCTGGGATTATTATGACTTTACCCGCGATGAAAAGCTGCTAAAAGATGTTGTTTACCCGGCGATTTATGGTCAGGCGAACTTCCTCTCAAGATTTGTACAAAATAATAACGGCAAACTGCTGGCAAATCCGTCTTCCTCTCCGGAAAATGCGGATAGCATGCAAACGATTGGAACGACCTTTGATCAGCAGACGATCTATGAAAACCATCGAAATACACTAAAAGCCGCGGAGATACTGGGCTATTCTAACAGCGTTCTTGATAAACTGAAATCCCAGCTTCCACTCCTTGATCCAATTATTGTCGGCAAATCGGGTCAAATCAAGGAATACCGCGAAGAAGAGTATTACGGTGACATTGGTGAATATAACCACCGTCATATCTCTCAACTCCTTGGTGTATTTCCGGGTCAATTAATTAATACCTCCACTCCTGCTTGGCTTGACGCCACGAAAGTTTCGCTGAAAGAGCGTGGTCCGGGCGGTACAGGATGGTCGGAAGCGGAAAGAATAGCGACATGGGCTAGAACACTGGACGGAGAACAAGCGTATTTCTATTACAATTACTTAATCAAGCGTCATTCGATGCATAATCTGTTTAATAATCACAGAGATTCGTATACGAACAGATTGTTCCAAGTCGATGGAAACTTAGGCGCTTCAGCGGGCGTTAGCGAAATGCTGTTACAGAGCAATGAATATGTAATTGCACCGCTGCCAGCCATACCTGAGAAATGGGCAAACGGCAGTTACCGTGGACTGCTTGCAAGAGGCAACTTTGAAGTTTCGGCCAAATGGTCCGGCGGACAGGCAGAACAATTTGAAATCCTTTCTAAATCGGGCGGAAACTTGAAAGTAAGATACGCCGACATTAAAGATGCGGTGGTCAAAACCTCCAACGGCGAAAAAGTAAGTTTCACCGTGGAAAATCGTGATCAGATCAGCTTTGAAACGAAAAAAGGTGAAACCTATATTTTTACCAGCATTCCGGCAAATACAAAAATGGAGGCTCCTTCTGCATTGAAGATTGATTATCATTCAGCAAATAAACTTACACTTAACTGGAAAGCCAGTAAGGATGCTGTGTCTTACAATGTATACCGAGCAGTTGGAAGCGCGCCGGATTATGAGCTAATTGCTTCAAATGTGCAAGGCACATCGTATACTTATCAATCAGCCGATCTTGAAAAAGCGGATCAATGTACGTTCCGTGTTACGGCGGTCGCGGCTAACGGACGCGAAAGCGACGGGGCAAGTGCGCTTATGCTGCAGCCTAAAAAACCGGAAAATGTAAAAGGTTACATGGCAAGCGGTACAGATCTCCAAATTTGGTTCGATAAGGTCAGCGAAGCGACGAGCTATAACGTTTACAAAAAGAGTGGCGACAATTACGATTTGGTATTAAATAGCCGTTATAATGTGCTGGTTGTTGAAAATGCTTCCGGCGGCGATGAATATTTCGTAAGTGCTGTTTCCGCCCGTGAAAGTGCAATGACACCTGTCGCGATTTCTAAAGAATTAAAAATTGACAACGTGTTCCTTAATAAACCGATTAAAGCCAGTAAGGATCCACATAGTGCACCATATCCATTTGAAAATATGGTTGATGGTGATACATCAACGCGGATGGCAACAAGGGATTGTACAGGGGTGCCGTGTGTCCTTACCACTGAAATTGATCTTCAAGGTGTCTATGAGCTGGACAATCTGATCATTAACGAATTCGTAGGCAGTGGTGAAAAAACTCGTTCGGATCAGACAACCGTAGAGCTGTACATTGATGGTAGCTGGTATACGGTGATTGACAAAAAGAGCCTGAACACAGACGGAAGTAAGAAGACGATTTTTGATTTACAAAAAAATAAAGGTTCCAAAGTTCGCATTACCTGGGCCAACACTGTTAACACGAAAGGACAGACCATTTATGAAGTATCAGGTTCTGGAACGACAGCTCCTGCAGACAAAAAAGGTCTGTTCAAGACACTGGTGAATGCGGATCAAATTGATACCACACCGATTGATACGGCCGATCCTTCCGTAATTGCTTTTATTAAAGCAAAGCAGGATGCCGAAAAGGCCCTAAACAATTTGTCCGTATCACAGGCCGCGGTTGACACAGCACAGGCAAGCCTGGAAAAGGCAATAGTAGATCTGAAGGAAACCATAAAGCAGCTGACCTCTTATACTTTTGAGTCGGTCCAAAAGCAGCTGAAACATTTTATGGAGACTGGGGAATTAAAGAAACCACTGGCTGATCAATTAACCAATAGCCATAAGCAGGCAGTTCATCATTGGGAGAATGGAAGAAAAGAAGATGCGATTACGCACCTGAAGAAATTCTTAAACCAATTGAATAATCCACCAATGCAGAAGCATATTTCTCCAGAAGCGGCAAAGTCGTTCTCTGAAGAGGTAAGTAAGTTAATTGAACTGTTGAAGAATCCTTAGATTTTAGGAAGGGGCACAATTGTTGTATTTTGACAATCGTGTCTCTTTTAAACAAAGCCTTACTAGGAAAAATATTTTCAAAGGAGAAATAATGAGTTGAAGAAAAACTATGTTTCATTCATATTAGTTATGATTCTGCTAGTCTCTCTTTTACCAATGAACGGGTCAGCAAATGACGTTATTGAAAAACAAGACCCATTTAATAGAAAAGCCAATGATGAAATGACATTATGGTTTGATCACCCTGCGAAAACGGATGCGCCGTATCACGAAGGTCAGAATCAGCCGTATGAAAAAAACTGGCTGGAAGCATTTCCGGTTGGGAATGGCCGTTTAGGCGCAATGGTTCATGGTGAAGTTCACAAAGAGAGGCTTCAATTAAACGAAGAAAGTCTCTGGGGCGGGTTGCCGATTAATGATAATAATCCCGGTGCCAAAGAGAATCTTCCTGAAATCCGCCGGTTGATTTTTGAAGGGAAAATCGTTGAGGCTCAGGCTTTGGCGACGAAACATCTTTTATCCACCCCTCCTAGAGTACGTTTTTATCAAACTCTAGGTAACTTGAATTTAGATTTTGGCAAAAACGGAACGGCAACAAATTATCGTCGCGAATTAAATATGGAAACGGGAATTGTAAAAGTCACCTACAACATGGATGATGTCCAGTATACTCGCGAAACGTTTGCCTCCGCGCCGGATGATTTGATTGCCGTGAGACTGACGAGTAATCAAAAAGGAAAAATTAATACCGTGATTGACCTCACCCGTGATTTTGTTGGTGGAACCTATAAAGATTCCAAACCGGTCAAAATAGCGGACAATACGATTGCACTTCAGGGACAAATCATTGATGAGGAAAGCGCGCCACACGGTCCCGGTGGAGCACATATGAGATTTGAAGCGCGAATGGTGGCCATTCCCGATGGCGGAACAGTTACAACTTCGGACGATGGAAAGATCACTGCGAGCGGGGTCGATTCATTGACGCTCCTGCTTACAGCAGCAACGGATTATGATTTTGAAAAAATGGACTTAGATCCTTCTAAAGATCCTGGTTCGATTACGCAAAGGATTTTAGATAAAGCAAAGACACAATCATATGATCAATTAAGAAATCACCATGTTAGCGATCATAGCGAGATGTTTAATCGTGTTCATTTAGATTTAGGTGAGGCGGTCAATGCGCATTTACCGACGGACCAGCGTTTGGCGGAAGCGAAAAAGGGCGTAAAGGACCCCCAATTTATCGCTCAATATTTCCAGTTCGGCCGCTATTTGTTGATGGGAAGTTCCCGGGCGCCAGGAAAGCTGCCAGCTAACTTGCAGGGGATTTGGAATTATCAGTTCTCCCCATCATGGCAGTCCGATTTTCATACGAATATTAATTTGCAGATGAATTATTGGCCTGCAGAAGTGACCAATTTAATCGAAACGGTAGAACCATTATCTGGATTTTTGGACAAATTAGCGGTTAATGGCAGAATAACAGCACGCGAGTTATATAATGCTGGCGGGTGGACAGTCCATCATCTGACGGATCCGTTTGGCAGAACCGGGATCCACGACCAAATCAACTCTGGGATGTTCCCGATGGGCGGCCCATGGATGTCCCTATCCTTATGGGATCGGTACGAATATACTTCCGACCGGAACTATCTGGAGCAAGTTTCCTATCCTTTAATGAAGGAATCGGCGGAGTTTATTCTCGATTTCCTAATTAAGCACCCGGAAACGGGATATTTGGTCACATCCCCTTCTTATTCGCCGGAGAATACTTACAAACTGCCGGGGACGAATTCGAATGTCAGACTGACTTACGCTGCGACGATGGACATTCAAATTATCAATGAAGTGTTAACGCATGTGATTGAAGCAAACGACATTCTCGGGAATGAAGACCCGGCATTTCGCGCGAAAATGGTAGATACATTAAAGCAATTGCCACCGATGCAGCTTAGCAAACGTTACGGCGGAACTATCCAAGAATGGATTGAGGACTTTGAGGAAACTGAACCTGGTCATCGCCACGTTTCGCATTTATTCGCATTACACCCGGGCAGACAAATTACTCAAGCTAAAACGCCTGAATTGTTTGAGGCAGCGAGGAAATCGATTGACCGACGTCTCGAATATGGCGGCGCTGGAACGGGCTGGAGCCGCGCCTGGACAATCAACTTTTTTGCCCGCTTAAAGGATGCCGAAAAAGCGTATGAAAATGTAATGGGACTGCTTCAAGTCAGTACGGCCAACAACCTGTTTGATATGCACCCGCCATTCCAAATCGATGGCAATTTGGGCGGTACGGCAGGAATCGCGGAAATGCTGCTGCAAAGCCATGAAGGAACAGCGGAAAAACCAGTGATTAACCTCTTGCCAGCTTTGCCAAAAGCTTGGTCTAAAGGCGGCAGCTTCTCTGGTTTGCGAGCACGCGGGAACTTCGGGGTCGATATCGAGTGGGAAAAGAAACATTTAGCGACAGCGAAGATTACATCAGATTCTGGTAAACCTGTTACGATCCAGTATCCGAATATTAGTAAAATGAAAATCACAACTTCAGATGGGTCCAAGGTCACATTTAAAACGATAAATAGCGATACGATCCAATTTAATACCATTGCTAAAAAGACCTATGTTGTGACAAATCCATTTCTCGCTAACATACCGGAACCAAAACTAACTGTAAGCGTACCTATTGGCTACACGACCATTTATGGCAGCACAGTTCAGCTGCAGGCTGATGAACCATGGGGAGACGCTGTGAAATGGGCAGTTACCGATTTAGATGGAAAGCCGACAAATGACGCCGTCATCAATTCGAGCGGATTATTATACGCTAACAAAGAAGGTACGTATAAAGTAGCGGCCACAACACTTTCAGGTAATCCAGTAGAAATGGCGATTACCTTCAAGAATCTGTCTCCGCTGACCAAATTAACTGTCGCCGGCAATGGCAGTCCTTTTGGATCGACAAATTCGGGGACATATCCGCCGACGAATGTCTTTGACGGTAAAACGGAAACTTTTTACGATCATAGTACAGCGACACCGTATGTTGGCTGGGATTTTGGCGCGGGGAATGCGAAAGCAGTGAACCTGATCAAATTCTATCCGCGAAAAGATTTCGAGGGCCGGATGGAAAAGGCGAAAATTCAAGGGTCGAATACTTCGACGAGCAGCGGATTTGTCGATCTATACACGATTCCTGACACACCGCAGCCGGGATGGAACGCCATTTCCTTTCATAATGCGACAACATACCGCTACTATCGACTTGTTGGTACGAACGGATCGAGAGCTAATGTGAGCGAGCTCGAATTTTACAGCACCATCGACAAAACGGTCCTTGGGAACACAATCGACACCGCGGAAATCTTAAAGGCGGAGCATTATAACAGTAACTCGTGGGAAGCGCTGCAAAAGTCGTTAACGGAAGCGATTACGGTAAACAACGATGCAAACGCGACTCAAGCTCAAGTTAATACCGCTGCGGCTAACCTGAAAGCAGCTATTAATGAATTGCAGCCGGTTATTGAGTTAATCCGTAGTTTAATAGAAAAGTATTCCTCCTCAGGTTATCTGAAAGGCCCGCTCATTACTCAACTGAGCAACAGCCTAGATCAAGCCGAACATCAATTAAACAAAGGTTCGAAGGAACAAGCTGCGAAGAAAATGGGTGATTTCTTAAGGCATCTGAATAATCCAGCAATGGATAAGTACATTACTGCCGGGGCCAAGGACGATTTAAATAATCAGGTAAATACGTTATTGGAAACATGGAAATAGATACAGCTAGAATTTAGAAAATGTTTAGATTTGATAGTTTTTAATAGAGAGACGTTTGTTGAAGTTTAGCAATCGTGTCTCTTTTTTTATGAAATTATTAATACTACTTTTTCATAGGACTATTTATTATTGAAAGGAGATTAAATATTCTAAAAATGGATGAAAAAAATGTTAATTTATATTAAAATAAAGGAAAACAGAAGGAAACAGTATTAAATAAAAATAGAAAAGGAGACTATCATGTTAAAAGGAATACCGAAAATTATTAGCCCAGAGCTTATGAAGGTTTTGTTAGAAATGGGGCATGGTGATGAAATTGTCTTAGCAGACGGTAATTTCCCAGCCGCATCATGTGCATCGAGATTAATTAGGTGTGATGGACATGGAATTATTGAATTGTTAGATGCGATATTAAAGTTTTTCCCTTTAGATACATACAGTGAAAATCCTGTTTCATTAATGCAGGTTGTCGAAGGAGATCCTGCCACCCCAACCATTTGGAAAGATTATCGTTCAGCCATAAAAAAATATGATCAAGATTTCACTTCCTTTGAAATGGTTGAGCGGTTTGCATTTTACGAAAGATCGAAAAAGGCTTTTGCCATCGTGGCAACAGGCGAGAGCGCTCTATATGCCAATATACTCCTTAAAAAAGGGGTAGTAGTTGAATAAACGAAATAACAACCTGTATAGAGTATGAAAATAGGCCTAGTTATATTTAAAAAAATTAGGAATATATGAATAGTGTAATGTTTAAATTATTTAAAAATTCAATTGATTTTATTTCGTATTTTTATTAAAATCAAAATAAATACAGATATTTTTTGTTTTATTATTTGGATTTGTATGGATTTATAACTGTTTTTCTTAAAATTCAATTTGTAACCGATTACATAAAATGATAAGTAAGCAGGTGGGATTATGGGTGAAATTATTCTTAAAATGAAGGGGATCAGCAAGGCTTTCCCGGGAGTACAAGCACTATCGAATGTCGACTTAGAGTTGAATTCAGGCGAGGTTCATGCTCTTCTGGGGGAAAATGGTGCTGGGAAATCTACCCTTATGAAGATTTTGACCGGTATCTATCAAAAGGACGAAGGATCTATTGTTTATCAGGGGAAAGAAATAGCTGTCCCGGATACAAAGACAGCACAAGGACTAGGAATTAGTATTATTCACCAGGAACTAAATCTAGCCCCAGATCTGACCGTCGCCCAAAATATTTTTATTGGGAGAGAGCCTAAAAAAGGTTTTAATCTGTTTTTAGACGAGAAGCAGCTTAATGTTAACACTCAAAAGTTATTTGATCGCTTAAATATTAACTTAAACCCACGTGAAAAGGTTGAAAATCTATCTGTTGCGAAGCAGCAAATGGTTGAAATTGCAAAAGCACTTTCTTTTGATTCAAAAGTATTGGTCATGGATGAGCCAACAGCAGCATTAACTGAGTCCGAAATTGATTCTTTATTTACAATGATTAGGAAATTACGGAACGCGAGGGTTGGGATCATTTACATTTCTCATCGGATGGAAGAATTAAAGAAAATTACCGACCGGGTTACTGTTATGAGAGATGGTACCTATGTTGGCACGGTGAATACAGATGAGGCCACTATCGACCAGATTATTTCGATGATGGTCGGGCGGCAAATCTATCAAAATCAAAAACCAGAAATAAAAGTTGAAAGCAAAGAAAAAGTGCTTGAAGTAAAAAATTTAACCAGGGGTTCAACGATTAAAAATGTAAGCTTTGAACTCCATAAGGGTGAAATACTTGGTTTTGCTGGGCTGATGGGGGCGGGAAGAACGGAAGTGGCCCGGGCGATATTTGGTGCCGACCCAATTGATTCAGGTGAAATCTTTATTAAAGGAAAAAAGGTTCAAATGAAGAGGCCGTTTGATGCTGTCCAAAATGGTATTGGCTATTTATCTGAGGATCGAAAGCAATACGGTTTAATGCTTGAGATGGATGTCAAAGCAAATGTTGCGATTGCCGCAATGCAGGATTATGTAAACATGGGATTTATGAACGGTTCAAAAATAAATCATCAAGCTGCTGAAATGGTTGAATCACTTAAAATCAAAACGCCATCCGTAAACCAGTTGGTCAAAAATCTTTCAGGTGGAAATCAGCAAAAGGTTGTCATCGGTAAATGGTTAACAAGGGATTCTGAAATATTAATTTTTGACGAACCAACCCGAGGAATCGATATTGGTGCAAAAGATGAAATCTATAAATTATTAAACAATTTAGCAGAACAAGGAAAATCGATTATCATGATTTCTTCAGAGCTCCCCGAAATCCTAAGAATGAGTCACAGGGTTATTGTCATGTGTGAGGGAAGGATTACCGGAAAACTTAAAAATGACGAACATATTAGCCAAGAGTCAATCATGACCCTGGCAACTAAACGAGTGGTTAGTTAATTCGTGGGCACCAGACTTGATGAGGGAGAGTGTAGTTATGGAGGCACAAATAGTTTCACCTGAAAAGAAAAAAATCAAATTGAAATCAAATGCGATTCAGCAATTTTTAGCCTTTGCCAGTTTAATAGTTCTTGTAATTTTCTTTTCGTTAGCTTCGCCGAATTTCTTTCAATTTGACAATATTATTGGAATCCTTCTTTCAACATCCGTTATTGGAATCCTTGCTTTAGGTGCAACGTTTATCATTATATCTGGTGGGATCGATTTATCGGTTGGAACCGTTATGACGCTATGTTCTGTCATGACAGGGATTTTTATTTCAAGTATGGGACTTCCGATTTTTGTTGGAGTTATTGGCGGGATTTTAACCGGTGCACTTGCAGGATTCCTAGCCGGTTTAGCAATCTCTAAAATGCAGATACCGCCATTTATCGCAACACTTGCGATGATGATGATTGCAAAAGGTTTGGCTCTTGTCATATCAGGAGCAGCTCCAATCTATTTCACTTCTTTTCGCAGCTTCACAAAAATAGCAATGGGCAATTCGATTCCCGGAGTTCCGAATGCGGTTGTGATTTTCTTTCTAATGGCAATCATTGGAGGGATTCTCTTAAATAAAACCATCATTGGCAGGTATACATTTGCAATTGGAAGTAATGAGGAATCAACTCGATTATCAGGTGTCAATGTGAACAAGTGGAAAGTTATTATTTATATCATTGCCGGGATTTTTACAGGGGTTGCTGGTATTGTGATGGCTTCTCGCCTGAATTCAGCACAACCTGCATTAGGTCAAGGCTATGAATTGGAAGCGATTGCTGCAGTTGTGATCGGTGGAACTTCCTTAAGCGGTGGCAAGGGAACGATTCTAGGTACAGTAATCGGCGCCTTAATTATGAGTGTCCTAACAAATGGTCTGCGGATTTTATCCGTTCCGCAGGAATGGCAGACTGTAGTTGTCGGCGCAGTCATCTTGTTCGCCGTATATGCGGACGTAATAAGAAATAAAAAATCAAAATAAACTGACGGTATTAATCTCTTTTTAAGAGAATAATATAAAAAATTTAGGGGGAATATCATTTGAAGAAGATAAGTAGTATTTTTCTAGGTGCCATGCTTTTATTCTCTTTAGTATTAAGTGCCTGCTCTGACAAAACAGGCTCCAGCACAGATGATTCTAAAAGTGGTGGAAAGAAAGATGGAAAACCTTATGTTGCGATTATTTCAAAAGGGTTTCAACACCAATTCTGGCAAGCTGTAAAGCAAGGTGCGGAAAAGGCGGCAAAAGAGTTTGATGTAACGGTTACATTTGAAGGCCCTGAAAGCGAATCACAAGTAGATAAACAAATTGAAATGCTTCGTGCAGTACTTGATAAAAAGCCTGCGGCACTTGGATTTGCCGCTTTAGACAGCCAGGCAGCCATACCGCTTTTAGAAGAAGCTAAAGATAAGAAAATTCCAGTTATTGCTTTTGACTCGGGTGTGGACAGCCCAATTCCGTTGGCGACAGCTGCAACTGACAGCCGTGCAGCCGCAGCTCTTGCAGCAGATAAAATGGCTGAATTAATTGGTGGAAAAGGTGAAATTGCCATAGTAGCTCATGACCAAGTGAGTCAAACTGGTAAAGACCGCCGTGATGGCTTTAAAAATCAAATCGAACAGAAATATCCGGATATCAAAATTGTCGACATTCAGTATGGCGGCGGTGACCATCTAAAATCGACAGATGCTGCCAAGGCGATTATGCAAGCACATCCAAATCTTAAGGGTATTTTTGGTACCAACGAAGGTTCCGCGATTGGTGTTGTAAATGCCGTCTCTGAAATGAATAAGAAAGACGTAGTAGTAATTGGCTTTGACTCTGGAAAACAGCAAATTGATGCGATTAAAAATGGTTTAATGGCAGGAGCTATTACGCAGAACCCAATTGGAATAGGTTACGAAACTGTAAAGGCTGCGGTCGACGCGATCAATGGAAAAACAGTTGAGAAAAATATTGATACCGGTTTCTACTATTACGATAAATCTAATATTGATGACGAAAAAATTAAGGCAGTTCTTTACGAATAAGTAATAAGTGGAGGATGCTCAAATAAAGAGTATCCTCTTACTATAAGAGGGGATTGCAATGGGCAGAAAAATAAAATGGGGTATTTTAAGCACCGCAACCATCGCGGTCGAACAGGTAATTCCTGCAATACAACAGTCTTCAAATGGTGAAGTTTATGCCGTAGCCAGTAGTAGTGGAAAAGCTGCTGATGTTGCTGAACAATTTCATATTCCAAATTTCTATGAGAGTTATGAAGAGTTACTGAAGGATTCTTCCATAGAGGCTGTCTACATTCCATTACCGAACAATTCACATTATGAATGGACAATTAAGGCAGCAAGGGCGAAAAAACATGTGTTGTGTGAAAAACCGGCGGCATTGGATCCAAAGAAGGTAGAGGAAATGATCCTTGCCTGTAAAAACAACGGGGTTATCTTTATGGAAGGGTTCATGTACCGTTTCCATCCCCAACATAAAAAGGTAAAGGAGTTATTAACTGAAAAGGTCATTGGCGATATTAAAATGGTGCGAGCTTATTTTTCCTTCTATATGGAAGATCGGGTTGGAAATATCCGCTTAAATCCTAATTTAGGTGGCGGAGCCCTTTATGATATTGGCTGTTATTGTATAAATTCAATTCGTTATATATTGGGGACAGAGCCATTAAATATGGCAATCCTTGGTGATATGAATCCAGATGGCGTAGATACATCAGCTGCTGCCGTGATGCTTTTTCCTGGTAACGTATATACAGCTTTTATGTGCAGTTTTGATGCAACATTAAAACATGAATATGAGATTATTGGGACTAAGGGAACTATCCGTGTACCGTATGCCTATCGACCTGATTTAAATGCTGGTAATGGAATGGTACAGATTTACCTGGACAATGAATACAAAGAATTCATCATTAACGGTGATCAGTATTTATTAGAGGTAGAACATTTTGCCGACTGTATCATTAACAACAGAGAACCTAGTTACACAGGTGAGGATAGTTTGGCCAACTTAAAAGTCATTGATTCACTAATAGAAAAATTAACAAACCAGCCAGTTCAATAATTTAAAGAGGTGAGATGTTTGTCAAATGTCATCAAGGATTTAAGGGAGTATGCCGATAAAATTGTAAGATCGGGCCTCGTTGTTGGGGCAGGAGGAAATTTAAGTATGCGTGACGGAAATATTATGTATATTTCCCCAAGCGGCTTTGATCTTCAAGAAATTGAAGATCATCAATGGGTCCGGGTAGACATTGAAACTGGCGAAGTATTAGATCAATTAAAACCTTCTTCTGAAGTTTTGATGCATCTTGAATGTTTTCGTCAACGACCAGAGATAACAGCAGTTCTCCATGCACATCCAAGCTATTCAGTCGGCGTTTCTTCTGCCGGTCACGATATTCCAAGTCTATTTCCAGACTTTCCGGCGATGATTCGAAATGTTTCTTATTTAGAGTACTTAATTCCAACAACAGAAGTATTGGCGGACGCAGTTGCTGAAGTGATTCCGGAGACTGATGTCGTTGTAATGAGGAATCACGGAGTCCTTACAGTTGGAAAGACGATGAAGGAAGCCTACTTCTTTATGCAGATCGTTGAAGAATCGGCTAAGGTTTATACCATTGCTTCAACTGTCGGAGTGCCAAGGATTCTGACAGAAGAAGAATGCCAAGCGCTAAGGAATCTATCATCTGAGAAATATCGATCGGAGCTGTTGAAAGATTCTAATTGAATTTTTCCCAAAGGGCGTGAATGAATGAAAAATGTATGGGCTTTCGATTTAGGTGCATCAAATGGCCGCCTAATGGTCAGTGGATTTGATGGAAGAAGCCTGCATCTGGAAGAAATCCATCGCTTCCCTAATTATCCAGTCCAGTTAACGGGCCACTATTATTGGGATATTCTCAGAATCTATCAAGAAATGAAGAATGGCATGGTAAAAAGTATTCATAAGGGGTATAAGACGATTGAAAGTTTATCTATCGATACATGGGGAGTGGATTTCGGATTGCTTTCGGCAACTGGTGAGCTTCTTGGAAATCCCTATTCGTATCGAGATCCACAAACTACAGATAGTTTAACAGAACTATTAAAAATAACCTCAAAGGAAGAACTTTTCATGCTGACGGGTATAGAACCGGCGGCCATAAACACCATTTGTCAGCTGTTGGCGATTCAAGAGAGAAATCCTGACTTGCTTGAAAAAGCGGCTTCCCTTTTATTGACGCCAAATTTAATTAGCTATTTATTTTCCGGTGTAAAAGCCAATGAATACACGATAAGTACAACTACATCTTTATATAATTACAAGCAGCGTAATTGGGATTTTTCACTTATGGAAAAAGTAAACCTACCTACGAAATTAATGGCAAATATCGTTGAGACGGGAACGGTGCTTGGCTTAACGCTTGATTCGCTTAATCGAGAAGTAGGAATTTCACCGGTTAAAGTTGTCGCTGGAGCAGGCCACGATACTGCTTGCGCCCTTGCAGCATTACCAATTAAAACAGACAATGCTGCTTTCATGAGCTGTGGAACATGGATTTTGATGGGAGTCCAGGTATGTGAGCCGGTCGTAACTGAAAAAGCATTGGAATGGGGATTCACAAATGAAGGAACAGCGGATGGCGAATACCGTCTGCTTAAAAATACGATGGGACTATGGCTCATGCAAGAATGCCGATCAGCGTGGTTAAAAGCAGGGAAGCACATTACTTATGAAGAAGAGGGTCAATTAATACAGCATACCAAGCCTTTTCAACGGTTTATTGATCCTGATGATTCTGATTTCTTTAATCCAGTAAATATGCCAAAACAAATCAGGGATTACTGTATAAAAACAGGACAGCTGCCGCCTGAGACGAACGGTGATTTCCTGCGCTGTATATTGGAAAGCTTATCATTGAAATATCGCTGGGTTATCGAGCGATTGGAAGAATTAACAGGTAACCCAATAAAAGTTATTCATATGGGTGGAGGAGGAATTCAGAATCCATTCCTCTGTCAATTTACCGCTAATGCGACAAATCGCACTGTTGTTGCCGGTCCAATTGAAGCAAGTGCAATTGGCAATTCTTTATCTCAATGGATTGCCCTTGGAGAAATCAAGAATCTAAAAGAAGGACGAGAAATCGTTGAACGATCGTTTCCACTGAAGACTTATGAACCGCAAAATCAGTCTGACTGGCAAGATGCTTATGGACGCTTTATTCGCTTTTTAAAATAGATAAAAAGGAGACATTTACAATGAATACAATCAAGAACAGATATTATGGACAATTACCGAAAATCGGTATTAGACCAACAATAGATGGAAGAAGAAATGGTGTTCGTGAATCATTAGAAGAAACAACAATGAATCTAGCAAAATTAGTTGCTAATTTTTTAACTGAAAACTTAAAGCATTATAATGGTGAGACTGTTGAATGTGTTATCGCTGACACTTGCATCGGCGGAGTAGCAGAAGCTGCCCAGACGGCAGAAAAGTTTGCCAGAGCTGGTGTTGGGGTGTCCATTACTGTCACGCCTTGCTGGTGCTATGGTTCAGAAACAATGGATATGACACCAGATATCCCGAAAGCGATTTGGGGATTTAATGGAACTGAACGCCCGGGAGCGGTTTATCTGGCAGCCGTCCTTGCAGCACATAACCAAAAGGGTATCCCTGCATTTGGAATTTACGGTAAGGATGTTCAAGACGTCGGCGATACTACGATTCCAGATGATGTAAAAGACAAACTGCTTCAATTTGCCAAAGCAGGGCTTGTAGTAGCCGCCATGAAAGGGAAATCATATCTTTCAATGGGCAGCGTCTCAATGGGGATTGCCGGGAGCATGGTGCAAGAGAGCTTTTTCCAAGAATATCTCGGTATGAGAAATGAATATATTGATAGTTCTGAGTTTATTAGAAGAATGGATAAGGAAATTTATGATCAAGAAGAGTATGAACGAGCATTAAGCTGGGTGAAAGAAAATTGTAAGGAAGGTCCCGATAATAATCCGGAGGACATGCAGAAGTCACGAGAAGAAAAGGACCGGGATTGGGAAGTTAGTGTAAAAATGGCACTGATTGCGCGCGACTTAATGATTGGAAATCCGAGATTAGCGGAAATTGGTTTTGGAGAAGAAGCATTGGGGCATAACGCAATTGTTGGCGGATTCCAAGGGCAGCGGCAATGGACCGACCATTTCCCGAACGGTGATTTTATGGAGGCAATCTTAAATTCCTCTTTCGATTGGAACGGTATCCGTCCGCCATACCTTCTTGCGACAGAAAATGATAGCCTAAACGGTGTGACGATGCTTTTTGGCCATTTACTAACAAATACTGCTCAGGTGTTTGCGGATGTTCGAACATATTGGAGTCCGGCAGCAGTGGAACGTGTAACAGGGTATAAACCTGAAGGCATGGCGGAAAACGGATTTATTCATTTGATTAATTCTGGTCCTGCAGCCCTTGATGGCACAGGAGAACAAACGAGGGACGGCAAACCAGTAATTAAGCCATTCTGGGAAATTACTGAGGCAGAAGCGCAAAAATGTTTGGATGTTATTAGTTGGAGACCAGCATCCACTGGATACTTCCGCGGTGGCGGCTATTCAAGTGATTTCTTAACAAAGGGCGGTATGCCAGTGACCATTGCAAGAATTAATCTTGTTAAAGGACTTGGACCAGTTCTGCAAATTGCGGAAGGATACTCAGTTGAGCTGCCAGATCAGGTTCATGATACGCTTGATGAGCGTACTGACCCTACTTGGCCGACAACTTGGTTTGTACCAAACATAACGGGTGAAGGGGTATTTAAAGATGTCTATTCTGTAATGAATAATTGGGGAGCAAATCATTGTGTAATGAGTTACGGTCATATTGGCGGGGAACTGATTACACTTGCTTCCATGCTGCGAATTCCTGTGAATATGCATAATGTTGACGAGAAGGAAATTTTTAGACCAAGTGCGTGGGGAATGTTCGGTACTAAAGATCCGGAGGGTGCCGATTTCAGGGCTTGCCAAAATTTTGGTCCTTTATATCGTTAAAAAACGTATTGGTATAAAACCCCTGATTCACCATTCAGGGGTTTTTATTACGGAAGTTGGGCTTGAAAAAATAATATCCAAATTAAATAAAAATGAATAAACGTAAACAAAAAAATATTTTTATATTCAAAAATAAACGGAAGTATTTTATAATAGAAACAGAAAATTATAAATATGAAACGGGGGAATTCGGATGGTTAAAAATCACTGGAATCAAGAAAAAGCCTCTCTGCTTTCCAAAGGGGTAGAAGAACTAGTTTATCGTTCTAATTTAATCGGGTCAGATCGTGCGGTGTGTAACTGGGGCGGCGGTAATACATCCATGAAGACGGTTGAAAAGGATTTCCGCGGCCGTGATATTGAGGTTATGTGGGTTAAAGGAAGCGGTTCTGATTTAGCAACCATGAAAGCACCTAATTTCACTGGCCTAAATTTAGAAGATATCCGTCCATTATTTGAACGGGAGGAAATGTCAGATGAAGAGATGGTTGCCTATCTTTCACATTGTATGATTGACAGTAAACATCCAAGGGCATCGATTGAAACATTACTCCATGCATTCTTGCCTTTTAAACATGTGGACCACACCCACCCAGACGCCATCATCAGCCTTTGCTGTGCAGACAATGGCAAGCAGCTGGCTGAAGAGATTTTTGGCAATCGTTTTGTCTGGGTTCCGTATGTACGCCCTGGCTTTACCCTTTCAAAAATGATTGCAGAAGGGGTAATAAATAACCCGAATGCGGAACTTGTCTTAATGGAAAAGCATGGACTGGTCACATGGGGAGAAACGTCAGAGGAGTCCTATGCCAAAACGATTGAGATCATTAGCGAAGCAGAACAGTTTATAAATGAAAAAATGAATGAAGTCTCCTTGTTTGGCGGGCAAAAATATGAATCTCTTTCTAAAGAAGAAGCGACTAGTATTCTAGCTAATGTGATGCCTATTATTCGCGGTGCCGTAAGCGGTGAAAAGAAAATGCTATTAACCTATGACCGTGGTGAGGACGTCCTCCAATTTGTTAATAGCTATCAGGCATCAGAACTATCCCAAGTAGGTGCAGCATGCCCTGACCACCTTGTTCATACAAAACGTGTGCCGCTTTATATTAATTGGAATCCACAAACAATGGCTGTCGAAGCGCTAATTGCAAGTGTAAAAGATGGGATTACCAGCTTTAAAGCAGAATACGAGGAATATTTTGAGCGCAATAAGCATGAAGGCGATAAAATGTTTGAATCAGCTCCACGAGTGATTCTTATCCCTGGAATCGGCATGGTAAATACCGGTAAGGATGTCGCGAATTCAAGAGTAAGCGGTGCATTATACCATCGGGCAATTGCAGTTATGAAAGGGTCTACCACTCTTGGAAACTTTGTTTCTTTAAGTGAAAACGAATCCTACAACGTAGAATATTGGCCATTAGAACTGTATAAGTTAACACTTGCACCAGCTGAAGCTGAATTCTCTAGAAAAGTAGCTTTTGTTACTGGGGGCGCCGGCGGAATTGGCAGTGAAACTTGCCGCCGCTTCGTTTCGGAAGGTGCCCATGTGGTTGTTGCGGACTTGAATATTGAAGGTGCAGAAAAGGTGGCTGCAGAAATTAATGAAAAGTACGGAACAGGACGTGCCCTTGCAGTTAAAATGGACGTTACAAAAGAAGATGATGTCCATGCAGCGTTCGACCAAACTGCCCTCAGTTTTGGCGGTGTAGATATTATTGTGAACAATGCCGGTCTTGCAACATCAAGTCCAATCGACGAAACCACCCTTAAAGAATGGAATTTAAATATGAATGTTTTAGGAACTGGCTATTTCCTAGTTGCCCGCGAAGCATTCAAGCAAATGAAGCAGCAAGGAATTGGCGGAAGTATGGTCTTCGTTGGGTCGAAAAATTCAATTTATGCCGGAAAAAATGCAGCGGCCTATAGCTCTGTTAAAGCGCTTGAAACCCACCTTGCCAGATGTATTGCAGCTGAAGGCGGTCAGTACGGAATTCGTGTGAATTCAGTTCTTCCGGACGCGGTCCTCCAAGGCTCAGCGATTTGGGGGTCAAGCTGGCGTGAGGAACGTGCTGCAGCATACGGAATCCACCCTGACCAATTAGAAGAACATTACCGTAAACGTACGACATTGCTTGTGAACATTTATCCAAAAGATATTGCCGAAGCAATAGCCTTCTTTGCTTCTTCAAAATCAGAAAAAACAACTGGATCTATGGTAACCGTTGATGGCGGTGTACCGGCTGCGTTTACAAGATAAAATGATTAGAATATCAATTTGGTGACTCCACTATTTGTTGGGGTCTTATTTTTAGGCTGTGTTAAAGAACATTGTTGATCTTGAGCACAATGTTGATTGGAGTGGAAGGCGCGAGACTCCTGCGGGAGCAGCGGGACAGGTGAGACCCCGCAGGCGTTTTAGCGCCGAGGAGGCTCACCGCCCGCCCCGCGAACCGCTCGCGCCTGGAACGGAAATCAACATTCACTTTTAACACAGCCTATTTTTAAGGATTGTCTTTTTGTTTTTCAAAAGTTATGATATATTATTTTGGGAAATGACAGATAAATAAAGGAATATCAAAATAAATCCACTTTTGTTATGATCAGGAAGGGTGTAGGGCTAGTGCTTGTAGCGGAAAGACAGAGAAAGATTGTAGAACTAGTAAATGACCGTTTAAGTATTCGGGTATCCGAACTAAGCAAAATTTTCTCCGTAACGGAAGAAACAATTCGTCGTGACCTTGAGAAGCTGGAAAAAGAGAATCTATTAATGCGGAGTCATGGCGGTGCAGTAAGTGTTGAGAAGGATCAATCTGAGCCTTCTTATCTGGAAAGGGAAATCACGAATGTAGGGGAAAAGAAAGCGATAGCAGTTGAAGCAGTTCAACTCATAGAGCCGGGTGACCAAATCATTCTTGACGCAAGTTCTACAGCCTGGTATGTAGCAAAGGAATTGCCGGATATCCCTTTAACAGTTGTGACTAATTCCATAAAAGTAGCCATCGAGCTAAGTAAAAAGGAGCAAATAAAAGTCATTTCTACTGGGGGACAATTACTGTCCAGCTCTTTGTCATATGTAGGACCGCTTGCAGAACGCTCTCTTAGTTTTTATCACGTTAATAAAGCATTCCTTTCTTGCAAAGGAGTTCATCTTGAAAATGGTTTAAGTGATTCCAATGAGTTGCAAGCCTTATTGAAAGGGAAAATGATGGAGACCGCAGATAAAACAATCTTAATGGTTGATTCCAGTAAATTTGGAACACGCGCTTTTTCACAAATTGCCTCGCTTTCAAATGTCGACTCGATTATTACTGATTCAAAAATAGCTAAAAATACGAAAAAGCAATTGGAAGAAAACAAGATAAAGTTGAAAATTGTTAACTAGAGGCCACACATCTTCAAAAGAAGCTCACTCCTTTTCCATTTAACAGATTGATATTTGCAATTATGACGATAAACACGCAATATTAATGGATAGGAAATGTGAAAGTAGGGGTAGTTTTGTCAGATTTTTTAGAATTAGGTATTTCAGAAGTAGTAGTAGATAAATTACGCGGCCATGGTGTCGCTAAACCGACACCAATCCAAGAACAAGCGATTCCACTTGTGATGAAAGGGAACGATATTATTGCCCAGGCGCAAACGGGAACAGGGAAGACATTTGCCTTTATCCTGCCAATTCTTGAAAAAATAGACCGGGATGCAGGGCATGTTCAAGCGCTCATTGTGACTCCTACAAGAGAACTGGCGTTGCAAATCACGGTAGAAATTGAAAAATTGATCGCTGATATTGAGGGTGTCGATGTCTTAGCTGTGTATGGCGGTCAGGATGTTGCTAAACAGCTAAAAAAACTAAAGAAGAATCCGCAAATTGTCGTTGGAACACCCGGCAGGCTGTTGGATCACATAAGAAGAGAAACAGTCCGATTATCAGAAATATCCTTCCTTGTTTTAGATGAAGCAGATCAAATGCTTCATATTGGCTTTCTTGGTGAAGTGGAAGATATTATTAGGGAAACACCGACTGAACGACAAACAATGTTATTCTCGGCAACGATGCCGCCGGAAATCCGCCAATTGGCCAAAAAGCATATGCGTGAGCCGGAATACATTCAGGTGGAAAAAACACAAGGACCGGCAGACAATGTCAAACAGCTTGCCATTCATACAACTGACCGTGGGAAACAAGCAGCGCTCATTCACTTAGTTGAAACGCATCGGCCGTTTTTAGCGGTTATTTTTTGCCGGACAAAACGGAGAGTAAGCAAACTTTATGATGCGCTTAAAGCCCACGGTTTTCCCTGTGATGAATTGCATGGCGATTTGTCACAAGCTAAAAGAGAACAGGCGATGAAACGCTTTAGAGATGCTGAGACACAATTATTAGTAGCAACCGATGTAGCTGCCAGGGGACTCGATGTTGAAGGGGTTACCCATGTGTTTAACTACGATATTCCTGAGGATGCGGAAAGCTATATTCACCGTATTGGAAGAACGGGCAGAGCGGGAATGACCGGCATAGCGATTACATTATATACATCAGCAAATGTACCTGTGCTCACTATGATTGAAAAAGAACTGCATATTACCATTCAAAAGCAGGACACAGGTAATTCTGAGGAGAGCGAAAACAATTCGCGCGGTGGCCTGCCTAATAGTAAGAGTGATAAACGAGGTACAGCGAGGGAAAATCAAAAAAGCGGACCGCGGAATCGAACGCATTCGAGCCCGAATGAGAATAGAAGCGGGCAAAAACGGGGAACCAAAGCTGGTCCAGATAAAAGAAGAAACAAAACTACTATAGGAGCACCCCCAAAAAATAAACGGGAAGATGCTCGTAAATCAAGCGGTAAAACGAAACGAAGTTATCCAAAATGATAAATAAAAGTGGGACTGAGAAAAACTTCAGTCCCACTTTTATTTAGCGGTTATTTGCCATCCCAATTCCCGTATTTGATTTTACTAGCACTTCCTCGTATTTCTTCACATCAGCTTTTTGACTGGAGAAGAGGGTTCCGAGATACCCTGCTAAAAATCCAAGCGGGATAGAGACAATTCCTGGTGTTGAATAAGGGAAGATCGGGTTGCCGACAAAAATAGCTTTACCGGCCTCTGGACTGAAAACATTCGGACTGATGATAACAAGACCGATTGCGGAAATAAGTCCAACGACCATTGCCCATACGGCGCCAGTTGTATTGAATTTTTTCCAATAGATGGTATAAATGATAACAGGTAAGTTTGCACTGGCTGCCACTGCAAAAGCTAGGGATACAAGGAAGGCAACGTTCAGTGTTTGTGCCCCTAATGCTAGAATAATCGAAATAACCGAAACTCCGATCGCGGCCCAGCGTGCCATACTAACCTGCTGCTTTTCCGTAGCCTTTCCTTTGCGGAGGATTTCATTATAGAAATCATGGGCAAACGCCGAAGCGGCTGTCAAAACAAGCCCGGCTACAACAGCTAGGATTGTTGCGAAGGCGACTGCTGAAATAAAGGCAAACATCATATTGCCGCCAATCGCTTTTGCTAACAGAGGTGCAGCCATATTCCCGGCAGGATTTGCCGTTACAATGGCAGAATTACCAACAAAGGCGGCAGCTCCGAAGCCTAGAAAGATTGTCATTACATAAAAAATTCCAATCACCCATGTGGCATAGACGACAGAAGAACGAGCTGTTTTCGCATCCTTTACGGTAAAAAAGCGGACCAAGATGTGCGGCAGCCCGGCAGTACCTAACACAAGACCCATATTTAATGATATGGTATCAAGACCAATCTTGTATTTAACCCCTGGATTTAAGAACGATTCCTTCAAAGGTGTTGCCGTTTTCATTTGCGCAAACATATCGGTAATACTGAAGTTAAATTTGGCCAAAACAATAATCGAGATTAAGAAGGTTCCGCCCATTAAAAGAACAGCTTTAATGATCTGCACCCAGCTCGTTGCATGCATGCCGCCAAAAATTACGTAGACTGTCATCAAAACCCCAACAATCAAAACAGATGTTGTGTAATCCAAGCCTAATAATAATTTAATAAGTGCACCTGCACCGACAAGCTGAGCAATCATATAAAAAATCGAGATGGTTACCGTGTTCATTGCGGCAAAGCCGCGAACCTTTTTGGCATCAAAACGTGAGGCGATCATATCGGCAAACGTATATTTTCCGAGATTCCTTAACGGCTCAGCTACTAAATAAAGCACAACCAGATAGGCAACTAGGAAACCAATGCTGTAAAAGAAGCCATCAAACCCCGTTAAGGCCACCGCACCGGCAATTCCTAGGAAGGAAGCGGCCGACATATAATCCCCGGCAATGGCTAGTCCATTTTGCCAGCCCGTTAGCCCACCGCCGGCCGTGTAAAATTCACTAGCATTTTTTGTTTTTTTAGAAGCGTAGTATGTAATGATCAACGTTACAAAAACGATTCCAAGAAACATGATAAAAGCAGAAGTGTTCATCAGCGATTTCCCCCTTCTTGAATAACCTGGTTCGCTAATTCATCAAATTTAGCCGCTTTTTTAGAGTAAAGCATGCACAATCCCCAGGTCATAACAAATTGCATGAAAGCAAAAACCCAAGCCCAGGTAATACTGCCGATAAACTTGTGATTTAACACGGTGGAATAGGAAGTTAAAATAGGTAAGGCAAAATAGAAGCAAAAAAAGAAAATCGTGACCGGGATAATAAATTTTTTCTTTTCAGAGAGTAATGCTTGGAATGATGGTGATTGAACAATGGAACTGTAATCGCTTTCAGAATAAGCCTTTGTTTTTCGTGCTTCCAATGGAAGCTCCCCCTCTCGTATAAAACCCTTTGTTCAAATCTGAGGTTAAAAAGACAATGCTGATTGGTCATTTGCTGAAAAAATTAGTTTGCGGCATTTTGGTTGAAAATTTTGCTTTACTCACCTTCTTAAATGCAGATTTTTCTAAATTTTATAAATATAATTTGTTTATAATTATAGTAGAAATAGAAATAAATACGCAAGAAGAAATTGTAAAAAGAGGAAAATGCTCCTAAAGGCCTACTATCAAGCTCCAGTATGGAACAATGCGAAAACAATAAAAAACCCCAGTCATAGTTGATATGACTAGGGTTTTTTATTGTTTAATATGGAGACTAGCGGGATCGAACCGCTGACCTTTTGGCTGCCAGCCAAACGCTCTCCCAGCTGAGCTAAGCCCCCTTGTTTGGTACAAGAAAAATTATATCTGTAAAAACTGATTCTTGCAAGAGGGAATTTAAAAAAAAGCGGAAAGAAAATTTTAGTGTTACCTCATGCTTTCAACTTCCACTTTCCGCACTCCTTCTAATTCTGAAATAAAAAAATAAACATCCGTTGTCTTTTCACGATAATCTACAGCAACTAATATTTGCACGAGATGATCTCCGTTGTCTAAATCTTTAATGCGAATCCTTCGAATGATATACTTTTTTTCTACTATTAAAGAAATGGCTTTATCGATTTGGACTTTTTCCTTAATAAAAAGTTGGAGCATGATTTCTTTTTCCCTTAATTGTTTAGGGCCAATGAACTTCACTAAATAAGGGATTAGTTCAACACTAATAATAAGCAGGGCCACACCAGCAAATGCTTCTATAAAAAATCCAGCTCCAACGGCAATTCCAATTCCTGCCGCCCCCCAGATCATCGCAGCCGTCGTGAGCCCGGAAATGCTGTCATTGCCTCTCCTTAAGATGACTCCAGCACCTATAAAGCCCATGCCCGATACAATCTGGGCTGCCAACCTGAGCGGGTCCATTGTAATCTTAACATGATCCGAATCAGGGAACATATAAGCTGATTCAATTGAAACAATGGTCAGTAGACAGCTTACGGTGGAAATAACAAGGCTCGTCTTTAAGCCGACTGGTTTTCTTTTTAGCTCTCGTTCGAGACCGATTATTAACCCGAAGACAGCAGAAATTCCTAACTTCATTAAAATTTCGATATCAATACTACTCATCTAAATTCACGTCCAATGTTAAGTTCTATTGATATAATGTATTTATATAGTAAAAATGATTTAATAACAGTAAAATAATGAAATCAAACTTATAGTACTATAAAGGAGATCGTCATGGAAGAATCAAAAATTAATCCATATTTCGTACTGGCGGTTGGTGTGATTTCGGTATCGACATCGGCCATTTTTGTAAAGCTGAGTTCAGCTCCATCAGGAGTTATTGCTTTTTACCGTTTACTTTTTTCTGTCCTACTCATGCTTCCTATTTTCCTAACGAAATATGTTTCCGAGTTTCGTCATATCACCAAAAAGGACTGGCTTTTTTCAGCCATTGCAGGAGTATTACTGGCATTCCATTTTATCCTGTGGTTTGAGTCCTTAAACTACACTTCGGTAGCGAGTTCAACAGTTCTTGTTACCCTGCAACCTTTATTTGCATTTGTGGGAACCTATTTTTTCTTCAAGGAGAAATTTTCGGGTAAGGCGATTATCAGCGGAATCATTGCTATTGCTGGGAGTGTCCTCATTAGTTGGGGGGATTTCCGAATTAGCGGTAATGCACTAATTGGAGATTTACTTGCCCTAATCGCCTGTGCTTTAATTACTGCCTATTTATTATTTGGTCAAGATGTTCGAAAAAGGCTATCACTTATTACATATACATTTGTCGTCTATTTTATGAGTTCGATCACCCTGTTAATTTATGTCTTGGCAGCGGGTCAGCCATTATTTCCGTACCCAAAACAAGATTGGGTATGTTTCATCTTGCTTGCCCTTATTCCAAATCTACTTGGCCATACCTTATTCAATTGGTCGTTAAAATGGCTCAGTACCTCGACCATTTCAATGGCGATCTTATTCGAACCAGTCGGAGCCGCAGTTCTCGCCTACTACTTATTAGATGAAAATGTGGTTTGGACTCAAGTTTTGGGTGGATTAATTGTAATTGGCGGAATTCTGTTATTTGTCATGTCTGAAAGGAAAAAAGCGAAATTAAATAAAATAGTGGAAAAATAGTAATGATTTCACTCGTATTATGATAAATGATGATTGCGAAAACCATTTTGAAAAAACTTTTTAAAATTATATTGCAATCATTATTTTTTCATGTTATATTAAATCTCGTCCTCTTCGAGAGAGTCAAACAACGAAAAAAAGAAATTAAAAAAGTTGTTGACATTACGAAGTTGAATATGATAAATTAATGAGGTCGCTTTAAAGCGGCTGATTAAAAAAAGAGAGTACAAGCCACGAAGAAAACAATAATATTTTTTCGCTGGTAAATACATTGTTCTTTGAAAACTAAACAAACAAAAACGTCAACAAACAATATTTTTTAGTTTTTTAAAAAAACTAAGCCAACGTAACAATTGAGCTAATCAACTTTCTTGGAGAGTTTGATCCTGGCTCAGGACGAACGCTGGCGGCGTGCCTAATACATGCAAGTCGAGCGAATCTTTGGGAGC
>NZ_JBHVSI010000003.1:224272-379755 GCF_042885335.1 Neobacillus sp. NPDC058068 | reverse complement strand
GTCGCCTTGGTGAGCCGTTACCTCACCAACTAGCTAATGCGCCGCGGGCCCATCTGTAAGTGTCAGCCGAAACCGACTTTCAGCATTTCCTCATGAGAGGAAATGGATTATCCGGTATTAGCTCCGGTTTCCCGAAGTTATCCCAGTCTTACAGGCAGGTTGCCCACGTGTTACTCACCCGTCCGCCGCTAATCAATGGGAGCAAGCTCCCAAAGATTCGCTCGACTTGCATGTATTAGGCACGCCGCCAGCGTTCGTCCTGAGCCAGGATCAAACTCTCCAAGAAAGTTGATTAGCTCATAAAATAAAACGTTGGCTTAGTTTCAAAAAAGAAACTAAAAAGATTGTTTGTTGACGTTTTTGTTTGTTTAGTTTTCAAAGAACAATTTGATGCGACAACTTTTATATCATATCATCTTTTCAATGTTATTGTCAACAACTTTTTAATTTTCTTTTTTAAAAGATTAATAGTTTTGGTGACAACTTTCATATCTTATCACCGCTCATAACCATTGTCAATAACAAATCATTAAAATCTTTATCTGCCCTGTCCATTTATATTTTTTTGAATATATTAGTTTGAAACCTTTTTGATTGGGGGTGTAGAGGAATGAGCCATAATAGTAAAAAGAATAAGGATAAGGACAAAGATAAGGATAAGGATAAGGACAGGGATAAGGACAAAAATAAGGAAAAAAATAAGGATAAGGATAAAGATAAAGATAAAGAAAAGTGTAGCAGCAAGAAGGATTGTTTATGTGAATATTTAGAAAAATTCGAGCATAGCGAGGTAACGATTCGTAATAAATCAGGCGATATCATCACAGGGGAATTACAACAAGTAAAGAATTGCTTTGTCAAAATCATTGAGCCGGAAATGATCACACCTTTTGTATGTGAACGATTAACTGTGATTCGCTGCAGCGATATTGAAAGCTTCTCCGTTGATTTACATGAATGCTAACTCTATTATTTAAACTCACTAAGGCAGTGAAACAAATACATCACTGCCTTATTTTCATTGATCTAAATATGACTCAATGGAGACGACGTTTGTGATGAATTTGCTTCGCCGTCTTAACTGCTGCTCCATTGCATCAGAATGATGGTGCATAGGGTCAGGGTATCGCAAATAGGCATAATGTTCTTTTGATAATGCATACATTTTCATCCCCTTTTCATAGCACAACCGTTGAAAGCCGCTATCTTCACCAAGATTCACGTCAGGAAACTGAACCGTGGTAAAAATATGTTTCTTCCAAACTAGTGTCGCCCCGCTGAAAAAATAAGAGGTTTGATAAGGGCGATTATTTATTATCCACCTATTCTCTCGATTTAGATTATAGAGACGCAATTCTTGATTCTTTTTAAAATATATATAAAAGGAGCTTTTTCCCACCACATCTGCATCGGTTTGTTTTAGCGTCTGATAGGCCTCCATTAAATAGTTAGGACCATAATAATCATCGTCGTCCATCTTCGCGATATACTCATATTTTGCTAAACTAACCCCTCGATTTAAGCATTCCCCTAGACTTATCTCTTCCGAAAGTTGTAAAAGTTTATCACTTTTACCACCAACAACATGCATAGATGTGGAATTGACAATAAGTATGAGCTCTTTTTCCTCAAGCGTTTGTTTTTGGAAATTCAGGATGATCGAATTGACAAATTCCTGCCGATTCGTGCAGACAATAACAGAAATCATTGCTCCCCTCCCCCTTCCTAGACAAATTTCTCAAACGAATCGGTCACCGCAACCTTTTTACATTGTTTTTGAAACCGCTCCTCCGAAACCCGCCAGGAATGCTCGTGCTCCTCCCCATACCGAATGAGCACATAATCATGGTAGCCTCCGGAATATAGCGGGATTCGTTTATCAAGGCACTCCTGTTGGAAGTGAACGTCCTCACCGCTATTCAAATGAGGGAATTGTACGTTTTCAAGTACCTCTTTTTTAAAGACTAATGTCCCTCCTGCGAGAAACACTTTTTTATTTTTTAAAAAGAAATGAGTCATTCTAAGTCGAAAAATGGATAACAGCTTATCTTTTTTAAAGTAAACAAAAATTGCGGCCTTTCCGATGACATCTGCCCCTGTTTCCTTTAACAAGCGCAGCGAATTAGTTAGATATGCCGGTGAATAATAATCGTCATCATCCATTTTCGCAATCACTTCATAGCGTGCTTGCCTGGCGCCGAAATTGAGGCACTCCCCCAGTGTTTTTGCTTCATCGAGCTGGAACACTCTTATATTTGATGCCGCAGGCTTTTCAAGCCGGATATCGTTCTTGTTTAGGATGATAATCAGTTCTTTATCTGGCATGTTTTGCCTAGTGAAGTTCTCCATCATCAACTCAAGCATGCTCTCCCTCATCGTAACGGTCACAATCGATATCAAGTTTGTCACCTCCAACCCATACCAATCTTCATTTATTTCATAGTATGTATGAGACTTGTAAATTAGAGGTGAATCATGGAAAAGAAAGTGCTAATTACCGGTGTGGCGGGATTTCTAGGTTCGCAGCTAGCGAAGGAATTAATTGAGGACGGATGTTTCGTCGTTGGACTCGATAATTTATCCTCCGGAACAATAACCAACATAAAAAGCCTGCCTCGGGACCGGTTTATTTTTAAGGAGGTAGATTTATGTTCACAGAAACTCCTAACCGACCCTGACTTTATAAATGTGAAAGAAATTTACCACCTTGCTTCCCCGGCAGCCCCAAAATATTATCAGGCTGCTCCCTTTGAAACGATTAATGTAAACACGATTGGAACGAAAAACATGCTGGAATTAGCCAAGCGGCATAAAGCGAAAATCGTCTACACAAGTACAAGTGAGGCCTATGGTGAACCGGAAATCCATCCACAGCCTGAAACGTATAGAGGGAATGTCAATACATGGGGGCCGCGCGCTTGTTATGATGAAGCGAAGCGATTGGGTGAGGTCCTTTGCTATTTGTACTTCACGCATTATCAGACAGAGGTGAAAGTTGCTCGGATTTTTAATACGTATTCCGCAGGCCTGGCAAATGATGATGGCCGAGTTATCTCCAACTTTGTCACTCAAGCATTAAAAGGTGAGGACATTACCGTTTATGGAGATGGGTCCCAAACGCGGTCTTTTTGCTATGTGACGGATACGATTAACGGCCTTAAGCTGTTAATGGAAAAAGAAGCGGCAAACGGGGAAATCATTAATATTGGCAATCCCGTTGAATATACCATTTTAGAACTAGCTCACTTAATAAAAGCTTTATCGGGCTCTGATAGCAAAATACTATTCCATCCACTACCGGCGGACGATCCGAGAGTCCGGCAGCCTGTCATTGAAAAAGCAACTAGATTACTTGGATGGGAGCCTGCCGTTTCATTAAGGGATGGCCTGGAGAAAACGATTGAGGAATACAGAACAAAATTAGGAATAGATGTGTTCTAATTTTCTTGACTTAACGATAGCTTAATAAACTATCCAACTAGTAAAGGAGAAATTTCATTTGATTTTTACAACGATTACATGTGCGAATCATCTCCCACTAGCTATGGTATTGGGAAAGTCCTTGAAGCTGCATCATCCAAATTCAAAGATTGTCCTCTGTTTAGTGGAAGAAAAAATTCTCCCCGCCATTCAGGACTCCCCGTACTTTGATGAGATTGTCTTAGCGAAAGATTTAGGGATACCTGACTTTTATAAATTTATTTTTAAATATAATATATATGAAGGTTGCTGTGCGCTAAAACCGTATTTATTAAGATTTCTATTGAACGGAAACAAAAAGGAAGAAACGTTCATTTATTTAGATTCTGACATAAAAGTGTATAGTCCCCTAGAAGAGCTCCAACACCTTTTAACACAATATTCAATAGTGATTACACCGCATCGGCTCACACATCAAGAAAACCCCCACGCGATTTGGGCAGAGATAACGAATTTAAAAGATGGGGTCTTTAATGGTGGAATGATTGGAATTAAAAGGGATGCGGAAACATTCGAGTTTCTTAACTGGTGGGCAAATCGGGTGTATAACTTTTGTTATATTGAACCTGACTACGGCTTGTTTCTTGACCAAAAATGGTTAGATCTCATTCCCTGCTTTTTTGACAACTATAAGGTATTAAAGCATGAGGGATATAATTTTGCCAGCTGGAACCTTTCGCAGCGCAGGATTATGAAAACAAAGGATAACCAGTATGTCATTAATGGCAATCCGCTTCGATTTATTCATTTTTCCGGACTAGGGAAATGGTTCGATGACAATTTAAATAAGTATATAACAAATAAGAATGATATTTTAATTACATTAAAGGATGAATATATCAAAGAGATTGAAACGTTTGGTTATCACACCTTGAAGGATTGCCCATGGTGTTATAATTATTTTAATAGCGGCGAATTTATTGATTCGAAAACAAAATCAATTTATCGAGATTCCGAGGAATTACAGAACCGAATTCCCTACCCTTTGCAGCAAAGCAATCGTGCTATAGTAAACTATTCAAATAGAAGGAACATTTCCCCGCTTGTGTCGGTCATTACCGCTGTATTTAATGGTGAGGAATTTCTAATGGAAGCCATTAACAGTGTTCTTTCGCAATCCTATAATGAATTTGAATATATCATTGTTAACGATGGTTCAACCGATAATACAATAAATGTATTAAAAGCCATTACTGACCATCGGGTAAAAGTGATTAACCTAGAGAAGAATATGGGGGCTGCTTATTGCCTTAACCTTGGGATAAAAAAGGCAAAGGGTAAATGGATAGCTATTCAGGATGCCGATGATCGTAGTGATGCCGAAAGACTCAAGGAACAATTGAAATATGTACAATCCCTCCCTGATGTGATTGCAGCCGGAAGTTTTGTTAAATGTTTTTCTGATTCACTAGTAGAAGATCAGCTTAACGGGGTAAACATCTATTTTAATTCATTGGAATCGGGCGAGGAATTGGCTAAAAACCGTTTTTTTCAAATCCCCTTTTGTCATGGAACTGTTTTTTTCTCCAAGAAAGCATTCCAACAAGCTGGCGGATACAACCCAAATTATCGAATCGCTTACGATTGGGACCTTTGGATGAGACTGTTCCAAGTGGGATCTATTCATAAAATCAATAAAGTTCTTTACAACTATAGGGTTGATAAAGGGTCGTTGTCGTTTCAAAAATGGGACAACACCTATTATGAAATTATTAAGCTAAACATGAACTACATTAATGAGATTTATGCCAAAAATAGCATCCAGCCAAGGTTCTTAGTTCTTGGCTCGGACAGGGCATGTAATAATTTCAAGGATGCACTTCGTCATAATGGCTGTAAACTTTCAATGAAATTCGATGATTACTCTGCCTTAAGTAATCCGAAGTTCTCGTTTAATAAGAAAAAAACAAATGGCATCATCATCCTCGATGATCAAGTGCGAGAAGGATTGATTCAAAACCTTGAAAAAAAGGGACTGAAACTGAATCACAATTTATTTATTCTTCATCATGGAATCCACGGACTAATCGAATCCGGCGCAATATGAGAATTAGAAGAGCCAGCACCTAATTCAACTCCATTCTACGATGTAAATTGGAGTTGAAGGTTCTGGCTCTTTTGCATTTCGCTTATTTCAATATATTAATAAGTACATAAACATCCTTATTTAATATTAACCGGCTTTCTGCTAATTTTCGGAGTATTGTTTGTTTTTCGTCATCATCAAGGACAATAATTGCATCTGCCTTTTCTTTTTTTAATTTTCGGATGGCCTCAGAAACTTGCTTGCTTCTATTCTTATATATCATATTGACTACCTTCAACCCGCTTTTTGGAGCAATCTTAGCGATATAATTTCCGCAGCCTTTTTCTGGACCAATAATAATGACCTTTGGCTCGTGTTGCTTTCCTTGAACTAATGCGCGGTAAATGGCTGTGGACGATGCCATTTGGACCTCGTCAATCGTCCGAACTTCATTCTTATTTGAGAGTGAACTTTGGTGGATACGGTAATCGAGCAATATTTTTGGCACGACCTCCATATCACCTTTTTCCAGTAATTTCAGCCATAAATCATAATCATAGGCAATTTTAAACTTTGGCTCATAGCCCCCCACTTCCCGGAAAACACGTTTAGAGAACATGACAGAACTATGTGTTAACGGGCAGCCCCAATAGATCATTTTTCTAATTTGTCTTCTGGTAATATTGCTATTTTTAAAATTTTTCACTCCTTCATAAGCCTCGTCCGGAACATCCACGTCTCCAGAAATACAATGGATTAATGTCCCAACGCCAACGAGTGAGGGGTGTTGCTGAAGATAGTTTACTTGCTCTTCTATCCTGGCGGGGTAACTATTATCATCTGCATCCTGGATCGCAATCCAATCACCTTGAGCATTGTTTATCCCTACATTCAAGGCATGTGCTGCACCTTGATTTTTTTCTAAATGAATCACTCGGGCCCGTGGGTCATTTAATTCGTCTAGTATTAATGGGGTTGAATCAGTAGAACCATCATTAACAATGATGATTTCTAAATGAGGATAGGTTTGTGCTAAAGCATGATCTAACGCTTCCTTAAGGAACCTTTCCCCATTATGAACGGCCATAACCATTGAAACAAACATCATTGTTGGACCATCCTTCCGATGAGTTAGTAGTTTGGCAGCCATATTAAGCAGCCATGACAAATGCATATCCCATATCAAAATCAAGTAATATATCGATCTACTATGGAATAGGTAATAGTAAATCTGAGACCTTAATGATTTGGAGGCGATATTATGAGTGAATTACTCCCGCCGGATAAAATCTGTAATTCTCTTAAAGATTGGATTGCTGCACCGTCTGGAGCTGATTTCCCGGAACCGCTTTTTAAAGAAATTTACCCAGATTCCTCTTTTTCAAGACGAATAAAACGTCCTCCCGCCCGGTACCCAAATACTTTAGAGGGAGGTTATGTTGGTGTTATTCCGAATGGACGTGTATGGGGCTTAAATGGGGCGATTATCACCCCGGATCAAAAGCTAATATGGGATGTTTCCTATGAAATGGTCAAACCACGCTCAAATCATTCCATTTTTAAAGAGAAAAAACTGCCTGCGGTTTCCCATGTATTCAAAAATGCGGCGGACTTGACGCATATAGTGGGGAGAAATTATTATCATTGGATGTATGAGGTGATTCCCCGCATTCACTTAATGCATAAGAGCGGAATAAAGGCCGATTATTTTATCGTAAAATCTGAGCCTGACCATTTGCAGTTTCAAACGGAAACTTTACATAAACTAGGAATAACGGCTGAACAATTAATCAAGACACACACAGGCTTTCATATTCAGGCAGAAAATTTAGTTGTTCCATCCCAGCCAAAGTTTGCAACAGAATGGGGCTGGCGATTTTTAAGGAAGACTTTTTTACCAAAAAACAAGCTGAGATTGTCTACTAAAAAACGTATTTATATTAGTCGAAAATGGTCTCGAAGGATTACCAATGAAAATGAGGTCATGGATGTGTTAACGCAATATGGCTTTAGTAAGGTCGAGCTTGAAAACTTAACCGTACAAGAACAGGCTCAGCTCTTTTCAACCGCTGAAGTCATCGTTGGCGCACACGGAGCAGGTTTGGCAAATTTGACCTTTTGTCAACCAGGAACAAAGGTTCTTGAAATATTTGCCCCAAGTTATATCACGTCCTTATACTGGGTCATCAGTTCATTGGGAGACCTGAAACATTATTATTTTATTGGGAAAGTCAGCAAACGTGATCCTGCTTTGCCAGATCACAAATGGTCAGGATTAGATGACATTACCATTAACATCCGGGAATTTGCTGTTTTTGTACAGAAAATGGTGCGATAAAAATATCAGTTTTTCGTTGGCGTTTCGTTTATCATTTATAACCATTCGGATGTTTCTTAAACCAATTCCATGCTGTTTCAATCGACTTGTTGATTTCATATTTAGGGACCCAGCCTAGTAAAGCCTTTATTTTTCGGGATGATGCTACTAAATGGGGCGGGTCTCCCTTTCGCCGCGGCTGAATTTTAACATTGGCTTTGGCACCAACAGCCTGCTCGCAAAGGTTAATCATTTCTAATACAGAAACGCCTCTTTCATTCCCTAAATTGAAGATTTCTGCTATTTTTAGCCCGGGGTTTTGCAATAAATGCTCCAATGCCAGGATATGGCCAGCGGATAAATCCATGACGTGGATATAGTCGCGGATACACGTGCCATCTGGTGTCGAGTAATCATTTCCAAAAATCTCGATGAAGCTGGATTTCCCCTGTAAGTGTCTTAAAATATTTGGTATTAAATGTGTTTCAGGAGCATGGTCCTCACCGATTTCACCAGAAATATGGGCGCCGGCTACATTAAAATAGCGGAGGGCAATATAACGAAAATCATGGCTATCCGAGATACTGTTTAAAACCGTTTCAACCATTAATTTAGATTTGCCATAGGGATTAATCGGGTCCAAAGGCAGTTGCTCATGAATCACCGCTTGGTCTGGAACTCCATAGGTGGCACATGTGGAGGAAAAGATAAAATTTTTAATATTATGTTCCACCATTTTTTCAAGCAGCTGAATCGTATTGACGACATTATTTTGATAATATTTAAGAGGATCTTTGACCGATTCACCTACAAGGCAGCTCGCCGCGAAATGCATCACTGCCTGAATGGAATGGGATTGAAATATACTTTCGAGGACATGCGAATCTCCTGTATCCCCCTGGATAAACATTGCCCGTTTATCCACTGCCTCTAGATGTCCGGTTGATAAGTCATCTAAAACTAAAACAGAATACCCTCTATCCGCAAGATCACGGACGACATGGCTGCCAATATAACCGGCCCCTCCTGTTACAAGAATCATTTATCATTCACCCTCTTTATCTAAATCTAACACCGCGGTTTATCCGAGCTAGAAATATCTTAATTTAGTTGATGCTCATTTTATCCTGCTTCTAATGATTGGCAACTCCTAAATAATGAAATCCTAAAGCCACTATATTTTCCTTATCAAGCATATTTCTTCCGTCAAAAATAAACGGCTGCTTCATTGTCAACTTGAGGTTTGCCCAATCAAGATTCTTGTAGTCATCCCAGTCCGTGCCCAAGACTACCGCGTCCGCACCCGATACGGTTTCTTCAATAGTATGATATTGGTATGCAGACCCTAGTTTCACGATTGGATCATGCACCTTAACCACCACCTGTTCTGCCAGTAACCGCTCAATCAATATAAGGCTCGGCGACTCCCTTGTATCATCGGTATTCGCTTTAAAAGATAATCCAAGCACAGCAATCGTCTTATTTTCCAACTTACCGCCGAGGGCCTGTTTGATTTTTTCAATAAAATAAAGCGGCTGTTCTTCGTTGACTTTCACAACCCGCTCTAAGATGGATAACGGCTGGCCCTGCTCCTTCGCGGTTTGGATTAGCGCATTCACATCTTTCGGAAAACAGGAACCGCCAAAGCCCATGCCGGCATGGAGGAACTGTGGACCAATCCGCTGGTCAAGCCCAATCCCCTTCGAAACATCATTCACATTAATGTTAAGATCATCGCACAATCTAGCTAATTCGTTAATAAAAGAAATCTTCATGGCTAGGAAGGAATTGGCTGCGTATTTAATCATTTCAGAGGCTTTTGGGTTGGTTGCTACGATTGGGCAGTGGAAATCTTGGTATAATTCCTTCATGACATTTCTCGCTTCTTCACTTGTGGCGCCAATGATAATTCGGTCGGGATTTAATGCGTCCTGAAGGGCAGTACCCTCGCGAAGAAACTCGGGATTAGAGACGACATCAAATGGAATGGGTGCGGTTTGCTTTCCAGCGACCCATTTTTCCACTAATTCTGCTGTCCCCACTGGCACCGTGCTTTTCGTCACAATGATTTTAGATTTGTTCATATATTTGCCGATGGACTCGGCAACATTCTTTACATAAGTAAGATTCGCACTCCCATCCGCTTCCTTTGGTGTACCGACGCAAATAAAGATAATATCATTTTCTTTTACAGCTTTTTTTGTGTTTTTTGTAAAAAAAATATTTTTGGCGGCGACATGCCTGCTTAGCAGTTCCTCAAGGCCGGGCTCATAGAAATATAGTTTACCAGCCTTTAATGCTTTTAATTTGTGAGTATCAAGGTCAAGGCCTGTTACCTGGTGGCCCATCTCACAAAAAATAAGGCCTGTCGTCGTCCCGACATACCCTGTGCCGACGATTAAAATTTTCACAATAATTTATTCCCCCTTCACCGCTCGTATTAATTTATTCCTCGACTGAATAGGAGGAAGGTTGTCCGACATAGAAAGGGCGATAAAATGGGGAATTTCCCTATGAGGTGAGTGTGAGGGGTTTTTGTGACCGTAATGGCGGGAAATCCCACTCCCCGGGCACAAAAAAAAGGCACCTAAAAGGCGCCTCTACACCACCGCTAAATCCAGCCTTTTTTTTCGGCGATGGCAGCAGCTTCGGTTCGATTTTTCGCATCTAGCTTATGAATGATTTCGGAGATGTAGTTACGGACGGTGCCGGATGATAGGTAGAGCTCTGTTGTGATTTCCTTTGTCGTTTTCCCTAACGCTGCTAATCTCAAAATCTCTTGTTCTTTCGGCGTCAGCGGATTTTCTTCGCGAATTACATCAAAGGTTAACTCGGGGCTGAATACCCGTTTTCCTGCCATCACCTTGCGAATTGCATCAGCGAGCTCATCAATCTCGCCATCCTTCAGTAAGTACCCGTGGACGCCGATTTTTACGGCGCGTTCAAAGTATCCCGGCCGGGCAAACGTAGTTAGGATAATGACCTTGCTAGGAGCTGAGCGGCGCGCGAGTTCCTCCGCTACCTCGAGCCCGTTCAAGACAGGCATTTCAATATCCATCAAGCAAACATCCGGCTCAAGCTTGAGAATTGAGGCGAGCGCTTCCTCTCCATTCAGCGCCTGGCCGATTACCTCCATATCTTTTTCTAAATCAAGTAAGGAGCCCAATGCCCCCAGTAACATTCGTTGATCTTCAGCTATAAACAAGCGAATCATCCCGCGGTCTCCCCTGCTTTTTTTATTATCGGAACTGTGATTTCCAAAACCGCCCCGTTATGATTGGAAAGGGACATCGACCCATCGATCAGCGCCAGCCGCTCCTCCATCCCCTTCAATCCATTGCCAAAGCGCTTGTTCCGCTCAACCCCCATCCCATCATCGCGGACCACCGCACTCATTTTTTCAACTGATAGTTTGATAGAAATCGAACAATATGCGGCCTGGCTGTGCTTGACGACATTTGTGGCCGCTTCACGGATACACATTCCGACGATATTTTGGATAAAAGGAGAAATCTTTGAAAAAACAATATCTCCATCGTACTGATAAGTTATTCCCGCGGCTCTTAAGATTTGCTGCGCCTGGAGCAGCTCCTCGGCAATCGTTGCGGCCCGCATATCAGTTACTAGCTCGCGGACCTGCTTTAATGCTGCGCGGGAGGTCACTTCCATCTCCTTCGCTTCAAGCCGCGCCCGTTCCGGATCAACCGCGGTCAATCTTTGCACAAGCTGACTTTTTAGAGTCAACAGGGATAATGTATGGCCGAGCGTGTCATGGAGGTCGCGGGCAATCCGGACCCGCTCCTCGCGCTTGACCAACTCTTGAATTTGCTTATTCGCTTGATCGAGCTCTTTCTCAAGCTCCATCCGCCGGTTCATCGAGCGGATTCCAAACGGCGAAATCAGCATGATAATGAGAAACGGGATAAAATACAGAAGCTCTCCTGGCGTGAAAAAACTCTTCTGCTCGATCATATGATAGATGAACGGAATAAATTGCACGCACACCAAGCCAATCAGACCACGCCTAAACACCGTTTTATTGTGATACCAGCCGATAAAATTCGCCGGAAAAAACCCTAAAAACATATAGTTTAAGTTATAAAACATACTAAAGATAAACACAATGGCCAGTTGAACCGCTAACCAGTATGTGAATTTTCTTTTTCCCATTGAAAAATAAAGCTGGCGGTACGTTACTAAAAATATTAGCACCATTCCATAGCCCAACAGCTGCTTTAGCCCTGATTCCTTCGTTACATAAATGACGGGAAATGCGATATAAATTAGAAAGATATAAGGAAAAAATCCAAACTGCCTTGGAAAGATGCTAAACGACTTTTTCAACTTGATCACACCGCTTCTTGTTTTCGTCTAATATACTTCGATAGTAGCATAAATACGGCTAAATAGGCGATTAAAATCAGAATATTCCTCCAATCCGGCATGTTGCCGCGGATAATCTCCCAGGCGCCATTGCCAAAATTATACGACGGCAGCCACTTTCCGATTGATTGCATGATTTTTGGCATGATTTCGAGCGGCATCCATAGGCCGCCTGCTATCGCGAGCACCATATAAATTACATTGCTGACGCCTGCAGCTGTTTCTACTTTTTTCATCAATCCGATTAAGGTGCCAATCGCGAGGAATGGCAGCGAGCCGAGTAAAATCCATAATCCGCTCATGATCCATTCTAACGCGGTGAGTGAAACTCCATTGATAAGTGCGCCTGCTATAAAAATAATTGTAATCGAGAGCATATGAATTACGCTTTGACCAATCATTTGTGCCGCAAAATAGACCGTGTCGGACAGCGGCGTGATGCGGATGAACGTCGACCAGCCCTGCGAACGTTCCTGGACCATGCGGATTCCGAGCGTCATCATCGACGAGCCCATCACACTGAACACCGTCATCGACATTAGGTAATGTGCCTGCCATTCCGCCTTATCCGGGGCATTCGTGTTCACGACATTGGTAAAAATATAATAGAAAAGAATCGGCATGACAAGCGACCAAAAGACAAAATAGCGATTCCTTAGTATCCGGATGATTTCGTATTTACACTGCATTTTAAATGTTTTCATTCTATATAGCCTCCTTCGCGCCGCTAGTCAGCTGTTCGAATGCTTCCTCTAGCTTGCCGCGTTCAATTTGGATGTCCCGTGCACCCACTTTTTCTTGAAAAAGCAGCTCCAATACTCGGTCAGTATTTGAGGATTGGATGTAAACCCGGTTATTTTTTCTGTAGATGTCATCAATTTCACTGTGAAGATACAGAGTTTCCAGCGATGTTTCTGGGTCGACAACAAAAGAAACGGACTGCTTTGAAATTCTGGCCTTAATTTGTGCCGGCGTTCCATCTGCGACAATTGCACCGTCTTTAAAAAGTAAGATTCGGCCTGCGGCATCATCTGCTTCCTGCAGATAATGCGTTGAAAAAATGATGGTTTTGCCTTGGTCGGCCAATTGGTGGACTGTTTGCCAAAAACGGTTTCTTGAAGTGATATCCATGCCGACTGTCGGCTCGTCAAAAATGATCAGCTCCGGATTTCCGGCAAGGGCGAGCGCAAAGCTTAAGCGCCGCTTTTGGCCGCCTGATAATTTTTCCGCCTGTGTTTTCAGATCTTGATTGGTGAGACCTGTAAGTTCGATGAGCTGTTGGATTCCGAGCGGATTTGGGTAGTAGCTGCTAATTAACTCAAGAATTTCGCGCACCTTCAAGCCGGGCATGACGCTCACCTCCTGGAGCATCGTGCCGATTTTCTCACGGACTTGTTTTTCATGCGGCTGGTGGTTGAATAATTGAATCTCGCCTGCGGATGGCTTCAGCAGACCTAAGATCATCGAAATGGTAGTGGTTTTCCCGGCCCCATTCGGCCCAAGAATCGCCACGACTTCCCCTTTTCCAATCGTGAAAGATACATCGTTTACCGCTGTTTTATGTTGAAATGACTTTGTCACGTTTGTTAAGCTTACAATTTTGTTCATTCTCTTGAACACCTCCTGATTACTTGATTTTATTGTACGATTTGATGGTGGGAATTTTTAGTAAGCATTGTCATCAAAATGAGGTGACAAAAGTCATATTTTTGGTAAATGTTGCTGTGGAGGGGGAGTTTGCAGGATAGTTGTAAGATTTTTGGCTGGCGGTTGTTTGGTGCTTTGGGAAGGGGGATTCCGCCAAACCCGTTTTTTGACCAGAATTCCAAGTTAAAAAAAGAGACCTCCTATTTAGAAGGTCCCACATGCTAATATATTGCTGCGATTAATATAATAAATACTTCTCCCGGACGTCCATGAATTTCTTCAGTCCCGGCTCCCATTCTTTCTTCATTTGTTCGATCGATTTGCCTGCTTCGATTCCGGCACGGATGGAGCCGTTGCCGACAAGATTATCGAAGAAGGAAATGCCGTTTTTGTCTGGTGCCCGGAATTGGAATTTGTCCGGATACATATCATGAATGGTTTTGACAATAGTTAGGCCCGTTTCAAATGGCTTGTAGGCATTCCGGTTTGTGACATGGATTTGCACACCATGGCTTAACTGGTTCACGAACTTCGATGTTGACGGGATAAACGACGCCGGGCGGAAGGTAACTCCCGGTAAATTGTAAGAATTCAATTTTGCTGCTAGGTCATCGCTATTGATGAACGGAGCAGCAATTAATTCAAACGGTCTTGTCGTTCCACGCCCTTCTGATACGTTGGTTCCTTCAATCAAGCAGGCACCAGAATACACTAATGCCGTATCTAATGTTGGCATGTTCGGTGACGGCATGACGAATTGTAAATCAGCGTCATCGTAATACATGCTCCGGTTCCAGCCTTGCATTTTGACAACCGTTAAATCAGCACCAATCTTGAACTCCTTGTTGAATAGCTTAGCTAATTCTCCGACTGTCATCCCGTGGCGGACAGGAATCGGATATTCACCGACAAACGATGAATATTTATCTTCTAAGATCGGTCCTTCCACCTTTGCACCGCTGATTGGGTTCGGACGGTCAAGGACGATAATAGGAATATTATTTTCTTTGGCCGCTTCCATCGCTAACGCCATCGTGTAAATATACGTGTAAAAACGCGCCCCTACATCCTGAATATCAAATAACAAGACATCGACATTGCTCAGCATTTCCGGTGTCGGTTTTTTCGTTGCTCCATAAAGGCTGTATACCGGAATCCCTGTTTTTTCATCAATATACGATTCAACATACGAACCAGCCGGAGCACTGCCGCGGACACCATGCTCCGGGCCATATAATGCCGTTAGCTTGACATTTGGGTTTTTGTACAGCAAATCTACGATACTAGTAAGCTCTTGGTCGACACCGGTCGGATTGGTGATTAAACCAACTCGCTTCCCTTTAATTAAATCGAGACGATCCTTTAATAACACCTCAACACCTAAACGGAGCTTCCCATTATTCTTTTCCTTTTCATTATCGTTCTTGGCAACTGCCGCCGATACCGTGGAAAGGACCAGCAACAGCGCAAGAATCCCCGTAAGCCATTTCTTTTTCATCGTACTCCTCCTCGTGTTTTTGAAAAATCAATACCCTAAACCGTGGTCAAATCCGTATAAGACACTGCCATCCTGGTTAAAGATCGTAACCGGAAGCTTGGCAGTAGGTTTATTTACACCGAAAATTGTGTTTACCGCCGCCTCAAAGCTTACATCCTTCGTTCCGTACTGTGTCAGATACGCATCTACCTTAGGATAGGCCATAATATCATACGGATTTCGAATTCCTATGCCAATTACCGAAGCATCCGTTTCATCAATCATTTGATTGGCCAGCTTCATTAAACTGGCAGAAGGCAATCTTCCGCTCACTGTAGAAGTATTGGTTCCAACAATGATATATTTTGCTGTTTTCGCTGCAGTCAAATTGGCACCTGTAAGTGGCGCTGCAGTATTGATCATTGTTACATTTTTGTGGTGTTTTTGAACCTCAGCTAAAAGAGTAGGCGCACTCGAACCCACAACAACGATTTTATCGTTCACTCCTGCTTTTAACGGAAGAACGCCGCTATTTTTCACAAGTGTAATCGATTTAGCCGCTGCTTCTTTTTCAATTTGTAAATGTTCCGCTGATCTCCATGCTTTTTCAGCATTAGAAACCTTTTCATCGAGGCTCTTTTCTACTTCAGCCTTAACGATGCCGCGATTTAATTTTAGCGTTAAAATTCGCTCAACGGACTGGTCAATTCTATCCAAAGAAATATCTCCGGATTTCACTGCATCGTAAAGACCATTAGCAACGGATTCAAGTCCTACAGGCATTAAGACAATATCCGTTCCCGCTTTTACCGCACGAATAGCTGCATCAACAGGGCCGAAATGGTCGGCGATAGCCTGCATGTTCATCGCATCCGTCACAATAACACCCTTAAAGCCCATATCTTCGCGCATTAGACCGGTTAATACCTTATGGGAAAGCGTCCCAGGTACAGCAATTTCCGTACCATCCTTTTTCGAAATGGCTTTTGTATTATCGATTTTCGGGAAGGTTACATGTGCCGACATTACCGCATCAATTCCAGCATCCATTGCCTGTTGGAATGGGTATAATTCCACCTTTTTTAAACGGTCGATGTCATGCGGCACTTCCGGCAATCCTAAATGTGAATCAGTCGCCGTATCGCCATGCCCCGGAAAATGCTTTGCCGTAGCAGCCGTTCCCGTTTCATGAAGTCCTTTAATATAGGCATTGCCCAATTTTGCCACGAGGTCTGGGTTTTCACCAAATGAACGAACGCCAATGACCGGATTATCAGGATTATTGTTAGTATCGAGAACAGGTCCAAAGTTCATATTAATCCCAACGGCATTTAGTTCTTCACCAATTGCCTTGCCAACCTTTTCAGCCAATTCTTCAGACCTTGAAGCTCCAAGCGCCATGCTCCCAGGAAAATCTGTTCCGGATTGCAATCGTGTTACGATACCGCCTTCTTGGTCAATAGAAATCAACAGCCCATATTTCTCAGCTGCATCCTGATAAGCGCTGACAAGCTTCGTTGTTTGCGCTGCAGATACTGTGTTTTCACGGAATAAAATGACGCCGCCAAGATGATATTTTTTGACTTGCTGGGCAATTTCATCATTCATTACCGTGACATTCTGACCTTTCCAAGTACGGAAGTCCGGCATCAGCATTTGCCCAACCTTTTCTTCCATCGTCATTTGCTTGATGGTCTTGCCAATTAAGTCATAGCGTGATCCCTTTTCTTTTTCCACAAGGATCTCCTCTTGATTCTCTTTGAATTGAATTGAAATTCGGTCATTGTACTTGCCGTCGCTGACAGAGATAAATGTTTTACCATTATGCCCTGATAAGGTAACTACGCCATCTTTGACAGAGGCGACATTTTTATTAGAAGACTTCCAGGTTAGGTGCTCCGAAGCCAGCATAAAGTGGTCGTCATCATAAACATGTAGGGCATTCAAATCAATTTGGTTGTCTTTCACCTCTCTCGTAACTTGCGGAACGTTAAGGTCAATCACTACGTCTTTGATTGCTGAAGCCGCCGTTGCCCCTGAATGCGGAATTCCCGTTAATAATAGGGCAAAGCCCAAACATGAAGTGATCAATGTTTTGAAAAATTTACGCATGGTTCTCCTCCTCTATTTTTTAGTAGTCTCTTAACTGCCAGTCGTTACTGCTAAACTTCAGCACGGAAGAATCGAGTTTTGGATTTAACACATACCAGCCGCGGCCATTTGTTGCCGTATCCGTTTTATAAACAAAGCGCAATTTTTCCGCGTCTTTCGGGATGGTCACTTCTTTTTCCTCCCAGCCATTGCTGGTGCCTGTGACCTCCGTTAGTTTTTTCCAAGCGCCGTTTTGAAAAATTTCCACTTTGCCGAAATCCCAGCCAAACTCTGTCATATACCAGGTGCTAAACGTCAGTTTCGCATCTTTATTTAGATTAAGCGGGGCCTCCATGACACGGTTCAGCTGATCGCCATAGCCGGCAAACCACGCGGAATCCTTACCAGGAATCGAAACAGGAATCGCGTCCGCTACCTGCCTTGCGAACAATCTCCTTGTTTGATTCGTCGAAACGGTATTCCTGCTCGGGTGAACCCTGTTGGTCAATAGAATCGCAATCGTTTTATTGTTCGGGCTGACGACAATTGACGTTCCCGTATAACCCGTATGCCCAAAGGAATAGGTACCTTCCGATAAGGCGTCCATGTACCAGCCTTGTCCGAGCTCCCAGCCAAGTCCGTGGTCATTGCCAGGGAATCGCTCATTTTGATTTTCAAGCAATAGCTTAATCGTTGCCGGCTTCAGGATTCTTTTTCCACCATACTTTCCATCATTGATGAAAATATACGCGAGTTTAGCTAGATCTTCAGCTGTTGAGAATACACCGGCATGACCGGCGACACCATCAAGCGACCAGGCATTCTCATCATGAACTTCGCCCCAAACAAGGCCCCGGTTTGGCGTTGCTTGAAATTCTGTGGCTGCAATCCGTTTTTTCAAGGAGGCAGGCGGATTGTACATCGTGTCCTTCATCCCTAATGGCCCCGTGATATGCTCTTTGACGAATACATCCTGCCGCTTGCCGGATAACCGCTCAACCAACGCTCCTAAGGTAATCATGTTTAAATCGCTGTATTCGTAGGCGGTGCCAGGCGGATTTTTTAATGGCTGCCTGAAAACTAACTGCAATCTCTCGTCGCGCGAGTTCCCTTGTGAATAGAGGGGAATCCAGGAGACGAAGCCGGATGTGTGTGTCAGCAGCTGGCGGATAGTGACGTTTTCTTTGCCGTTAGCGGCAAATTCCGGGATGTACTTGGCAACCGGGTCATCGAGTGCAAATAGTCCTTGTTCAAAAAGAACCATTACCGCTGTGGAGGTGAAGATTTTACTAATCGATGCGAGGTCGAAAATCGTGTCCTCTTTCATCGAGATTGGATTTTCCATTTCGGTAAACTTGCCATCAGTGTATTGCGCGGAATTTCCGTATGCGGTGTGCTTTACGATTGTTCCACCTCTGGCAACAAAGGCAACCGCACCGGGCATGACTTTTTCCGAAATGGCTTGGTTCATAATTTGATCAATTTGCTGGAGTGGCGCTGTTACCATGCCAGCTCCTTTTGCTGAGCCGGGATGAAGAACGCTTGAAACAGGGACTAAGTTTGAATTCCAGGTGAAAACAGGGTGAGGTTTCTCGGATGCGGTAGAACCTGACTTTTCTTTCTTTTCAATCGTTGGAACAATGGCTGCGTCACTACTAGCAAAAGCAGTTGCCGTTCCGAAAAAAACAGTACAGACGGTGGATAAAATAATCGTTTTACTTTTCATAAATCCTCCTTTGGCTGAACAATTAATTGTAAACGGAATTGCTATGTATTATGACTGATACCGCTTACAGCTTATAGTTAAAGGATATACGGATTAATGTATAGTCGTCTATACCACATAATACCTATACCTGACCAATTCGCTTCATTTATTAGGTATTTAGTTGTGTGTCATTTGGTTTATTTTTTGAAAATTGGAAATTTAAAATAGGGATTCTCCCTTTATACCCGTGCAAAATGACTAATTTATTAAGTATCCACAGTTTTTAGGACTTTATCCACAGTTTTTAACTAGTTATCAACATTTTTTCTATGTTACCCACATAGTTATCAACAAAGTCTTATAGATTACCCATCTTTTAATTTGGCTCTGTTAATAATGAATGTTGATTTCCGTTCCAGGCGCGGGCGGTGAGCCTCCTCGGCGCTAAAGCGCCTGCGGGGTCTCACCTGTCCCGCTGCTCCCGCAGGAGTCTCGCGCCTTCCACTCCAATCAACATTGTGCTCAAAATCAACAATGTGCTTTAACACAGCCTTTAATTTAATCAGATAAAGAATATCCACAAACTCTCCGGTTTTATCAACATTTATTGGAAAACTGCCCACAAATTGCATGAGTTTATCCACATTAGGAATGAAAAACACCCAGGAACTATTCCTGGGTGTGGAGACGAACTTGTTTTTGAGTCGAGGATGGATTGGTTTTTTCAACAATCTCCTTTATCTCACCTTCATCCCCTTTGGCGTTGATAATTTCTAAAATCTGATTTAGACCTTCGCTAGTTTTGTCACCTCTATTGTGCAATGAAAATGCCTCCTTTTTACCAATAGAATGCCCGTTTAACGAGCGAACTATTTTACATAAACCAGGTGTGAATATTACTTTGTTCATGCACCACAAGGTCACACTAATCTGCTTAATTTATTCATTATAAAAACCTAGGAGGATTCCTAGGCTTTTTTCATTTTCTATCAAAGTTACGTTAGATCAATGATCCAAGTTCAACGGCCTTACTATTATGGTAGGTTGATTTAATCTTTAGCCTCGCTTTTAAATCCTCGCACAGGCAATCTTGCTGCAGCAGCTCAATGTGGCGGTGCTGGAATACATGATAAAAATACCGGCCCTTAATAAACATTTTCAACACATGAAAACCCCCTCAATTGATTGGTTAACATAAATCGCAGGAGTTGGTCGTGTTCGGTAACTGGCTAGCATCGTCGTTAAACATTAGCCCCTCTAGTTTTGCGTCACCATTTTTCAATGGTTTTGCCGTTTCGTACGATTTATGTGTCTATTAAAAGCATAAGCAACTGAAATACAAAAAAAAAGAGTCTTTGGACCTATCAAGTGTAAAAATATGGTCGTTTTAAATATTAAAAAAGAGGGTATCATTTTGCTACCTACTAACGTTTTAGGATTGCGGGCTTTATTTTTCTGGCATGGTTTAAAGCTTTTAATAGTGTCCATGCTGTTTAGTGAAGTTAATTTTTATAAAAAGGAAGTTTACCATGACAAAGTTTAGATTTATCATTCTATGTCTGATCATGTTTGGGATCGCTTTAGCGGGCTGCGTGGGGAAGAGTCATTTTGAAAGTAAGAGGAAAACGGTGGAGCAACAGCCGATGCCAGCTAGCAAGCCACCAGCTGACACGATGAAAAGCGTCAAACACCTTCAAAACGGGTCAAGCATCCAAGTAGTTTCCAATCCTGAAATAATCCCTGTGCTGGTTAACAAGCTGAATAAGCTTCCTGATCATTACATGCCGACGGATTTGATTTATCCAGACATCCCTTTCACCTTTAAAGAGAAAATCGAAAAGCGAAAAATGCGGGCAGCCGCAGCATCCGCCATCGAAAATTTATTTGCTGGTGCTAACCAGGATGGTGTGAAATTACTCGGTGTTTCGGCCTATAGGTCCCACGAGGTCCAAGCCAGTTTGTTTAATCACTATGTTAAATCAGATGGGTATGAAGCCGCCAAAACGTACAGTGCTGTCCCCGGTACGAGCGAGCATGAAACAGGCCTTGCCATCGATGTGACTGGCGGGGACGGAAAATGCGCCGCAGAGGAATGTTTCGAAGGGACGGAAGCGGCCGGCTGGCTCGAGAACCATTCGGCAGAATACGGCTTTATTATCCGCTACCCAAAAGGAAGAGACGCCATCACCGGCTACAAATACGAACCATGGCACCTCCGCTACGTCGGAAAAGCAATCGCCCAAGAAATCAAGAGCCGCGGCATCACCCTAGAAGAATACAACAACGCAACACCAGTTAATAATTAATACAATGTGGTGCCTGACACCCTTCGTGGACAAATGTCCTCCTGGGGTGGACACTCAAGTTAAACCCACTTAACGAACGGCATCAAAAAAGGGGCCTCGCTGCAGTTTTCTTGCAGCGAGGCCCCTTTTTGCTATTTCCCTTTTATTTCTAATAGTTTTAATCGCAGGTCGTTTTCCATGTTGGCTAGTTCTTGCTCAGCCAGGCGGCGCTTATGCCGTCCTTCTTCTTGAATGCGCATCGTTTCTTCTAGTGTTGAGATTAAGCTTTCTTGCGTTTTCTTTAATGTTTCAATATCGACGAGGCCGCGCTCGTTTTCCTTCGCGGTTTCAATCGTATTCGTTTTCAGCATTTCTGCATTTTTTAACAGCAGCTCATTGGTTGTTTTGGAAACCTGCTTTTGTGCCTCGACGGCATGGCGCTGGCGGATTAAGGTTAAGGCAATCGCCACTTGATTTTTCCATAATGGAATCGCCGTCATGATGGACGATTGAATTTTCTCAACAAGCGCTTGGTTCGTGTTTTGAATCAAGCGGATTTGCGGTGCACTTTGAATCGTGATTTCCCGGCTTAATTTCAAATCATGGAGACGCTTGTCTAAACGGTCGGCAAATTGAATCATATCGTTGACTTCTTGGAACTTCATCTGATCATTGGCTGCTTCCGCCGCCCTTTTCATTAGCGGGATCGTTTTTTCCTGCATTTCTTCAAGCTTGATTTCCCCAGCGGCAATATAGACATTCAGGGCATGGAAATATTCCTTATTCGTTTCATAAAGCTGTTCAAGCAATTTGATATCGGATAAAAGAACATTTTTACTCCGGTCCAGTTTCACGCTTATGCGGTCGATTTGTGCTCCCGTTTTTTGATATTTGGAAAGGACTTCCTGTAGTGTTCCGGAAATTTTTCCAAACATACGGGCAAATAAGGATGGCTTCCCATCCTTCAGTTCGTCTGGATTCACCTCATCAAGCCGCTTCATTAAATCACTGATGATCTCTCCGATTTCGCCAACATCCTGTTTCTGCACATGCTCAAGCATCGCATGCGAGAAGGATAACAGCTTCCCTTGCGCCTGGGTGCCGTATAGAATCATCGCCTGATGGTTGGTTGGATCAATTTGTTCGGCGAGCTGGTAGGCCTTTGCCCGGTTTTCTTCAGGAAGGACATCAATTAACTTTACTGGCTTGACCTCATTTGTTTGTTGAACTGGATTTTTGCTAAGTTCAAGTTGATCACCAAACGGGTTGGCAAGAATATCATCTAATAAATTGCCTGTTTTATTTGATTGGATTGGGTTGTTTTCGCTCATTTAAGCCACCTATTCTCTTCGGGAAATTTGGAATCCTTTTTCTGCTTAAGGGTATATTTTGCGACATCTATTTCAAAATTTAAAGTATCAACATCATCGGAGATTACATGGTATAAATCCTCTTCCAACACTTTTGATAATTCGTTTAATGTTCTGCGCGTTTCGATAAGGGATTGCCCTATCTCGGCGTTTTGTTTTGGCTGTGAAGATAAGAAGCTGTATTTTTCCGTGAGCTCGACGACTGAATCTAAATGAGAAAAGTAAAATTCTTCGGCTTTATAAAAACGCTTCGGCTCCTTCATGGTCATTTTGTGGATTTTTTTAGTAATCCGATGTATGTCAATTCTTTGTTTTACAGAAGAAATATCACGTATCTTAAAAATACTCTTGTTCATGCGGCTGATTTTTCGTTTCGCCTCGACTAGATTCTTCCTAATGTAGCGGTATTCTTTTCTTGAAAGCTGGTGCTTAGATAAAAAACGGCTGTTCATGAAAATCGATAGGACTACATGGGTAAGGACCCCGGCAAGGATGGCATAACCTGTTGACTGCCAAAAAGTCAGCCCTACAGGAATAAGGCATATCAGCCATGTGATGATTGTTATCGGAAAGGCCACAAACGAGCGGACAATAAACGAAAGAAAAGGGTTCATCATAAATCGACTCCTGACTATTAATCGATAGTATTCATACGAAGGAACGCAATTAAAGGTTTCACTCCATTGAAGGATTATAACAAAAGAAAGTTATTTCCATTAACTACTTCAACAATACACGAAAAAAATCCTGCCTGCCATAGACCATAAACGGAAAGATACCTACGACCTAAGACGTATTTTATTGTCACCGGGGTTGTTTTATGGGGTTTTTAATAGTTTGGTGTTGTTTATGGTGTCAGGCACCGCTCGTGGACATTTGTCCGTCTCCAGTGGACAGTTGAAAGAAAAAGAGCGAGAATCAGTGATAGTCAGAAAAAAAGTATGCTACCGTAAAATGATAGCATACTTTTTCTTTTCCTTATTTCGTTTTCTATTATTGCTCGTAAAGTTCGATTGGAAGCCCATCAGGGTCAGCGAAGAAGGTGAATTTTTTGTTCGTTAACGGGTCCACGCGGATGGCCTCGACCTTTATTTGCTGAGCCATTAAATAAGCTACCGCCTCATCAATGGCTTCCACTTCAAAGGCCAGATGCCTTAATCCCGCGGCTTCCGGGTAGCTTGGCCTTGCTGGTGGATCCGGGAACGAGAATAACTCAATCTGGTAATGTCCGCCAACTTCCAAGTCCAGCTTATAGGAATTCCTATCCTCCCGAAAAACTTCCCGGGCAGGGGTCAGCCCAAGAATCCGAACATAAAAATCCTTTGATTTTTGATAATCAGAACAGATTATCGCTATATGATGAATTTTCGTTAACTTCATAAATAATCTTGCCTTTTTTTATCTACCATTGCCCGGTAAAAAGTCTGCTGGTTTTTCCGAGTCTTTTGCAAAGTGGTAGAGGATGGCTTCAACGATCCGTTTGGAGGCGAGACCGTCTCCATATGGATTGGAGGCTTTGGCCATTTGGTCATGTGCCGCTTTGTCAGATAACAATTCATCTGCCAAACCAAAGATTGTTTCTTCATCGGTTCCGGCAAGCTTCAAAGTACCGGCCTCAATCCCCTCGGGGCGTTCCGTCGTGTCACGTAACACAAGCACCGGCACACCTAAGGACGGCGCCTCCTCCTGAACACCGCCTGAGTCGGTCAAAATCAAATAAGCTCTTGAAGCAAAGTTGTGGAAATCAATCACATCTAACGGCTCGATAAGTTGAATCCGGTTGTTGTCCCCGAGCACGCGATTGGCGATTTCTCGCACCACTGGGTTCATGTGGACAGGATAGACTACTTGAACATCTTCATGCTTTTCAACCACCCGGCGAATCGCTCGGAACATGTTTTCCATTGGTTCTCCGGTATTTTCGCGGCGGTGTGCCGTCATTAAAATTAACCGATCATTCCCAAGCTTTTCTAATACAGGATGAGAATAATTGGCTTTAACGGTTGTGTTCAAGGCATCAATCGCCGTATTTCCGGTGATAAAAATAGCCTCTTCCCGTTTATTTTCCACCAAGAGGTTTTGCTTTGATTGGCCTGTCGGTGAAAAATGAAGATCTGCCAAGACACCCGTCAGCTGGCGGTTCATTTCCTCAGGGTATGGCGAATATTTGTTATGTGTACGAAGACCCGCCTCAACATGCCCAATTGGGATTTGATGATAAAAGGCAGCCAGGCTCGCCACGAAGGTTGTCGACGTATCGCCATGAACCAAGACGATATCCGGCTTTACTTCCGCCAAAACCTGGTTAAGTCCCTCTAAGCAGCGTGTTGTTACATCTATCAAGGATTGTCTTTCCTTCATTATATTTAAGTCGTAATCTGGTATAATTTCGAAAATATTCAAGACCTGGTCAAGCATTTCGCGGTGTTGTGCTGTAACCGTGACAATCGATTTTATTTTATCAGGATATTTCTCTAATTCTTTGACAAGCGGTGCCATTTTAATCGCTTCCGGCCTAGTTCCGAACACTGTCATTACCTTTAATTGCTTCACTATAAAAAACCCCCAAAGAACGTTATCTACATACAATTCGTCGGCATAATTGAAAAATTATCGACCGTATGTGTTTCCTATGCTCCGATTTGACAAGCATTTTTGAAAAACTAACAACCGTTTAAGCACACTAACATAATAACAAATAACCAATGAAGGGAAAAGCAATAACAAGAACGAAACCTCAACTAGAGCTTTTATTATAGGCTGTGTTAGAGGTCATTGTTGATTTATAACTAAGTTGATTGGAACGGAAATCAACAGCCAAGTATTACAGAGCCATTATAAGTAAACAGTATTAAAATGATCCCACTTACCATTATTTTCTAAAATTATTGTATCAAAATCATTTTCATTCTTCTTGCTGATAATAAAAAAGGACCGCATTTCTAAACCTTCATCTACCTCTGAATCATACGTAATCTTTAGCACATTATCCTGTATAGCAAATGATATGTTTGAATACTTTACGCCTTTTGAATTAAATAATACATAACTTGTATTTCCGTCAGTATTAAACTTATATAACCCATTTTCTAAATCCCCTTCGTTAAATGGAGAATAAAGATAGTTTATTTTATCTGTATCGAATTCTACTTCTTTTATCGATACACTCTTTTCTATTTCAGACTGGGATATGACAGTGAAGTTTGCGTGTTTTCCTGCTTTGCTGCAACCCGTAAACACCAATACTGTCATCAAAACCATTATGAACTTTTTCATTGCCGATTGATCTCCCCTTTTTTTAAAAATTTAGATTGTGTTTTCGCCCATTAGTCTTATTTCTCCATTTTATCAGATTTTTCCTGCAATTATTCTATTCGAACTTTTTCACTTGTAAAATTTAGGTGTTGGGACCGAAATCAAGCCTAAGCCCTGACCAAATGCTCCCTTTTTGCATAAATAATATATAAAGGAGAGGATAAGGCATGAACATTATTCAACGACTGATTCCTGTTTCCAACACTACCACTCGTCCGGGGCTAGCATTGGTACCAAAATTCATTACGATTCATGAAACCGATAATACCGGTTCGGGTGCGGATGCAGCGGCCCATGCTCGTTTGCAGCAGCGCGGCAATGACCGGACAGCATCATGGCATTTGCAAATCGATGATCACGAAATCATCCAGTCAATCCCATTTGATGAGGTCGCTTGGGCCGCCGGCGACGGCAGAAACGGCCCTGGCAATCGAACGTCGATTCATATCGAAATGTGCGTGAATGCAGATGCCAACTATGAGCAGACGGTTTCCAATACAGTCGAAGTCGTCCAATATTTAATGAACCGGTATAGCATAGCGATTGATCATATTGTTCCTCATAAGCATTGGACGGATAAGAACTGCCCAAAAAATTTACTTCCTCGATGGAACAGTTTTATTAAACGCTGTCAGGCTCAGGTCATCAAGGATGGCTGGGTGCAAAAGGATGCACAGTGGTTCTTTTTTAAAAACAGCATTAAACAAACAGGCTGGGTGAAGGTGAAGAGTAAGTGGTATTTTCTTGATTCCAATGGTGTGATGCAAACGGGCTGGGTGAAGGATGAGAACAAGTGGTATTTTCTTGATAGCAATGGAGCCATGATGTCCGGCTGGGTAAAGGTGAGGGATAAATGGTATTACCTGGCTAGCAACGGTGCCATGGTCACAGGCTGGGTAAAATATAAATCCAAGTGGTATTTCTTGAAGGAAAACGGGGAGATGGCAATTGGCTGGATTAAGGACAAGGATAAATGGTATTACCTTGATCCTGACGGGTCGATGGTATCAGGGAAGCAGACAATTAGCGGAAAGCCATATAACTTTGGCAAAGATGGAGCGTTAATAGAAGAAGAAGCAGTTCCTCCAGTGGGTGGGAATTCTGGTGATAATACTGGTAGGAATGTTGAAGGGAATCCTCCTGGTGGAAATGATGAAGCAAATCTTCCTGGTGGGAATACTAGTGGAAATGGTGATGGAGATAATCCCCCTTCTACCAGCGAAAATACAAACAATAATCAAGATGGGCCCGTTTCCTAAAAGACGGGCCTCTTTCCTTCTGCCATTCCGCCCCCCACTGTCCACCCTAGGCGGACAAATGTCCACGAGCGGTGCCTGACACCCAAAATGTGACACCCAAAAATGTGACATCCAATTGACACCCAAAACACCCTCGCTTAAATATTTGTTTCTGTACAATCTTATTTTTCTGATAATTTAGAATATATTGCATGGTGTGTTTTAAATATTCAATTTAAGAGGTGAATTGTATTTTGAAGAAGAGGGCCTTGTTTACCATTCCTATAAGTTTGCTGCTCATTGCAGTGATGGTTACCTCCTTTTTCCTAATAAATATTAAGCCAGCTACAGGAAACATATCGTCAGCACAGAGGCTGGCTGAATATACAAAGCCAGCCGTCGTCCGCATTGTCGACTACGCCGTTGTCCAATGGCAGTTTAACGACAACAACCCTGATGTCAAGGCTGTTTTTAATCAGCTAAAGAATCAGACGATTATTGGCGGCTCTGGATCCGGAGCAATCATCAGCTCTAATGGCTATATTGTCACCAATGCCCACGTCGTCGAATTTGCAAAGATGAAAGACGAGGATATAGCAAATGAAGCCTTTAAGCAATTAGTGGCGATAATGGCCGACTATTTCAAGGAAGATTATCAAGTGGCATATGATTATTTGGTCTCCTATACGCAATACTCTGATATCAAAAAAGCTACAAAGGTCATTTTACCGGGCGGCGATATCCTTGATGGGGAGATTAAAAGCTATGGAGCCCCTATTAACGAAGGCAAAGATGTTGCAGTGGTTAAAATTGAAGGAAAGAATCTGCCGACCATTCCACTTGGCGATTCAGACGACATCCAAAACCAAGACAATATTTGGGTGAGTGGCTATCCGGCAGCGGGGGATTCTGATCTCCTATCACCTGATTCATCTCTCGTTTCTTCGATGACCGCGGGACAAATTTCCGCTACTTCGAAAAAGACGGAACAAGGAAGCCCGGTCATTCAAATTAATGCGGCAGCCACACACGGAAATAGCGGCGGGCCGGTCATCAATGAAAAAGGGCAGATCATTGGACTATTAACCTTTAGAGGCGACACCGTCAATGGCCAAGAGGTCCAGGGCTTTAATTTCGCTGTGCCTGTGAATACCGTGAAAGAATTTGTAAATCAAGCGGGTGTAAAAAATTTCAAGAGCGATACAGATAAACTTTTTAAAGAAGGCTTGGATTTATATTGGGGCGGCTATTATAAACATGCCCTGGCAAAATTTGAAGCGGTCCAACGAATCTATTCGAATCATTCCGAAATAAAACAATATATCGCTAATTCTGAGAAAAAGATGAGCAGCAGCAAAGTGTTATGGTCGGACTACACCACCATTTTCTACATCGTTGACGGTGTATCTGGATTGCTGGTTATTATTTTACTAGTGTTCACCTTTGCCTTTAGGCCGAAACAGCCAGCTGCGGCGGCAGGGAACACAAATCCGGCCCCGGCGCCTGTGGCTCCTGTTGTGCCAACAGCACCTGCAGCACCTGCAGCTCCTGTTAATCCTGCAGCACCTACAACTCCTGTACAACCTGTTGCACATGCGGCTCCAACAGCTCCGGCAGCACCTGTTGATCCTACAGTTCCACCGACGACACCTGCTGGGCCGCCTGTTTCCGAAAACACCTTATCCGATCTAACCAAAGATGGAAAAATCGATATCCAAGACCTCCTGCTCGCCCTTCAAGAACATCAGAAAAAACAAAAGAAAGAAGAAAAAGGAGAATAATAAGCGCAGTTGATTGAAAAGATTGGATTGGTGCCTGACACCCATAGGGTGAAGGCACTTTTTTTTGAATCATAAGGAATCGCCTGCCTACCCTATTAAACAAGCAGGGAAACTGGTTCCGTCTGTCAAATATAATAATTATCATCGAAACTATCATTCACCAAGAACCAGGTCCGCATTGATTTCTGCCACCCTCAACGACTGTCCGAGAGCGGTGCCTGACACCCTATAATTCATTCAAACTTTTTGGGGGTTAATCAGATGAGAACTCAGAAGAAGAAATCGAGAAAATGGCTAAGAGTATCCGGAATTATCCTTTTAGTACTGTTGATTGCTGGAGGGGCATATGGTTACACCGTCTATCATTCTTTTAAAAAGGCAGTGGTTACGATGCATCAACCACTCGAACGGGAAATTTCCGTTAAACGTGAGAAACCTGTAGTCTTTGAAAAAAAGGATCCATTTTCCGTTCTAATGCTTGGTGTTGATGAACGAGAAGGTGACATAGGGCGGTCAGACACGATGATTGTCCTGGCTGTAAATCCGAACAATAATTCTGTAAAAATGTTGAGTATACCGCGTGATACCCGAACAGAAATTATTGGTAAGGGCAAGGATGATAAAATCAATCATGCCTATGCTTTTGGCGGGGTGCCGATGTCGATGGACACGGTTGAAAATTTTCTCGATATTCCAATCGACTATTATATCCAGATTAACATGGAGGGATTTGAGGATATTGTCAACGCTGTTGGCGGTGTAAAAGTCCAGAATGACCTGGATTTCACCGAAAATGGCTTCCATTTTGCAAAAGGAGAAATTGCTCTGAACGGGGATCAGGCTCTTAGCTTTGCTCGAATGCGCTATAATGACCCGCGGGGCGATTTTGGGCGCCAATTAAGACAGCGGCAAATCATTCAAGCAATCATTAATGAAGGAACCAGCGTGTCAACCTTAACGAAATTCTCCGATATCTTTACAGCCCTTGGAAAAAATATTAAAACAAATCTTACTTTCGATCAGATCATGGATATTCAAAAAAATTATCGGGACGCCGGAAAGAACATTCAGCAATTGGAAATAAACGAAACCGGCAAAATGATCAATAAAATTTACTACGGCCTGGTCTCAGAGGAAGAAAAGCAAAGAATCCGAACGGAACTTAAGAAACAATTAGAACTGCAATAAATTTCGTTTCGCGAATCCTGTCAAAAATCAATTGAAATCAAAGTTTAGGACTATTTTGGAAAAATTAGAACGGGAATATCGAGAGGAACCGAGATTAGACTTTTTTCATCCCCAGTTTCTCAATATTTTGATAGGTTGTGATCCCAGTGATTTGGTTGTATCTTGTCTTTTCCTATTTAATTGGCAATATCATGTTTGGCTATCTTGTCATTAAAGTTCTGCACCATAAGGATATTCGGCTTCATGGAAGCGGCAATGTCGGTGCGAGGAATGCCGGCCGCCTTCATGGAAAAAAGGCGTTCGCCATCATTTTCCTAGGCGACGCCTTAAAGGGGATAAGCGTGATTCTCATAGCCCGCTACCTTCATTTACCTGAGTATGTTCAATTGATTGGCCTTGGGATGGCGATTCTAGGCCATATTAAACCAGCTGCATTGAAATTCAAGGGCGGGAAAGGGATTTCCACCTTTATTGGCGGAATGATTTGCTTCGAACCGCTCCTGATTGCCGTCATTTTGCTGGCATTTTTCGCCCTTTATCCTTTTACAAAAAGCTTCACCTTCTCAGGTCTAGGGGCGTTCTTATTTATTCCTATCTTTCTATTCTTTAAGCACTATCAGTGGTTAACATGTGTAATTGAATCGGTCCTAATTGCCGTTATTTTTCTAGCACATTCTGAAAATATCAAGGAAAGGCTGAAAAGCCGTGGACAAAAGGGCTGATTTTTTTAAAATAAAAAGCATTCACACTGTATTCAGCTTGATTGCCTCGCTAATATGTTCGTCGCTGATGGCTGGTCTTGCTTGCAGGTCGGCGATCGTCCGAGCAAGACGGATGATCTTGATTTGGGTGCGGTTGCTCCAGCCCTTCTTTAGCGATAGTCGCTGAAGCTGCCTTTGTTGTTCATCGCGCAACGGACTCCTTTTCATGAGGATTTCAAAAGGGACCCGGCCATTGCAAACCTCACTTCCATAGCGATCATATTGTCTATTCCGCGCCTCCTCCACTCTCCCCCGCACCAGTTCAGAATTATCCGTCGCTGCAGCCGTATTAAAATCAATGGGTGCGAGCGAAAGGTTTATATCAAACCGATCTCTTAACGGGCCCGAAAGTCTGTTTTGATAGGAGGTAATCTGTTTGGGTGTACAAGTACAATAATGAGAATTTGAGCCCGAATAGCCGCAAGGGCACGGATTCATTGCTGCCAGAAGAATAAAGGAAGCGGGATAAGTAACCGTCGCGTTGGTGCGGCTAATTGTGATTAATCCGTCTTCTAATGGCTGCCGGAGCATGTCTAACGTCTTTTTCGAAAATTCCCCAATTTCATCAAGAAATAAAACGCCGTGATGGGCTAACGATATTTCACCTGGTTTCGGGTATTGGCCGCCGCCGATGATCGACACTCCGGAAGCGGAATGGTGAGGATTCCGGTATGGAGGCGTTATTGAATGGGGACATGCGTTCCGGCTCAATTGGTACAAGCTAAGCACCTCAAGATGTGCTTCTTTCTTCAACGCGGGTAAAATGGAGGGGAAACTTCCCGCTAGCAAACTTTTTCCGCAGCCAGGAGGTCCTGTCAGTAAGACATGGTGCTCCCCTGCCGCTGCAATTTCTAAGGCATGTTTAGCATCACAATGACCAATAATCTGCCGAAAATCGATATAATCAAAGCTATCCTGATTCTCGTACTCTTCTTGCTTTTTAAAAAAAGGGGGACGCCACTGACCCGATAGATGCCCGATGACATCCTGTAAAGAAGCTACATAGATAATTTCCAGCGGCTCAAGTTCGAGCGTCGGTAATTTTTTATCCAATGGCATATAGAGCTTTTTGATTCCCAGCTTTTTGGCCGCCAGCACCGCAGGCAGAAGACCTTCGACAGGCTGGATGGAACCATCCAAAGATAGGGCCCCGACAAAAGCGGTATCTTCCGGGATAACTGCCTCCAGTTCATGCAGGCTTAGCAGCACCGCGATGGCCATTGGCAGGTCAAACATCGGCCCCATCTTTTTTTGATCCGCAGGCGACAGATTGATGGTAATTTTTTGACCTGACAAGGTGTAGCCTAAAGAACGAAGTGCCGTAATAATCCGCTCCTTCGATTCCTTCACAGCCGCATCCGGCAGCCCGACGATTTTAAAAAAATCGTTTCCTACATAGGAACCCACTTCGACATTTACCCGATAGCCTTCCATTCCCTTTAAACCGATACTGATCACCTTTGCCCACATGGCTGGCCCTCCCTGTCCATGATATAGATTTTTCCATCCTTCCAATAGGATTTATCCATTATAATGGTCTTCATATAGCGCTTATAGTGGTGCTGGGGAGGATGGGGAAAATAGGCAAGCAGTGTCTCGGTGTTTAGTAGCGGGATTTCTTCGCTTTCGCCGCTGACATAGGCGCGGTAGCTGCTCCAACGGTAATCTTCAGGAGCCGCCGCCATCCCGGCCGCAACCGGGTTTAAATGAATATATTTGCTGACATCAATCTCATATTCCGCTGAATTAAGGAGCTCGGCCCCATAGCGTTTTTCAAACACATGTCCCGAGAAATCGTATTTTTTGTTGATATACTTGGCATATTTCGTGTTGAGGTTTTTCATGATGATACTAAGCGGGGTTTCCAGTGTTTCAAGCTGCAGATGGGTGTGATTGGTCATTAAGCAGTAGGTGTGGAGAATAAATGGGTAACGGTCTCTTGTTTCTTCCAACAATTTGAGGTACTTCTGATAATCTTCATCTTCGAAAAAAAGTGGGCTTTTCCTAATTCCTCGACTTGTAACATGATACTTCGCACCTTGAAACCAAGTACGAACCTTGCGGGCCATTTGCAAACACTCCTTATTAAATTAGTGAATTGGCAGGTGATTGGAAAAAACCCACCTGATTCACTACTACAATTCGACACCTTACCCGAAAATCCTCCACAAACCCAAAAAAAAAATAAACATTCCTTCTTTTCGCTGCCATACTCAAAAAAAGAAAAGTGTCCACCCCAGGAGGACAAATGTCCACGAGCGGTGCCTGACACCCATTTCCTAAAAAATGTATAAAACTCTCGTAGTGGTAATATTTATTTTATAGGGGTTTGTGTTTTTATTTTATGTTTAGGGGGGAGGGCTCTGGTGATTGTTAGGGTTTTTCAGTGGTTGGTTGGTGTTCTCCTTTTCGGGTTTGGTCTTTATCTTATTTTCGGAATCCAGGAATTCTTCGGTACCTTGGCCATTATTGCTGCCTTTTTTATTTTTCCTAGTCTTGAAAAGAAGGATAAAAAAACTTTCTTGCAAGATGATCATCATTATTTTTATAGTGATTCAGCGTCGAGTGAGGCTGATCATTCCTCCCGGAGCAAGGATACTGACAAGGGCAGTGTTTCGAGCGGTGACGGCGGGGACTAACCACACTATTTGGTCCATGCACAAACCGAACAAAACAATGTTTCCTCTTCCCAAAATTCACTACGTAAGAAATGTCCCCAATTAGTTTGGAGACATTTTTTTTATTCACTAAATTTAGCTAATTTGACTCATTTTGCAGTGTTTCGTCATTTTCCATACAAAGATTGTCGATTTTCGCTTCACATTACGGAAAATACAGTTTAATATTAATTTAGCAAATTAAGGATGCACCTGAAAATTTCAGGAAAATTTTTAAAAAGGAGTGTGAAGAAGTTCTATTAGAGGAAGCACTACAACCTTTTTGGTTGGACCGACTCTTTAAAGTAAATATTTAGGCATGAAAGGAATAAAGCGTTGAAAAAGAAGATTTTACTATTATCAATTTTTACTATTTTACTATTAGGCATAGGACTTGGTGCTCAGCATTCCAATGCGGCCACCGCAGGATGGAAATTAGAAAATGGCAAGTGGTATTATTTCCAAAAAGATGCACCGGCAAAAGGCTGGCTGTACGTTGGGAACAAGTGGTATTACATGGATGCCAAGGGTGTCATGCAGACCGGCTGGCTCAAGGACAGCGGAAAATGGTACTATCTGCAAGCGGATGGCTCGATGAAAACCGGCTGGCTTAGCTTAAATAACAAATGGTACTTCCTCCAGGCTGATGGCTCAATGAAAACGGGCTGGCTGAGCACAAAAAACAAATGGTACTTCCTCCAAGCTGACGGTGCCATGCAAACCGGCTGGCTGAATACCAGCAACAAATGGTACTACCTTCAGGCCGATGGTGCGATGAAAACCGGCTGGCTTCTGCTTGATTCAAACTGGTACTTTCTAAAATCCAGCGGAGAAAGAAGTATTGGTTTCGAAACAGTGGCTTCGAAAAAATACTATTTTGATAGTTTAGGAGTCATGCAGGAGAACCAATGGCTTGAGCAAGGCGGGAAAAAATATTATTTAAAAAGTGGTGGATCTGCCGCATCAGGTATAACAGATATTTTAGAAAAAAAGTATTTATTTAACACAGATGGCACCTTAGTCTCCGGCTGGGGGAAAATCAATGGAAAATGGTATTTTTCTGATATAGAAGGCACCGTGCAAACCGGCTGGCTGACTGACAAGGGGAAAAAATACTTTCTCGATCGAACCGGTGTCATGAAAACAGGCTGGCTCCAGGACGGAGGTAAGTGGTACTACTTTAATCTGTCTGGGGCACTGTTAACAGGTTGGTATCAGGACAAGGGAAATTGGTACTATTCTGATTCAAACGGTGTCATGCAGACAGGCTTGATTACCGTGGATGGCAAGGAATACTTTTTGGCGGATAGCGGAGCATGGGTACCTTCTCCTACTACAACTAAGGGGATAGCGGGAAAAACGATTGTATTAGATCCAGGACATGGCGGATACGATGGCGGAGCCAGTGCAGCAGGGGTTTTTGAAAAAACAATCAACCTGCAGGTCAGCTTGAAATTTGCTGAACTTCTCAAAAGCAAAGGAGCCATTGTTTATTTGACTAGAAGTACGGATGAATTTGTTTCATTGGATGGCAGGGTTGAATTTTCTAATTCAATAAAACCTGATGCGTTTATCAGTATCCACGTAAATTCGGCGACTGCTACGAGTGCACAGGGAATTGAAACCTATCATAATTCTAAAGATGGGGTCATGCCAGCAGAAAGTAAACGGCTGGCGGCATTGCTTCAGGATGAAATAATCAAATCCACCGGCGCTGTCACGCGTGGCGTGAAGGATGAAAGCTTCCGGGTAATCAGAGGCAATCAAGCACCGGCCGTTTTGGTGGAAATTGGTTTCATCAGCAATGACAAAGAAAGGGCTAACCTAGTGAATACCAGCTATCAGAACAAAATCTGCACAGGACTGCTGAATGGATTAATGAAGTTCTTCGATTAATGGGGCTTCTTTCGTTCAAAAAGCTTGCATGGAACAAACAATACTTAAGTACGCGAAAAACGCACGCACAAAACGGGCCCATACCCTGATTGTGCGTGCGTTATTAATTAACAAACCTAAATTATCTATAAATGCAAAATAATAGTGTCCTCTCCAGAAGGACATTTGTCCACGAGCGGTGCCTGACACCCATGTTTTGACACCCATGTTTTTTGTAGCCCCCATGTTGTCGATGACACCCCAGTTTAGCTTATTCTACATTCAAATTTGAATCCTTTTTTGTTAGTTTCAGGTAGATCATATAAAGTATTCCAACGGCCATCCAGACGAAGCCGAGTTTCTTTGAGGTTGGGTCGAGGTTGAACCATACGTATCCGATGATCAGGAACCCAATCAGCGGGAACACGAGGTGATTTAGGTAATCTTTGCTCTTCTGCTTCCGCACGAAGTAGTTAATAACGGATAGATGCAGGAATAAGAAGGCAGTCAACGCGCCGAAGTTAACAAGTGACGCCAGGCTATCAATCTGCGAAGCAAATCCAATTGTGACAACAAGCGAAATCGCTGCAACGATTAAGGTACTAACATACGGCGTTTTGTACTTGGCATGAACCTTAGCAAGAATCTTCGGCAGCTTGCGGTCGCGCGCCATACTGTATAATATCCGTGAAATGGCCGCCTGGGCCACAAGTGCATCGGCAATCCCCCATGCAAGTGCTGTTGCCAAAATCGTCGTCCATTTTAACCATGAGCCGCCGGCAATTTCAGCAATTTGATAAAAAGCAACGTCGGCGTTTTCAAACGAGGTGTAATCCGGCCAGATTAACGCCGCCACCCATGTCTGGATGATAAATAAGACACCCACCACTAACAGGGAGAAAATAATCGCACGGCCCACCACTTTCTTGCCGCCCTTTGTTTCCTCGGACAATGTTGAAATAGCATCAAACCCCAGAAAGCTTAACACGGCAATGGAAACGGCCCCCATGACCATGCTCATGCTGAAGTTTTGCTTATCAAAAATCGGCTTAAAATTGAATTCCGCGCCGTTGACTCCTTTGGAGATCGCAATAATGGCGGCCCCAACAAAAACGACTAACACAATCAATTCAAGCACGACGATGATTTTATTCGCTTTGGCGGTAATTTCAATCCCGAACACGTTAATAACCGTGTTAATGCCGATAAAAATAACCAGCCAGATCCACATTGGAATTTCTGGGGCAATGTCACTTAAAGCGGCAGCACTGACTAAATACAATAAGGCCGGTACTAAAATATAATCGAGTAAAATCACCCATCCAGCAAAAAAGCCGACATGTTCATTGATTCCCCGCTGGGCATAGGAATAGACAGACCCCGCGATTGGAAACGCCTCAGACATCCTTGCATAGCTTAAAGCGGAAAAGACCATTCCGACCATCCCAATTAAATAGGCAAGGGCGACCATCCCGTTCGAGCCTTGCGCGACATACCCATAAATACCAAATGGGGCAATCGGGACCATGAAGACAAGCCCATAAATCAATAAATCCCAGAATGTCAACGACCGTTTTAATTCCTGTTTATAGCCGAATTGTTCCACATTCGTATGACCGTCCGATGATTTCGGAGGTTGATGCGAATTCGTTGGTACTCCTGATTCCATCTCTCTTCCCCCTCCTTATTCGAACAGCTTAACATCGTAAGCATCCAAAATAGCTTTTGGCACGAAAAATCTTGCCGTTAACAGCGGATCGACAATTTGTGAAACCTGAACATGTCCAGCTGCACTGAACAGCATTGTTAATTCCGGCAGTGTCAAATCAGTATGCGGCAGTAAGGTGTCAACGAAAATCTCAACAGCTGCCTTTGCTGCTTCATCGAGTGTAGGCTTCGAAACAAGCACCGCTGCACCTTCCTCGTTTTCAAGAAACGGGAACGGAATCGACTTGCCTTTGATTACCTCCAAAGTGACGCTGACTTTCCCGGGAATCTCGACGCCGGATACCCCAATCTCCCCGTCTCCCATTGCCGCATGCAGATCGCCAAGGCCAAACAAGGCCCCTTCCTGGAATACTGGAAAATAGAGTGTCGCTCCCGTTGTAATCAATGTTGTATCCATATTCCCGCCATGCGCACCCGGTGTCCCACATGAAACCGGATCCCCTTCTGGTGCTACCCCAATCACGCCAATCATTGGATTTAAGGGCAGCTGCAGACGCTCATTAAATACAGCTTTCCCATCGACAATCGGCACCATTTTCACTTCGAACGCATCAATCCGATGCCCCATTACCCCGAGCCCCGGTCCGGTAGCAAGAACGCCAACATCCCCGAGTTCCATCTCGTCAATTTTTACTTTTAAAATATCCCCTGGCTCCGCTCCTTCGACAAAAATAGAGCCGGTTGCCGGGTTAATTTGATTCCAATCGATGGCGTTAAACGCGGTCTCAGCGGATTGGATTTGATTTTGAAAGCAATCATACGTTTCAAGCACAACCTGTGAACCAGACGGCACGCGCAATCCCACTTTGTTTTCTTTACTAAACGCATAAAAATACTGTTCTTTTGCAAGTGTCTGTACCATAAAGCCCGCCTCCTTTTTTCTTCATTATATAGGAGGGCGTGGTGCCTGTTTTGCACTTTCTTGTTGAGATTTTGCATTATTTTTACATTGTTCTGATTTTTCTAACTAATAAAAGAGATAGGATAATAGCCGAAACCCCTAGATTCACGCTAACTCCACTAAGAACGCCGATTGTAAAAGAAACCCAGAGCCCCAACACCGTTGACGTAATGATCGTGATGGAAAGCTCCCAGCCCCAGCGGACAGGATAGCCGAGCAAAAGCCACAGTGGCAGGGATAACGAGATATATAAATGGATATAAAAAATAAACACAGCTTTCATGTCCAAAACAGACGTCAGATAACAGGCCAAAAAAGATAAAATTAGGCTTACACCATACCCCTTTTGGATTTTCTTGCTCCCTTTAAATATCGCCAGCAGCAAACTGATTAGATTATGGAGTGAAACGCCTTGGCTTAATGCAAAACAGGACAGAGTGCTGACAATGAGGATGTACAAAAGCGGACTCGAAAAAGCATGCTCCATCAGGGGAAACAGCCCGGCTAAACCAAGTTCTCCACCGCGGGACATTAAGAAAACAGCAATGACGGAAACGGCAGCCGGCATGCTGCTCCAGCAAATCGCCGTCAGACCAATCGTTGTTTTTAACCGCGTTTGCTTGATCCTTAATAAATCGCCCGACAGCAGATAATAAACGAGCAGCTGACTGGCTGTGAACACCATGAACAACAGCGAGGCAGCCAGAAGATTCCCTGTATCCCAATCGGCTGCAGGTAGTTTAACGAACCTGTCATGAATAGAAGAAACACCATGGAATAGGATGGTCCCGATTGGCAAAATCGTAATCCCGGTAAAAAAACCAAACAGCAGCCAGCGGCCGATTTTCTGGACACCGCCAGCCCCACCCATTCCTGAATACACAAAAACAAAAAAGAACAAGAACGACAATGTCCAAACTGGATCAATCCCAAAGACGGCTTTCATAAACGAATGGGCGAGGACCCCGCTGAGGATTAACCCTTCACTGCCGGCAGCGAATAAAATCAGGTACATCGCAGTCCTCCCCCTGCCGGGAATTCTCGCTTTTAAAAAGGATGCTAGATTTTCAAATGCGGTAAATCTATCGTTCAACCGGTCAATTTTCCCGCTGAACCAGAGAAGGACGACCGTGCCGGCAATGGAAAGAACGAGTCCCGCTGCATAGCCGTAAGCAACGGTTAAATAAATGGGAATAAACACAAACGTGCCGGTCAGAAGCCGAAACAGCATCGATGCGGTTCCTAGCGACACCTTATTTTTTCCGGGGAGCTGTAAATATTCAGACGCATTCTTGTGCCCGGCAAATTCACCCATATGAAAAATCAACAGGACGATGGCAAGGAACAGGATCACATACCAGTCAATCATGGGCCATTCTCCTTGCACTTACTATTCGGATTAAAAACGATCTCAGCCCGTTCATTTTTTATTTTTCTCCTTGTACCTGCTCGGTGTCATGCCTTCGATTTTTTTAAAAATATTGCTAAAATGATGCTGGCTCGAAAATCCAGCACCCTCTGCAATCCTGCTCATGCTCCACCCCGCTTGTCCGGTAATTAGTTTTTTTGCCTGATGAATCCTGTAGGTCAAAAGATATTCTTGAAAGGTTGCGCCAATTTCTTCTGAGAATAAATGGCTTAAATAGGAGGCGCTCACCGGAATTTCATCGGCAATCTCCTGGAGGCTGAGTTTTTCCGAGAATCGGCTCTCAATCTGCTTAATCACATAGTGAATATGGGCAGACTTCGCCACCACATGTTTATTTTCTTGGAGGTATTTTTCAATCACGGTAAACAGCTCTTGCTCAATGACAGGCTTCACCAAATAATCGAGCACTTCTGCCTGAATTGCCCGTTTGGCATAGGAAAAATCCTGATGCGCGGAAACAATCACAATTTCGATTCCCCCTTGCTTCTCCTTAAGACGCTCGGATAACTTCAAGCCATCCTCACCGGGCAGCCGAATATCGATAAACGCAAGCTGGATGCTTTCTTCCTCCGTAACCTTCCATGCTGACACCCCGTCCTCTGCTGCAAAGATATTCCACAGGGGGTATTTGCCAAGAATCAGATAACGGAGCTGTTCTATTTCCAAATATTCATCATCAACAATCAGGATGTTCATTTAATCATCTCCAGGTATGTATGGCCAATAGGCATGGGCAAGTGTCCGCCCACCCTTTGTTTCTGACAATCTAATCGCAGACGGCAGGTCAAACAGAAGCTGGAAGCGTTTTTCGATATTGTGAAGCCCTGTCCCCTTCCAATACGCCGGCTCAAGGATGCGGTCCGGACCGTTGTCGAACACTTTCAAAGACACCCAGTTCCCTTCGCGCTCGAAGGCAATCTTCAACAGCTTGTCGCCCGCCTTTTTTTCAAGCCCATGCTTAAAGGCATTTTCAACAAATGTTTGCAGCGTGTAAGGAGGAATCTTACATGCTAGTAAGTTGGTGTCGATTTCATAGGTAACTAGTAACCTCTGCCCAAATCGCAGCTGCTGGACAGCCAAGTAATTTTTCGTATGTTCTAACTCTGTTGAAAAAGGAACTAGCACCTCATGGTCCTGATACCGGTAGCGCAGGAACAATGAAAACTGCTCAAGCCCTTTGGTCATATCGCGATGGCGGCCAATTCGGCTCAACGATAAAAACGCATTCAGTGCATTAAATAAAAAGTGGGGCTGGATTCGCTCGGCCAGCTGCCGGTATTCACTTTCCTGGAGCTCCTTCTCAAGCCGAACTTTAATATTCTCAAGCTCGAGCACATCCAATTCCTGATCGAGCCAGCCTAACATCATCAACACAACGAAGCCGACAATCGGCAGCAGCACACCGAGGAACATCACAAGCACAAACATTCACAACACCACGCACAAATATTATTTATCTGAATATTATTTTAAATTAAAAAATAGTAAAGGTCACCCTGTTTCAGCTTTTAAGAACAAAAAAAGAACCAAAGCCATTTAGCCTTGATTCCGAACTGCTCCCGCTCTCTCCTCAATCCCAACAATTGAAGCCATCATTGCTTCAAAGGAGATGGGTTTGCTTATAAAATATCCTTGAATAATATCGCAGCCCAGTTGATCCCATTCCACAAACTGAGTCTGGTCTTCGATTCCTTCAATAATTACCTGTAAACCCAGGTTATGGGCCATATTTATGATCGGCAATACGACGCCTTTGTGTTTCTTATTTTTCCATAAACTAAAAACAAAATCGCGGTCGAGCTTAATATAGTCGATCGGGAGCTTAATAAAGTCGGAAAATGAGAAATAACCATTTCCGAAATCATCTAAGGCAATCGTAAAACCAGCCTCTTTCAAGACATTTAATTTGTCATTGACCGTTTTCACTGAATAAATCTCAATATTTTCGGTAATTTCCAACGTGATTTGCTTGGCTGAAACCGAGTATAAGTTAAGGATTTCTGCAACGTCTTGTAAAAAGGAATCCAGTAAAAGCTGGTTAACGGACAAATTGATGGAATACTTCATAATCCTGTTTTTCTCGCTGGCAATATGCCTGCAAACCTCTTCGAATACCCAGAAAAACAGTTGATTTGACATCCCGGCTTCCTCAGCGTAGCTGATAAATTCAGTAGGAGAAACTTCGCCCAAACTTGGATGATTCCAACGGATTAAGGCCTCTGCGCCATCAATTGTCTTTTTCTCCAAGCTATACTGCGGCTGGAATTGGACATGCAGCTGGCCCCTTTTTAAAGCATACGGGAAGTCATTTTCAATTAACACCTTTCGGCTGGCCATTTGATCTAACTCTCCTATATAAAGTGAAAATTGATTTTCACCGCGCGCTTCCGCCACATACATTTGTGCTTTGGCAATCACCTGCAGTTCTTCCGGCTCTTCAGCGCCATAAGGAAACATGCAAATTCCAATATTACTGCTGATGGAAAAATGGCGAAAATCCATCGTATACGTATCAGATATAGAGCTAATAATCCGCTCGCAAATCAGCTTGCAATCATGCTCCGTTATATCCACTATTAAAAAAGCAAAATCTGTTCTATTTATTTTTATCACAGTATCAATATTTCTAATAGATCGTTTTAACCTTGCTAGAATGTTATTAGCAAGTACGATTTCAATTTCTTCATCATTAGTCTGTGATAGTTCTGGTGGAAAATGCAATCGCAGGTAACAAACAGCCGTCGACATCTTATACCTTTTACTAAAAGCCAAAGTTAAATTAAGGCGGTCATTCAGCAATTCGACCTTTGGCAATTCCGGTTCATTATCCATTCTACCCATCAAAGAACCACTCCATCCAAATTAACAAACTCTTCCGATAATTAAAGTGTAACGCAATACATAAAAATCAGCAAATTCCAAAAGGGCTGCATGGTGTGGTGCGTCTGTGAGTGGGTGGTGTCAGTGAGTACGGGGTGTCAGGCACCATTTCCCTTAAATTGGAAAATGGTGCCTGACACCTAATTCCTTAAAAAGGTAATTGGTGCCTGACACCATACTAGTCACATCACCTAAGCAATTTCTTCACCGGTTTTGAAGGTTTTGCTGAGCCAGTTTTTCCCTTCGACAAGCCGGGTTACGAGCATGGCGCAGACGGTGTTTCCGGTTGAGTTTAGGAGTGTTGCAGGTGCGTCAATGATGGTGCTGATGACAGCAATGATTGGAAGTGTTTCCGGCGGAAAGCCGTAGACGCTGATAATCAGCATCTCGCCAATCATCCCGCCCCCAGGAATCGCGCCCATAACCGCGCCAACTAAAAAGGCGACAGCCAGCACACTTAATATACTAGAGATACTTGTTAAATCCTTGCCAAATAGCGCAAACAGGAACACGATTTTCAGCACACCGCCAAACACAGAACCATCTTTATGCGTATTCGCACCAAGCGGGATAATTGTTTCGGCGATATCCTTTGGCACACCCATCCTTCTAACTGTGGCTAGGTTCACAGGAATACAGGCAGCACTGGAACAAGTTGCAAGCGCCGTGACAGAAGGAGTGATTGCGTTTTTCCAAAAGATCTTGACCCCAACCTTGCCGCCGGCGATGAAGGCATACAGGGTGAAGAAAACAAAATAATAAATCACGGTTAGAATCAAATACAAAACAAATGAACGGGCATACCCCTCTAAAATTTGCGGCCCGAGCTCACCGATGACCGCGGCAAAATAACAGCCAAGCCCAATCGGAGCGTAATACATGACGACGCTGACCATCTTCATGATGACAGCAGCCGCCGCTGATAAAAAGTCCGCGACCGGTTTCGCCTTTTCCCCAACCGCAGCAGTGGAAAGTCCAAACAGAAGCGCGAAGACAATCAGCTGGAGCATATTGCTTCTTGATAATAATAAATGAAAATCTGAAACCGTGAACGTAGCGACCAGATGGTCAAGAAACGATAATTTCTCTGCATCCGTCCCGGCTGCAGAATGGTTCATCACCTCTTTAAGCGAGGCGATATCGGTATTTTCAAGGGGATGTATAATGGAGGCACCGGCAACCCCGAGAATTGCCGCGACAAAAGCTGTCACCAGGAAAACCACCAGGATGCTGCCCATTATTTTCCCAAGCCGTTTCATGCCGTTCATGTTGGCTATCGCCGAGGCAATGCTGAAAAATACCAACGGAACGATGATCATGAACATTAAGTTCAGAAATAGGTCTCCAAACGGCTTAACAACCGCTGTTTTGGGTCCAAAAATCAAGCCTGCTACACCGCCGATTACGATGGCAGAAAGCAGGATAAGGGTAAAGCGATAATTTTTAAAAAATAATTTCATTGGGTCCAACTGCCTTTCAATTTATAAAAATATATTATTCCATTAAAAATCATACTCAAGTTTGCGCATCAGGTAAATGACTTTATTATTTGCAAAATAGTCAAAATAATAAATCTCCCAGTCACTTCATGCTAGCAGCTGCATTTAATGGTGCCTGACACCATCTGGTTTTTTTCCACGCAAGATGATTAACAATTGCAAAGTGAAAAATCCCTCTTGCTCTATGCAAGAGGGATTTTAGGAAAATATTAATATTGTTGCTGCTGGTGCCATTTCCAGGCGTCGGCGATGATTTGTTCTAAGTTTCTTTCTGCTTTCCAGCCAAGTTCTGATAGGATTTTCGCTGATGAGGCAACGAGTCTTGCCGGATCCCCAGCGCGGCGGTCGGCTATTTCAACATTCGCCTTCACACCGGTGACTTTTTCGCATGTTTCGATAACTTCCTTTACAGAATAGCCAAGTCCATTGCCGAGATTGTAGACCGCAGCCGATTTCTTCCCGGCTAACAGCGCTTCAAGGGCAAGAATATGGGCGGCCGCTAAATCAGTTACATGAATATAATCACGAATACACGTGCCGTCCGCCGTATCATAATCAGCGCCAAACACGGACACCTTTTCCCGCTGACCTAACAGCTGCTGCAGGACAATTGGGATTAAATGTGTTTCCGGGTCATGACTTTCGCCAACCGCCGCTGATTGATGGGCGCCGGCTGCATTGAAGTAACGCAGTACAACATAATGCAAATCATAGGATCTTGAAAAATCAGCAAGCATCTGCTCAACCATCAATTTTGAGTGGCCATACGGATTAATCGGTGTTGTTGCACTTGTTTCGTCGATAACCTCTACATTGGGAATTCCATAGGTAGCAGCGGTGGAAGAGAAAATAAAGTTCTTCACCTTAAATTTCAACATGACTTTTAACAGTGTTAAAGTTGAAGCTACATTATTTTGGTAATATTTCAAAGGGTCTACAACAGACTCCCCGACCAAGCTGCAAGCAGCAAAGTGCATAACGGCCTTAATAGGATAACTTCTAAAGACCATGTGCAAATCTTCCTCATTACCGAGGTCACCCTTAACAAAGATAGCCCGGCTGTCAACGGCCGCACGGTGCCCGGTCGACAGGTTATCGAGCACAACGACCTCTTCTTTTTCAACTAATTCCTTTACAAGATGGCTGCCAATGTAGCCAGCTCCGCCAACAACGAGAATCATATCCATTTCCCCTTAGCTAGAAATTTCATTTACTTTTACTATTATAGCATTTTTGAAAAAAGACAGTTTACTAACATGCCTTGCTAAAAATTTCCCCATTTTCCAAGCACAAAAATTTGCCTAGTCATCCGAAACATATAACGAAGTGGTTCTAGACCAATTTTAATGAGGTGATAAAGTGGTTCAACAATTGCTCATCTATTGGCACAAATGGCGCTTTTATTACTTTCACAGACTTTCTCATGACTGTTTAGATTTTCATTTAAAACAACAAATAATGAAAAAAGCAAAATACCATCAAGAAAAACTATTACGGTGCTATGAAATATAGCAGCTTATTTGTTCCATCTTCATAATACATTACAGTAGATATTCACGAAAAAAACTCCGATTTGCTATCGGAGTTTTTTTCGTGAATATCGGCAGCAAGCTTATGTCGAAAGTATTTCGTTACTTATGACAAAAAACCCCATCTTTTCCAACGTCCAATTGATATCATTAACAAAACAAGGCTAATACCGCGAACGGCGACTTTCCGTTTGCAAAAAGCGTGCCGGTCAGCCTTATAAATATCCATCATTTGGACCGTACTGATATTACTTTCATTAGGAGTGAATGGGATGAAAGAGCAGGAGAATTTTTTCACGGGGTTATTATGGGGGACAACTCTCAGTATTCCATTATGGATTGCGTTTTTCGGCTGGATTAAAATCATCCTTCATCTTTTTTGAAAAAGAAGGCCGCCTCTAAAGAAGATTCACCCCCTGTTCCGAAACATGGTGCCAGACACCCATCATTGGTTGTAATCCCACATGATCCGCCATTCGTCCTTTTCCTTCACGACAAAAACTTCCTGTTTCAAGTCAAAGTGGCCATACTTTCCTTTGTAGGTTTGCGTAACAAGAATCTTATAGACATTCTCCAGTGCCGGTCCTGTTTTGGACATTCTCCACTTCTCTAATTTTTCCGGCTTACCGGCTGTATAAGCAAAGGTTTCTACCCCGAAATGAGACATAAACACGTGGGCACGGTCCTGGATGTACCCGCCTTTCGGGAACTTTTCCTTCATCGCGGAATGAAATAACGCCCACGATTTCGCAAAATCCCCCTGCTGTTCATAGCGATAAAACTCATCAACAACCGACCCTGCCTGTTTATCGGGAGAATCCCGGACAAACTGAAAGACTATAAAAATGCCAGCAGCCAATAGAATTCCAATGATAAATCCTTTGAATGGAACAGACCTTTTTGACATTGTAATCTCCTTTATTTTCAAAAACTCGGCTCGTATAACTTCAAAAGTTCATATATCTACAAAAGCTTGTATATAAAAAAATATGCACCGCCATGTCCAAATAGTATTTTTTAATCCGATTTTAATTGAGTTTTCATAGCCCTCTCGATAAAATCAAACAATAAGATTTGTTGATTTTATGAGGAGGCAACTAGAAATGAAACTGAGTAGTGAAGAGCTCGAGATTTTAAAAATAATCGAAGAAAACCATAAGGCATCGGCAGAAACGATTGCCCTAATGGCGTTGACAAGCGAGGAAACGGTCAAAAACACGATCAAAAAGTTAGAAGACGAGAAAATTATCATGAGTTACCCGACCTTAATCGATTGGACCAAAGTGGACGGGCAGGAAAGCATCATTGCCATGATTGATGTGAAGGTAACCCCGAAGCGGGGCGTGGGCTTTGATGATGTCGCCGAGAGAATCTACCGTTTTCCGGAAGTCTCCTCCTTGTATCTCATGTCTGGCGCTTACGATTTATCGATCACCATCGAAGGAAAAACGATGAACCAAATCGCCGCTTTCGTATCAGAGAAATTATCAACAATTGAAAATGTCGTTTCGACAACCACTCATTTCATGTTAAAAAAATACAAACATGACGGCGTCATCTTTGACAGCGGGGCTGACGATAAAGACCGGCGGATGGTGGTTACACCATGAAAAACGACGTTACCCACTATATTTCACAAATAGCTAAGGAACTGGAGCCATCCGGCATAAGGAAATTTTTCGACCTCGCTGCCGGGATGAAAGACGTGATTTCTTTAGGTGTTGGCGAACCGGACTTCATCACCCCATGGAATATTCGCGAAGCCGCCATTTTATCGCTGGAGGAAGGCCATACCTCCTATACGGCAAATGCCGGCTTGCTTGAATTGAGAGAGGAAATCTCAGCCTACCTGGGGACAAGATTTGGCGTTGCCTACAATCCTAAAAATCAAATCATTGTCACGGTTGGTGCAAGCCAGGCGCTAGATTTAGCCTTTCGCACGATTTTAAACCAAGGCGATGAGGTGCTGATTGTCGAACCGGCGTTTGTTTCCTATGCGCCACTCGTTTCATTAGCTGGCGGAAAACCGATTGCCGTTTCTACCTCAGCGGCAAACGGTTTTAAAGTGACTCCGGAGCAAATAGAACAGGCGATTAGCGAAAAAACGAAGGCACTGTTACTCTGTTTCCCTAACAATCCAACCGGCACTTCGTTAAACAAAGCAGAACTGATGGAGATTGCCAAAATCATTGAAAAGCACGATTTACTAGTAGTGTCCGACGAAATTTACGCGGAACTGACCTATGATGAAACCTTTACAAGCTTCGCCGCCATCCCGGGCATGTATGAAAGAACGATTTTAATAAACGGCTTTTCTAAAGGCTTTGCGATGACGGGCTGGCGCTTAGGAATGCTTGCTGCTCCTAAGGAATTCGTCGAAGCGATGTTGAAAATTTTTCAATACACGACGTTGTGTGCTCCGACGATGCTGCAATACGGGGCGATTGAAGCACTTCGCAACACCTATCATGAAGTCGAATCGATGCAGCGAAGCTACCGAAGACGGCGAAATTATGTGGTCCAAACGCTGAACAACATCGGCTTGGACTGCCATACCCCTGGCGGCGCCTTCTATGTGTTCCCATCGATTCGGGCAACCGGGCTCACTTCCGAACAATTTGCTGAAGAACTGCTCATGCAGGAAAAAGTTGCGGTCGTTCCCGGCAACGTGTTTGGTGAATGCGGTGAAGGCTATATTCGCTGTTCTTATGCCACCTCAATGCCGCAGCTCCAGGAAGCACTAAAACGGATGCAGCGGTTTCTTGAAACGAAAGGCATTAGAACTGGCGAAAAAATTGAACAAAACTCTTAGATCAGTAACCCTTATTGGCTACCGAGTTCGACGGTATCTCTTGGTTTCGGTCGCTTATAACCCTTATTGGCTACCGAACTCGACGGCATCTCTTGGCTTCGGTCGCTTATAACCCTTATTGGCTACCGAGCTCAGCGGTATCTCTTGGTTTCGGTCGCTTATATCCCTTATTGGCTACCGAACTCGACGGTATCTCTTGGCTTCGGTCGCTTACTGCTTTCCGCTTGAAGGAATATTCGGTCGACAAGACCACTGCTCGTACATTCAAGAATAGTTGCAACAGCCCCTCGTTTTGGGGCTGTTTTTTTTATAGTGCCTGACACTCTTGAGACAAGAAACGTCATTTCTCGGGAAATACCGGCAAATACTTTTTGCTTTTTCCGAATGGAGTCGGTTTTTATCGAGAAAAATTGATTTCCCACCTTCCATGCATGCGATATCATTTTAACTACTACTATTTTTTGGAGGTTTTTGGTATGCCGCTTTTGCATATGAAGGAAATTTTTACTCCTCTAAAACTAATCGGAATAAAAGTGTTTCGCTGTAAAGAGGGGAATACCTATATAAAGATCTGGAACCGGCCGCGAAAACGTCTTTTTTTCTAAAAGGGACTATTAGTTACCTTTGTTATACTTATATTTACTTCACAATGATTCGGCTTTTTTTAGCTTTAACGTGGATCACCAAACGCTAGAAATTAAACTTTATAGGCACTTTTTAGTAACGAATACATATAGTACATTAATGAAAACGCCCAGGTGGTGATTCTAGTGATTATTCATGTCGTTAATAGGGGCGAAACATTGTGGCAGCTTGCAAATCGTTATAAAGTGAATATGAATTCTATTGTTCAGCTCAATGAATTGCCAAACGCCAATCAGTTAGCCGTCGGACAATCGTTAGTCATTCCTAAGCCCGGCACATCTCACGTCATCAAATACGGGGAAACACTTTGGTCAATCGCGCAGCAATATGGGGTGACAATCAATACGATTATCCAGGCAAACCAGTTAACAAACCCGAACCTCTTATATCCCGGTACCTCCATTTTTATTCCGGCCATTACACATGTGGTCCAACCCGGAGAAACCTTAGCGTATATTGCCAGCCGTTACGGCACAACAGTCCAAGCCATCAGCAGTGAAAATCAAATTGCTAACCCGAATCTGATTTCCATCGGCATGCAGTTGGTGATTCCACGGAAAAAGCCACTTATTGAAGTCAACGCCTATACGTATCAATCAGATGATGCAGGGGCTCAAACCGTTAAGGAACTGGGACAATTTTTAACTTATTTCAGCCCATTTGCTTATAAGATTCTGGAAGATGGGTCATTAAGTCCAATTAAAGATCCATTAATGATTGCGGCAGCCAAGGCCAAAAATGCCGTCCCGATGATGTCGTTGACTAACTTTACAGCTACACATGCCGGATCAAATGAAGCTCATGTCATTTTATCAAGTCCAGACATCAGAGAAAAAATCATCACAAATATTGTTCAAGTGATGGATAGCAAAGGGTATAAAGGGATAAATATTGATTTCGAAAATGTGCTGCCAGATGACCGTGAATCATATAATCAGTTCCTCCAGCAAGTGGTTAATGCCTTACACCCTAAAGGATTTTTTGTCTCAACTGCCCTGGCCCCAAAAACGAGTGTGACCCAATCTGGTCTGTTATATGAAGCCCACGATTATGCGGCACATGGGCGAATTGCCGATTTTGTCGTGTTAATGACCTATGAATGGGGATACAGACTTGGACCGCCGCAGGCAATCTCGCCGATTACCGAAATGAGAAAAGTGGTTGAGTATGCCCTTACGGTTATGCCAGCTCAGAAAATATTTTTAGGCTTCCAAATTTATGCAAGGGATTGGCTCCTCCCCCATGTTAAAGGGCAGGAAGCCGAGACGTTTAGCCCGCAGGAAGCGGTAAGACGGGCATTAAAATACGGTGCTGCCATTCAATATGATGCAACAACGCAATCACCGTTTTTCCGCTACGTAGATGAACAAGGCCGCGGTCACGAAGTTTGGTTTGAGGATGCCCGCAGCGCCCAAGCGAAGTTCAACCTGGTCAAACAATATAATCTTCGCGGTGTCAGCTACTGGGTCTTAGGTTATCCTTACCCGCAGAATTGGGCATTGTTGAATGATAATTTTACGATAAAAAAACTTAGTTGAAAAAATCAGGCCGGATTCATCTCGAATCCGGCCTTTTTCCCCCATCAAAAAATTATAAATTCTCCTCAAACCAGTTCACGATGTAATCCAAGCGGCTTTTGCGCAGGCTTGGCTTCCCGCTTCTGGAAAGCTCGTGGTTTTCTTCAGGGAAGCGGACCAATTTTGTGTTCTGACCTAAACGTTTTAAGGCAATAAACAATTGCTCTGCCTGCTCGATTGGACAGCGGTAATCCTTCTCGCTATGGAGAATTAATAATGGTGTCGCCACGTTTTCTACATAAGCAAGCGGCGAATGCTTCCAAAGCGTTTGAATATCGCGGAAATCCGCCTTAATTTGCCACTCTGTGAAATAATAGCCGATATCGCTGACACCGTAAAAGCTGATCCAATTTGAGATGGAACGCTGTGTCACTGCTGCTTTAAAGCGGTTCGTATGGCCGACGATCCAGTTCGTCATAAAACCGCCGTAGCTGCCGCCCGTCACACCGAGGCGATTTTCATCAATGAAGTCATAGTGCTCCAACGCAAAATCAACTGCAAGCATTAAATCCTCGTAGTCGCCGCCGCCATAATCGCCGCGCACTGCATTGACAAATTCCTGCCCATAGCCGTGGCTGCCGCGCGGATTCACATACAATACCGCGAAGCCTTTGGCCGCCAATAGTTGAAACTCATTCATATATGTATTTCCATACATCGCATGCGGGCCGCCGTGAATTTCGAGGATTAACGGGTACTTATTCCCTTCTTCAAAGCCAAGCGGCTTCATCATCCAGCCGTGAACTTTCCGGCCATCCGCTCCTGAAAATTCCACCGGCTCCGGTTGTGACAAGGTGATATTTTCCAAAATCGCCCCGTTTACATCGGTCAATTTTTCAAGTGAAGACGGCTCGCCGCTTAGCGAGAGGAGATACAGATCGCTGATTGCTGTCGGCTTGCTTAACGCGATGACTGCTTTTTGCGTTGCGCTATTGATCGACAAGCCATAGACATGGCCGCCGTCCGAATAAACCGGCTGAATCTCGCCGCCGTTCACATCACTGAAATAAATATTCGTATTGCCATGTTCCGAGCCAATAAAATAGAATCCCTTGCTGTCATTCGACCACAATAATCCTGGGGATACTGCTCCCTGCTGAAAATCGCCGACGGTAAAATCGCCCACAGGCACATCCCAATTACGGGTCAAACAAGAGAACTTTTTCGAATGGACTTCGTAAAGCCAGACCCTCGGATGGGTCGCATTTTCAAACTCCCGCTCGTGTCCAAGCATCCCAAGGTAGTTCCCGTCCGGCGACCAAGACACGCTTCCAAAATAGCCGGTCCCATTTGTCACGGGAATGAATTCCTTCTGAGCAATGTCCAACAAATACACATCATGGATAAACGATGAATCCGTTTCTTCCGAAAAATCAGCGCCAACTGCGAGATACTTTCCGTCTGGTGACCAGCAATAGAGATTTACATCATGCTCGCCTTCTGTAAGCTGCGTTAGATCGCCGCTTTTCACATCCACGAGTGCTACTTGTTTGAAATCCCCCTGCCAAAAGCCCCCGTCATCTGATTTATATTTCATCTTCGTCACTTCAAGCGGCACAGTCTTTTTTTCTTCTTTGTCAAAAATAGTTTTATCCGTTTTAAACGAAGTATTGAACGCAAGCTTTGTTCCATCCGGAGACCAAACTGGATTGCTCGCTCCACTAGGAAGAGACGTTAATTGCCGCGCCTCCCCGCCATTCACACTTAATAGGTAAAGTTGATTTTTCCCGGTCCGATTGGATACAAACGCAATTTGCGCTCCATCAGGCGACCAGCACGGTGAGTGATTCCGCCCTTTACCAAATGTCCATTGGACCGCTTCGCTGCCCGGTTCAAGTGTATGGAAAAATAAATGTGCCTGATATTCATCCGCTTCCTCGTCTATCGTCGTTTGCACATAAACGCAGAACTTCCCATCAGGAGCAAACTGTGGGTTTGCCACCGATTTTAATTGATATAATTCCTCCGACTGAATTCCTCTTCTCCCTGCCATTGTCGCTGCCTCCCATTCATAAATCTCGTACACTATTTATTTCGACAATGGAAATATTTTTTCCTGCTTTGGACACGGAGACAGGCACCGCGTCCAAAGTGATAATGAAAAAGGGACAAGGAGCCTGTCCTGTCCCCTTGTCCCTTATGCTTGTTTTAAGCTTGCAAGTTGTTTTTCTACTTCGTCGTGAAGTTCAACGGAGATGACGGGTGATGATGTGTAAAAATGCTGGCTTGCCAGTGCTTCTGCTTCAAGCTTGTACACATATTCCTGTGCTTTTGCTATTCCCTTTGAACTACCTTTGAATTGAAAGGCTTCCACCATTTCCTGTCCTTGCTTGATTGCCATTGCTGCATGAACTTTTGACTCTAACTCTAATTTCTTGAATTGGAATTCTTGATAATTCGCTTTTAGTTTTTCAATTTGTTCAATCAGTTTCGCTGTGTTCGCTTTCGTAATCGCAGCTTGATTCTGGAGCATTTGAACTTTAGCTTCCTCGGTGATTTTTTCTTGTAAGGCAATTTTAGCAATCGAATCATCATCTTTTGCAATGGCGAGCTCCGCTTGGCGGGCACGCTTGGCAACATTTTCTTCTCCGGCGGCGATTAATATTTCATACCTTTTTTCTAAATAAAATTGATGGGCTAAAGCTTTCTTTGCCTCGGCAACCTGCCCGTCCATTTCGCGTAAATGGTGTTGAAGCATGGTCATTGGGTTTTCACACTTATCCAAAACTCCGTGAAGATCTGCAGTTATCAAATTTTTAATTCTTGTAAATAAGTTCATCTTATTTCTCCTCCATTTTCATTTTACGTTCCCATTCATCCAAAAGCTGTGCGTTTACCGAGCTATCAGGAAAATGAGAAAGCGGTTCTGATACTACGTTTTGTTTGCCTGAACGGACCTTTTTTACTAACCAGTAAATGAGTATACCTATGAGCACAAACGGAAGGATTGGAAGAATTCCTACTATAATTAATAGATTTCCCAGAAGCTTCTTCCCTCTCACTCTTCGCAAGTACCAACCAAGCAGCAATGCAAACAATGCACCTAATCCTAATAAGTATTTACCAGCTTCGGGACCGTGATGGTCATGTAAACCATGGCGATGTCCCATCATTTCTACATCATGCCCCTCGAATTTCGGACCATGCTGCATACCGGATCGGCCTGCGTCTTCTCGCTCATGAAAGGACTTCATATTGAAATTGCCAGCAATATCCCGGCCCTTCTGGAACGTGTCCCGCATGACTCCTTCCGCCTGCTTTGGCATTGAGAGATCATTTAGATGCCGCCTTCCATCCATGCCGGTAGATAGGATGGCAAGAGAGATCAGGGCTACTAGCCCAATCCCTAGCAAAAACCACTTCCAGCCTTTTTTCTTCTTTTTCTCTTTCACTTCATCATCCCTTTCCTGTTGATAGATGGATTATAAAAAAGAAAAGAGAAAAAAGAGTGAAAAATAGAACCTACACTATCATTATTTAAAAAGTTTTTAAGAGTTTTTTTAATATGAAAAAAAACTGCCACTTATCCAGTGGCAGCTTGCTTTAGTGAAAGTGGAATTCGGACGATAAATTCACTCCCTTTTCCGAATTCACTTTCAACTGTTATTGAACCTTCGTGTGAGGCGACAATCCAATGGGCAATGGAAAGGCCCAGGCCGACACCGCCTAATTGACGGGAACGATGCTTATCAGCTCGAAAAAACCGGTCGAAAATCTTCTGCTGGTCTTCCGGCTGAATGCCTAAACCTGTATCTTTTACCCTTAGGTGCCAATGTTTGTCTTGAACCGCTATTGTGACCGATACCTGACCATTCGCAGGTGTATATTTGATCGCGTTATCCAATAAAATGTAAAATAGCTGTCTTAGCTTTTCGATATCCCCAACAACCTGCAATGCCGGCGGAATATTTGCAGTTACTTGAATGTCTTTATGTTTAGTGACAGGCTGTATCGAACGGATGAGCTGCATAGCTACTGGAGCAATATCGAATGCCGTCATATTCATATTTGCCACACCAGAATCAACGCGCGCAAGTGTTAATAGGTCGCCGACAAGCTTTGTCATCCGTTTCACTTCATCTTTCATATCCTCCACTACTTGCTGGGAGTAATCTGAAAAATGATTTTCTTCCTCTAAATCTAACACTTCAAGAGAGGTATAAAGCACGCTTAATGGCGTCCGCAGCTCATGTGAGGCATCAGCGACAAATTCCCGTTGACGTTTGAACGATTGGCGGACCGGAACCATTGCCTTTTTTGCCATTTTGTGGCTGACCCCTAAAGCAACCAGAAAAAAGGATACAATCAGTCCTGATAGAATCCATAATAATATTTTTAACAGCCTAAGGTGTGAAGTTTGGTCAATTCCTACGTAAACAATCTCTGTTATTTGGTTTCCTTTATAAATAGGCTGCCCGGCAAGCAGGAGATGAATATTGTGCTTTTTAAAATGCTCATCATGGGAATGCCTTTCACCTCGTTCTGGAGGGGGTGAGACGGTAATTTCCTTCGATTGTGTTTCTCCCACCCTCGGGACCCAGCCGCGGATGCTATCAGTAATAGCTTGACTAGGAGAAATCCTGCTATTTCCTGCAAGCACTTCCCCTGAGGAACTGACGATTGAATAATAAAACAGTTCTTCATTGCCGGACATTAACAGATCTTCCCGCGGATTATCCGATTTAGTTTCGAGTTCTTCTTGATAGTAGACCGTTTGATGAATCAAATTCTGTAATGTCTGCTGTTCCTGATAGGTCATTGCCGTATATAAAAGCAAATAGACAATCGCCGCGAAAAGACAAAGGAAGATCATCAGCAATCCACTATTATAGAGTGTTAAACGCTTTTGCGTCCGGTTTAAAACATCTCCGCCAAAAATGCGTTGAACGATTTTGCGTAATTTATCCTTCAAGTTTATACCCTACCCCGCGGATACTATGAATGATATCCACGTCCAGTTTTTTTCGTAAAAGCTTCACGGTTGCATCGACAATTTTATAAGAAACATCGGCATCATATCCCCATATGCGATCAAGGATAAGTTCCCTTGTCAGCACTTGCCCTTTGTTTTGCAGCAGCAAATCGAGCAATTGAAATTCCTTTGGGGACAGCTGAATCTCATTTCCACAAACCGCTAAGTTCCGGCTTGTCCGATTCAATGTAAACTGGCCAAATGAAACGGACTCCTCCTGAATCGGAGCAAAATTACGGCGTGACAGTGAACGAAGCCGGGCCAATAGTTCATCGATTTCAAACGGCTTCACCAGATAATCATCGGCTCCCGCATCAAGACCTTCGACCCTGTCCTGGACGGCATCCTTTGCGGTTAACATTAAAATCGGACCGCCATATCCTTCTGATCGGAGCTCGCGGCAAACGGAAATACCATCCTTCACTGGCATCATCCAATCGAGAATAACCACATCATAATGGGAAGCGAGAGCGTAATCATAGGCATCCTCTCCTTGCTCAACCCAATCGACACGGTAGCCGCCCTTTTTTTTCAGCATGTGTGAAATCAGCTGTCCAAGCCGTGTATCATCTTCAGCCAGTAAAATATTCAAATACCCTCACCCTCTGCGATTTGCTTTTGCGAAGACGTCCTCTCAGCTATCTCAAAAATGCCCCATACCGCCAGTGTCCCAATAGCCGGTAAAATAAAGGATCCCCCTGCGTGAATAAGAAGGGCAATCAGGGATGCATTGCTTACCCAAAAGTGGACTTTCCTCGTGTATTTGTTCTTTATTCGTCTGATTAAAAATCCATATACTCCAACGCTTAATAGAAGGAGAAATGCTGCAATACCGTTCAGAACGCCCTTGCCTGTTAGCTTTTCCGTAAAAAGATAGTAGGCGCCGTGTGCTGTAGCTAGAATTAAAATACCATAGCCAATTAGATTATGCACACGGAATAAAAGCTTTGAAAACTTTTTAATAAACGGAGAGGAGGATTTTAATTTTTTCTTAAATCGTACCCAGGAATACGTAATGGCTCCGCCGATAATTGCAATAGTACCAAGCCAGTTGAAAATTCCCCGAAACGAACTCTGACCCTTTGAGTGGAACCCGCCTTCTGGATGGTGTCCATGACCGCCGGGACCTCCAGTTGGTGAAAGAAAAAATTCATATGCTATTAATGCCGCACAAAAAAACAAAATGATTATTGCCGGAATATAAACCTTCCACTTTCTCATCATAGTCAACTCCATTAACTTTAATAAAACCATCATACATAAAAAAAGTGAAAAGAAAGTGAAAAAATAGGTGCGACACGGGGTTAGGCACTACGTCCCAATTGGTAATAAAAATGGGACAAGGAGCCTGTCCCATGTCCCTATCTTCTTGAATATAAGTCCCGACTCTTGTATCCTTCTCCCAAGATTAGTTTCATTTCTTCTCGTCGTTTTTCTTTGGTTGCTTCTTGTTTAGCACTATACACATAACGGGCCCAATCTTTCTGGTATCCTGGAGTGAGTGACTGATAGAAAGCAAGTGAATCTGGAGTATCTTGCAAATCTTTTTCTACATCTGGAATCATTGCTATATAATCATCTACACATTGACTTGCTTTTGTAGATACTTGATTTTTGCCTCGTGAGTCTTCTTTTAATCCGACAATCGTAAAGACCGTATCTAATCCTACCATCCGCGCAAATTTAATGTTACTTGACCCAAGATAACTCCCTCCATCTGCACCCAAGCCATCTAATAAATCATCGCGATGAATAAACGTTGAATAGACTTTGTTCCCCTTCTTTGGATAAGCCAAATAGAGATAGCCGTTTTTATTTAGATAATCCTTTTGGATCACCTTATTTACGAGTTCTTTCAAGGATTCCATATCAAGCACAAAAGCAAAAATCAGATCATATTTACTGTCTGCAAGCTCTGTATCATAATCTGCTAACTCTGCTAAATAATTCGCACCGTCTGGCAAATTCAATACTGCAACTTTTTTATACTTTTGTAAGTTCAGTTTTTCTACTATTGTTTTAGTCATCGTTATCCACCTTACCTATATTTTTTCTTCCTTAGTGTACGAATTCCTGTTGGAGTTCACAACCTTTTGAATTTAGAAAATTCACAGATTTCTACTCTGATTCTATTAAAGGTACAAAAGGTTTTGAAACTGTCCAAAATCACCGGCTCCAACACAACAATGAACATAAAAAAGCGCAAGCACCCCGGTCATAGGGGGAGAATTTCCTGCTATTGTATATAGAGGAAGCTTAAGAAGCAGATATAAGCGGAGATATTCCGATTAACTGCTCTAAATAAGACAAAATCCAAAGATTTGGATAATATAAACGGAAAAACTTCCTTTATTTTTAAGGAAATATGGATATTTCCCAATTTAAACGGAATTTCACCGTTTATTTTTCAAACACTGTGAAATCAACATTCAGTTATAACAGAGCTATATTTTAAAAAAGGGACAAGGAAGCATGTCCCATTTTCCCTTTAAAGATCTGTGTTTTCGCTAATATTATAGTATATCTTTCTTTTTTTATCGTATTTGAGTTCTTCGCCATTTACCATCGACGGTAGGTTAGTTTCATCCATTCCCAGATAAACATTAAATTTTTTTCCGGACAATAATTGAAATTCACCCTTTGTCGAAGGAGTATGATGATCTAAACTCATTGAAAAAACAACTCTTGAACCGACTAGGTTCCAAGTATAAGTACCATTTTTGTCTACATTAATGTTAGCAGTTGCTATTGAATCCCCTAGATTAGGGTTTATAAAAATAATAAATTGTTCACCACCGACTTTAACTTCATCAATGATATCATCTTTGGTAATTCCCTCTTCTTGTAGCCCATATTCTAAAGCGCTTTTATACGTTAAAAATGTTTTATTTGTTTCAATTGTTTTATTTGTTCGACAACCTACTAGAATAATGACCATTAAAAATGGTAAATAAAATTTTTTCATATCTTTCCCCTCATACAGATGGCTATAAATTTCAATTTTCAGACCATTTAAAAATAACACTATTTTCCTATAAAATAAAGACTTTTTGATAATATTGGAAAAAATTATATGTGGCTCCTGTCACCGCTTAAACTTCCGAAAAACCCTAAAAGGTGCCTGACACCATTATCCTTCGAGAGGGGCAAAGCACAGAAAATAGCACTATAAAACAAGTGATAGAAAAGATGTTAAATCACGCTAAAAAGAGCATTAATGACCTCAAGGAGATTTTTATCAAAGAGAATCTTACTATTCCTTATTATGGATTAGATTTACATTTAGCAATAAAAGAAAAATGGTTTTAACAACCTCCTCAAGCAGTTGATAGAAAAGTTTAGTTTGCCGCCTAAAACGATTGGATAGGTCGTGGCGTTTTGGGGCATTCACCGCGCCCCAATTAAAAAAAATGGGACACGGAGAGTCTGTCCCCATGTCCCTAAATTAATCTTATGGTTTGCCCTGGTTTGAGGAAGCTGAGAAGTGGCAGGTCTTCTTCTATAACTCTTCCAATTACGTTGACTCGCTCGTCGGCTGGGAGGTCGCGGAGGGTGATTTGGACTTCGCCGCGATAGCGTCCGTAGCGATCATTGTCTCTCGTGATCGTGCCAACAGGCCGCGGCGCCGTATTTTCCGGGGCGACTGCATCTGCACTTCTCGTATCCATTAACCGAAGAACATCACGGGAAAAATCAGGGCGGAGCCGGAATTCTCCCGCTTGAAGCCCTTCGACTCGAATCGAAACCTGGCGATGATGGTCAAAGCCGATTAGTTTTTCCAAAAGATCTGCACTTACTTCTGGATCACCGATGTATACATCTTCGACACCCGCCTGAAACAATTCCAGCGCCGCCATAAACGGATCCACTTCACGATGGTCCTCGAGAGTGGGCAGCCCTTCAAACAACGGACCGCGTTTCTCCCCGTCACCTGGAATATAAGCACTGACCGGAATCCCATACCGTTTAAAAAGCTCATTTTGCGCGTCGAAAAAGGATTGAGCTAATCCAGTTTCACGCCTTGGATAGAAATTATGCCAGGCAAGCAGCTGACTTGCCGATAACCCGCCGGCAATCAGCGCTTGCAAATCTTCCTCAAACAAGATACTGGCATTAAGCGCAAGCTTAAAATCCTTCGCCAGGCTCAAAATCGTTTCGTGCTCAAAAAAGTCATCTAAGCGCAAACCGATTACCCCTAAGGATTTTAACTCATCCAGACGTTCCAATCCCAAATGGGCAGGTGTCCGCGCCGATACATCTGCATAAACTTCGATTCCTACTTCCTTTGCTGTTTGCAGCAAATGTCTAGCACGGTCCGCTAAATCCCCGGACTCTTCGGGAATGTGAAGCGAGGTAAACGCCCGCTTCACACCTTTTTTCCCGGCAAGTTCGATCCGAGCCGCAGCTTGAGGATCATTTAAATAAAAGGAAATTCCAATCAATCAAATTCACCAGCCATATCGTCTTTGAAACCAAATAGGTACGTAAACAAGAAACCGGCTGCATACGCAATTAATACCCCTAATAAATAAAGGAGAACTTGACCTGTTACCACAAGGAACGCAAGTGGTAATCCAGATACTCCGATTGCGACCGTTGCGATTTTGAACGCTGCTTGGAAGGCTCCGCCGACACCGGCTCCTAGACAAGCGGTTAAGAATGGACGGCCTAATGGTAACGTTACCCCGAAAATAAGCGGCTCCCCGATACCGAGAATTCCTGCAGGCAGACCACCGCCAATCGCTCTTTTTAAGCGAGTTTTCTTCGTCTTAAAGTAAATCGCAAACGCAGCTCCGACTTGCCCAGCGCCACCCATTGCTAAGATAGGAAGAAGCGGGTCAATGCCTGTTGAATTAATTAACTCAAGATGTATAGGTGTTAAGCCCTGATGTAAACCAGTAACGACGAGCGGCAGGAAGGTTGCCCCGAGGACAAAGCCTGCTACTACCCCACCCATATCAAGGAGAGAGGTTAATCCTTTTGTGATAAGATCTGAAACGAAACCACCAAGCGGCATAAATACAAGATAAGTAACAATACCAGTAACCAATAAAGCAACCGTTGGTGTGATAAAAAGATCAAGAGATTGTGGAACAAACTTGCGAACTCGTTTTTCGACAAGGGCAATAAAAATCGCGGCAAACAGAACGCCAATTAAACCGCCGCGTCCAGGAAGCAAATCTGTGCCAAACAAATGGATTCCTGCAACAGCTGGGTTAATGATTAAGATACCAGCAAGTGCCCCAAGTGCTGGTGACCCGCCAAATTCCTTCGCCGCATTAATACCGACCAAAATTCCAAGGTAACCAAATAATCCGCTGCCAATGACCGTTAAGATGGTTGCAAGCTGGGAATCCCCTGCCAGCCATTCAGCTTGAATGATCGCTTTTGTAATCCCTGTAATTAATCCGGAGGCTACAAGTGCCGGGATTAATGGAATGAAAATACTTGAAATTTTTCGTAAAAACAGCTTAAATGGTGTTGCATTCTTTTTGTTGATTTCTGCCTTGTTGCTTGCTGCCTTCGCTTTCAAATCAATCCCGCCGGCTGCATCTACTAACTTACCAAACTCTTCTGTCACTCTATTAACTTTTCCAGGACCGAGAATAATTTGGAGTGTCTCTTCTTCGACAACCCCAAGTACCCCGTCAATTTTCTTAATTGCAGCCTTGTTGACCTTCGACTCATCATTTGGTGTCACGCGAAGTCTTGTCATACAATGTGTGTAATTGCCAATATTCGCTGGGCCGCCTAATTGTTCAAGGATCTTTTCTGCTAAAATTTTATTCTCTCCAGCCATGCTAATTCCCCTTCTCTCTGTTGTTAATTTTTTTAAAAATAAGGAACGGAATGATGTTCACATCACCTCCCTGAAGGTTTATTTACCTTGTTTAATAAACCGGATGGCTTCTCTTGTTTTGTCAATCGAATGGATCGTTTCCTCGTACTGAACGGTCGCCATCGCCAAAAACAAAATATCGATTAAATATAACTGCGACAGCCTTGATGAAGTGGCCGCACTTCGAAACGGAGCTTCCCCGGAATAAGCGGTAAACAGCTTAATATCTGCAAGCGAAGCGACCTGCGATTGCCCGTATTTCGTTAAACTAATCGTTTTAACGCCGCGCTCTTTCGCCAGCGCCATCACTTTAATGACCTCCGCTGTTTCCCCGGAATGAGAAATCCCAAACAACACATCATCCTTATTGGCATTTGCAATTAAGGTGGCGACAAGATGTGTATCGGTAAAAGCGGTTGCATTTTTATGAATCCGCAGGAATTTCTGCTGGGCATCCTTGGCGATAATACCGGAAGCGCCAATGCCAAAAAAATGCACATTTTGCGCCGGTAACAAGGTGTGAACTGCTCGTTCCAATTCATCATAATTGATCATCTCTTCGGTATCGCGAATGCTTTGGATGCTATTGCTGGTTGTCTTCTGAACGATGGTGAAAAAGGATTCACCGGGCTCAATGTCACGATACCCTTGTTCGACAGGCTTCACTAAATCGCCGGCAATTCTTACTTTTAAATCTTGAAACCCATTTATGCCTAGTGATTTGCAAAGCCTAATCACAGCTGCGCCGCTTGTATTTGCTTGGATTCCGATATCATTGACCGTACTGTTTAAAACACTTTGAGGATTTTCAAGAATAAATTCAGCAATTTTCCGCTCGGAAGCCGGAAGCTGTTCAAGCATGTTTTGGATCATTTTTAGACCGCCTGCTGCCATCTGATAAACCCACTTTCATTCCCATCATTTTTCTTCATTTTCGATGGCTTTTTTTACATAGCCATTTGCTTTTGATAACAATTGTTCCGCATCCTGTTTCGTTGTCTCTGTCTTTATCATGACGATTGCCGTCTTCACTTGCAGGTCTGCTTTTTCTAAGGTTTCCGCTGCGATTTCATAGGAAATCCCGGTAATTTTTCGAATGATGCCAATCGCCCGTTCCTTCAATTTTTGATTGCTCACATGAACATCGACCATTAAATTTTCATAAGCTTTTCCTAAAAGAATCATCGAGGAGGTGGAGATCATATTCAAAATCATTTTGTGCGCTGTCCCGGCTTTCAAGCGAGTCGAACCCGTTAGAACCTCCGGACCGACAATCACCTCAATGCTTTGGTCGGCTTCCTTGCTAATGGCAGCATCTTTATTGCATGAAAGCGCGACTGTTTTCGCACCGATACTGCGGGCATAGCGAAGGGCCCCAATCACGTATGGCGTCCGTCCGCTGGCGGCAATGCCAATAACGGTATCGTTTTCTGTCAGCTCCACTTCCTTAAGGTCAGCAGCACCAAGGTCCGGCTGATCCTCCGCACCTTCCACTGCTTTCAAGAATGCCCCTTCTCCTCCGGCGATAATCCCTTGGACCATTTCCGGGTCAGTGCTGAAGGTAGGCGGACATTCGACTGCATCCAGCACACCTAAACGGCCGCTCGTGCCTGCACCTACATAAATCAGCCGTCCGCCTTTTTGAAAGGATTCAAAGACAAATTGAACGGCTGCCTCTATTTCTGGTAAAACATCTTTGACGGCTAATGCCACTAATTGATCCTGGTCATTCATGATGCGCAATATATCCTTTGGCTCGGCCGTATCAATCGTTATCGATAGTTGGTTACGTGATTCTGTTGTTAATAATTCAAGATTTTCTTCCATGGTATCATTGACCTCCTGTGGTCTTTCTCGGCTGTAAGCGTTTACCTGTACCTTAATTATAATATTACTGAAATATTAATTCAATATATTTTTAAAATCAGTGAAATGGTATTTCAGAAAAGTATTTTACCAAAATGAACTGGAATGGATTGATCTTGGAGCAGGCGGCCGGAACCTAATCAAGTAAATAGCGGCGGATGGCGTTCGCAACTCCTGCCTCATTATTATTACCCGTTACCTGATCTGCCATTTGTTTGACCTTTTCCGGCGCATTTCCCATAGCAATGCCTAGTCCTGCAGCGGAGAGCATCAGGGAATCATTATAGTTATCGCCAATGGCAGCAGTTTGCGCGATAGGGATTGAAAGCTCCTCCGCCAGCCTTAATAGTGCCGACGCCTTCGTCACCCCGCTAGGAGAAATCTCTAAATTAACGAAATTAAAACTGCTGCTAATTTCCATCTCCGTGATAAGTTCGCCAATTCGTTGTGAAAAATCATTGAGCTTATCGCCATCATCAAATACAGCTATTTTGGTAATTTGCGGCTGCTCTTCCTTCAGGTATCGGTAGAAATCCTCCATGACCTTGACCTGACATTTTTCCCGAAAGCTTTCACAGCTTTTGAGTCCGCCGCCTGATTTCCCAAGTGTAGGAATATTATTTTCAATCCAGTTCTCGTTCCATTTATTGACCTTAGGGACCAGAAGTGTATCGCCTTCATAAAAATGGGCATAGATGCCTTCTGTCTCGCATAATTCCCAGAAATTCAATAGTGCTTCATGTTGAAAAATCGCCTGCTCTTTGACCTCTCCATTCTCATCAAGCAAAATCGCTCCATTGTAAGCAATAATTGGCTCTCCTGCTAAGCCAATGGTGCTGGCAATCCATCGTGTCGAAAGCGGGGAACGCCCGCTGCAAATCACAACTCTCCCGCCTCTTCGACGGTATTCTTGAATCGCCTGCCTCGTTTCAACATCAATCTCCTTCTCATCATTCAACAAAGTGCCATCCAGGTCAGTCGCTAATAAAGAATATCTCACTGAATATAACTCCCTTTGTAATTTATTTTTATTTTTATTATAATTTTATTGAAATTTTATTTCAAAACGTTTTGGTGCCTGACACCGTTTCACGACATCATTTTACTATTAATGGAAAGTGGTGTCAGGCACCATTTTACTATTATTGGAAAATGATACCTGACACCACTTTATTTGAAAACGCGCGATTATTGTTTCAATTTTCGCCATTGGCAGTTAATATGGTCTATACTTTACATTAAATATTCGTATTTACAGGTTGAGATGGGGGAATTAGAATGCTAGCGAATGAAGTGAGAGAAAAGCTGATTGCGATTGTGACGAAAGCTAATTTCGATGATTCTAAAACGGAGCGATTGGTTTATTCTTATGATGCTACACCCAACTTCCAATCGATGCCGGATGCTGTGGTTAGCCCGCGGAATACGGCTGAAGTTGCGGAGATCCTTAAGATTTGTAATCAACATCAAGTGCCGATTGTTCCGCGCGGATCTGGAACGAATCTTTGTGCCGGGACATGTCCGACCGAGGGCGGGATTGTCCTGCTCTTTAAACAGATGAACCGCATCCTTGAAATCGATGAGGAGAATTTAACTGTCACCGTCCAGCCTGGGGTGATCACCCTTGATATGATCCATGCCGTGGAAGCGCTCGGGCTGTTCTATCCGCCCGATCCAAGCTCGATGAAAATCTCGACAATTGGCGGAAACATCAATGAAAACTCCGGCGGTTTGCGCGGTCTTAAATATGGAGTAACTCGGGACTATGTAATGGCGCTCGAAGTAGTTTTGCCGAATGGCGACGTCATCCGGACGGGCGGAAAGCTGGCGAAGGATGTCGCCGGTTATGATTTAACCCGGCTGTTTGTCGGCTCTGAAGGAACACTTGGCGTTATCACTGAGGCGACCCTAAAGCTGATTCCCATGCCGGAAACGAAGAAAACAATGCTTGCCCTGTACCAAGACTTAAACGCCGCTGCCAAATCTGTTTCAGCGATTATCGCTAATAAAATCATTCCGACGACGCTTGAGTTTCTTGACCAGCCAACCTTAAAGGTGGTTGAGGAATTTGCGCAAATCGGCTTGCCTACCGATGTACAGGCGGTTTTATTAATCGAGCAGGACGGCCCAGCTGAAGTGGTCGAACGGGATTTAACCAGCATGGCGGAAATATGCAAACAGGAACAAGCAGTCTCGATTCAAATCGCCGCGTCTGAAGTGGAAGCCGAAGCATTGCGAACCGCTCGGCGCGCGGCACTATCGGCGATTGCCCGGTTAAAACCGACGACCATCTTAGAGGATGCGACCGTTCCAAGGTCTGAAATTGCAAAAATGGTGCAGACGATTAATGAAATTGCCGAAAAATATCAGCTCGAGATTTGTACGTTTGGCCATGCCGGGGACGGAAACCTCCACCCTACTTGTGCCACGGATGCAAGAAATCATGAGGAAATGGAACGAGTCGAACAGGCCTTTGCGGAAATTTTTGAAAAAGCGATAGACTTGGGCGGCACAATTACCGGGGAGCATGGAGTCGGAGCAATGAAGGCCCCATATCTTGAATGGAAGCTGAAAGCTGAAGGAATTGCCGCGATGAAAGCTATTAAACTAGCATTCGACCCTCATAATATCATGAATCCGGGGAAGGTTTTTGCCAAAGACAGCAAGAAACGTGTGGTGATCACAAGATGACAACAATGAAAGAGCAAGAAATAATCCAAGAACAATTTAAAGCACGGATGGATGAAGATGAATTGCTAAATTGTATGCGCTGCGGTTTTTGCCTGCCAACCTGCCCGACTTATATAGAATCGGGCTTCAAAGAATCGCAGTCACCGCGCGGAAGAATCGCCTTAATGAAGGCAGTTGTGGACGGGCTGATTGAACCAGACGCAGAGTTTGAGCGCTCGCTTGAACTCTGCCTCGGCTGCCGTGCCTGTGAACCGGTCTGCCCCTCCGGTGTGAATTATGGTCATTTATTAGAAGATGCCAGGGACATTATTAATCAAAACAAGAAACATTCCTTACCGGCCCGGGCCGTTAGAAAAACGGTTTTTCAAGAATTATTTCCGCACCCTAATCGGATGCGCGGAGCGGTGGGCTTACTAGGTTTCTATCAGCGCTCCGGAATTCAAACGCTAGCACGGAAAATTGGCTTTTTGGGCCTGCTTCCTGAAAGTTTAGCTACTTTAGCTACTATGGAAAAAATACTGCCTAAGGTGCCGACGATGAAAGAAATGAAGAATCGGCCCGCTTATCTGCCGGCAATCGCTGAAAAGGTTCACCGGGTTGCTTTTTTCAGCGGCTGTTTAATGGACACGATGTTCCTGAAAACAAACGATGCCACGATGAAGCTGCTGCAATTGGCTGGCTGCGAGGTCGTGATCCCCGAGAGCCAGGTATGCTGCGGGGCCTTGCATGGTCACAGCGGCGAAAAACAAACAGCCAAGGAGCTGGCGAAAAAAAATATCATTGCCTTCGAGGAATTGGACGTCAACTTTATCATTACCAACGCCGGCGGCTGTGGTGCCTTTTTAGTCGATTATGATCACTTGCTGCAGGACGACCCTGAATGGAAGGACCGGGCAAAGGCATTCGCGGCAAAAATTAAGGATATTTCCGAAGTCCTAGTCGCTGTTGATTTTCATAAAAAAGTCAAAATGGAGCTCCCGCCGCAGGTCATTACCTATCAGGATTCCTGCCACCTGCGCAATGTGATGAAAACGGCTTCCGCGCCAAGAGTTCTGCTTCAAGCAATCGCGGGGGTGAAATATAAAGAAATGGTCGATGCCGACCGCTGTTGCGGCTCTGCCGGAATTTATAATATCGTGGAATCGGAAATGTCGATGGTAATGCTCGACTACAAAATGAAGCAAGCAAAAGAGACCCATGCAGCAACCATTGTCACCGCCAACCCCGGCTGCTTATTACAAATGCAGCTAGGAATCGAACGAGAAGGACTCTCCGCCAAAATGCGAGGCGTTCATATTGTTGATTTATTGATTGAGGCTGTTAACTGGGACGCGGGGACAGGCCCCTCTTCCCAGTAAAAAAATGGATACATCGTTCATGTGGACTTAGATGCGGGTGAAATTGTGGAAACTGTCCTCATGAGGGGTTCATGAGGACAGAAATCCGGGTGAACCGAAGGAAACTGTCCTCATCAGGGTTCATGAGGACAAAACCCAGGTGGAAACGGCGGAAACTGTCCTCATCAGGGGTTCATGAGGACAAAACCCCAAGTAGAAACGGCGGATACTGTCCTCATGAGGGGTTCATGAGGACAGAAATCCGGGTGAACCGAAGGAAACTGTCCTCATCAGGGGTTCATGAGGACAAAAATCAGGATGAATCAAAGGAAACTGTCCTCATCAGGGGTTCATGAGGACAAAACCCAGGTGGAAACGGCGGAAACTGTCCTCATGAGGGGTTCATGAGGACAAAAATCCGGGTGAACCAAAGCAACTGTCCTCATGAGAGGTTCATGAGGACAAAACCCAAGTGGAAACGGCGGAATCTGTTCTCATGAAAAGTTTCTAATTGCAGTTTAATTATAGAATGATGACTTTTCGACCGGCGCATGTGAAGCCCCCTCATTTTCCCCATTGCCCAATATTCCATATCTCATTCCCGTTATTCCTTATTCGAAAGCAGCTCCGATACACTGACAAATTGGTAGCCTTTTTGCTTGAGGGCAGGGAGGAAAATTTTTAGAGCCTGGATGGTTTGACTTCGGTCGCCGCCGCCATCATGAAGGAGTAAAATGTCACCATTTCTTGCATGGCGTATCACATGATTAGCTATGACTTGGGCTCCTGGCTGGGACCAGTCCTTTAATTCCTGATGATACGACCAAAGCACAACTTTGTACCCTTGCTTTTTTGCCTCCTGCAGTAAAGCATTGTCTAAATATCCTCCCGGCGGCCGGAACAGCTTAGCATGGTTGGGCTGGTACTTTTGGATAATCTGCTCAGCGCGAATAATTTCGAGACGCATCTGCCTGAACCCCACCTTATTTTCATACGGATGTGTCATCGAATGATTGCCTATTTCATGGCCGGCTTCCACCACATGCTGGACAACCTCCGGATACCGCTCCATGCGGCTGCCAATCTGAAAAAAGGTGGCGTTCGCACCATACTTCTCCAGGACCCTGAGCACCTGTGGGGTAAAGACCGGGCTTGGTCCATCGTCAAACGTTAAAGCGATAACCTTTTTCTGGGTAGCCACATCCCAGACAACCTGACCGGTTGGCTCCACCTTATTTCGCTTTATCATCTCTGCAGTCGCAATCGTTTGAACGTTGGAATAAAAACAGATAATGACAATAACGAAACGGACCCATTTCATAACAATAAAAGCCCCTTTTAAAAATTTTCTTACGTAGATGTAAGTCTTAATACTTTGCACCATAACCCTCTTAACTATGTTAGAAGTTAGACATTTTCTAAGTATCAGGGATGAAGCTTAGGTGCGAAAATAGATTATCTGAAGAGACAAATTCACTATCCATGTTAATTGTTACGGGATGGGAAATTTGTCACAATTTTTGTCGACTTTCCAAGAGAAATCTGTTGCATCCATACTCTATTTTTCATAAAATTAATCCATTACAATGAAATTCAGTATAATACAGTTTCGGGCGGAGGACAGAATGAAAAATAAGCGTAAACGCAAATGGAAGATTGTCGGTTTTAGCGTTTTGGGAATTTTTATTATAGGAATGGCTGTTTTCGGATATGAATATTATCAGCTACAACCGAAGAATCATTTTAAAACAGTGCCAGTCGTCAGTTCAGGCACATCAAATTCGGCAACCCCAGTAGCAACCACTGAAATAAAAGAGCCGGTTTTTAACCTGCTGTTACTTGGCTCCGACCAACGAAAAGACGAAAAAATTGGTCACTCTGACTCCATGATCCTCGTCCATGTTGATTTAAAACAACAGAAGTTTGAAGCTGTTAGTATCCCTCGTGATACACGTGTTCATTTAGATGGCTATGGCTATACGAAACTAACAAGTGTTCAATATATTATGCAATCCGAAAAAGGGGCACAAGCTGGAGTGGAAGCAGCCGTAAGTGCGGTCAGCGATTTAGTAGGCGTTCCGATTAACTATTATGTTGAAACCAATTATTGGGGCTTTCAAGCCTTGGTCGATGCTGTCGGCGGCATTGATATGAATGTACCCTATGATGTAAAATTAACCCATCCATGGTACAGCGAAAATAAGAATAAAGTGATTACCGCAGGTTCTCATTTTTTAGATGGAAAAATGGTGGCCGAAGTTGTTCATGAGCGCTACTCCCTTGCGGACGGAGAATATAGCCGCCAGCGCATGCAGGAGGAAGCCTTAAAAGGACTTGCCAAGAAGGCGTTGAGCCCAAGCAGCATCGGCAACCTGCCTTCATTAGTAAAATCAGTTCCCGATTTTGTCATTGCAACAAATATGTCAACGTCTGATATGTTAAGCCTGGGATTAGCGGCTAAGAATTTCAACCCTGACACCCAATTGGAATATCATCAAATCGAAGGCGAAGGCAAAAGAATGTACGATGACATCCTTAAAGCCAATAACTATCAATTAGTCATTGACCCGGAGAAAATTGAAGAACTAACCTCTAAATATTTTTAACATAAAACAGACCAATGGGAGTCCGTCTCCGATTGGTCTGTTTTTTTTATCCAAGAACCGATTAATGAAAAAGGAGCGCTGCCACATAAAGTGGAAATGCCCCTTTTTAATGTTGCTAACGTTCCTTAGTTATTCGCCTTTTTAATCTTCTCATTAATGTACAATTTTCCGTCAGCTGTTTGTCTTGATTCATTGCCATAGGAATCTACAGCCTTCACCTCAATGACTGCACCTGCGGCTTTCATGTCCTTCGTAGCTGTGTAATAGCCGACATAATATCCAGCTGAAACCTCCATCATTGGAAGCTCTGTCGCATTCGCCACTTGCGCTTGAACTGAATTCGTTTGTGTCAACGGCATATGAATGAAGAAGGATGTTTTCAAGCCCGGTTCACTTGTGAACTCAATCTTGACACTTTCGCCTTTCTTCAATTCCATATCTTGCGTTGGTTTTAGATTTTTGATTTGTGGAGCTGTGTACTTCACATCCACTTTGACTGATTTTTCTGTCGTGTTTCCGGCCTTATCTTTGGCGGTAACGTTGATTTGGTTGATTCCTTCATCCAGCATGATTCTAGCCGAATAGGTGCCGTTTTCAACTTTAGCGGTTGTGCCATTAACAAGGACGAAATTCAAATGATCATCCTTCACTTTTCCTTTAACCGTGACCGTTTCCGTATTCATTTTCGTTCCGTTTGACGGTGAGTCAATCGTTAACTCTGGCGCATCAGCATCAAAGGTTACTGTTACAGGTGCGGAGGCATCGGTCATCCCTTGCGATGTGGAAGCCTTTGCCGTTAATTGGTTCTCACTCTTATTGAGTTTCACATTGACCGCATAGCTGCCATCACCGTTTGCATCAACGGAAGCGACTTCTGCGCCTTTATTAAAAATATGAACCTTTGTCGTCGGCGCTGCTTGCCCTTTCACAGTTACCGTTTCAACGTTAGTAAATGTTCCGTCAACAGGTGAGGTAATCGATGGTGCCGTTACTTCATAATCAACGACGGCACGAATCATATAGTTGCCTTCAGCTTCTGGTGATGGTGTCCATGCGCCGCCAACTAGCTGCCAGCTTCGCTTCGCATTTGGACCATTCTCATCTGTTGCCAGACCAGGTGACTTCGTATTGACATCTCCTTGGATGTAGACGATATAGAAATCTCCTTCAACAAGGATTCCGTGGCTGCTTAAATCCACTAACGTCCACTGACCATTTCGAAGTGCCGTCGCATCAAAAGGACCGGCTAGTTTTTTACCAGGTGCACCATCAACTCCAGATGCATCATAAACCGCTACCTTAAAGGCAGTGCCGCCTGGAACTGGCCATTCAGAAGTCCAGAAGCGGAACAAGCCGCCGGTGACTAATGCCTTTTTATGCCCTTTTGCTAGTGACATTTTTACAGCCCAGCCATTTCCGGCATCGTAAAATGCTCTGGCGTTTTCTGCAGTTCCATCATCATAGCCGATTTCACTAGGGAAACCGATGAAAGGCTTGATATCAAAATTCTTCTCGATATTTCCTTTAAGTTTAATTGTTGCTTCCTGACTATAATAGTGTGGTGCAATGACTTTAAGTGTATAGTCACCTTCATAGGCTGTGATCGTAAAATGTCCGTTTGCATCTGTTTGGACAGGCTGAACCGCTGCGTCTTCGACAACATATACTGTCGCGCCGGCTACCGGCTGTCCTGATGCTTGATTCTTAATCGTACCAGATACAGTACCCTTCGCTAATTCCTGAAGCGTAAAGTTCGCTGTTGTTTCTCCGTCCCGGTCAACCGTTACTGTTTTTGTTTGTGAATGATAGCCATAGCTTTCGGCAATGACTGTAAACGTTCCTGTCGCATGGGTAAACTCAAAGCCTCCATTTGCAGGGTTAGTGTTAACGGAACGGCCGGATTCTAACACCGTTACTTGCGCCTGCATTGGTAAAAGCATTGGAGCAGTTGCCTTTTCAGCGCTTGCCTCTTTTTTCTTCTCAGGCATCATCATTGTGAACTTATCCGGATTGACCTTTTCCTTTTTCATGTCAGTCGATGAAGAACTGTCATTATTATCAGCTGCAACAGTGTCTGCTGTTTGTGATGTTGCAAGAGGAGTATTTGTTAGACGAACATCGTCTAAATACCAGCCGAGCTTCGTTACACTGCCATCTGTTTTCAGATTGAAAGCAATATAAATTCGTTGGCCTGCATATTCACTTAAATCGACTTGACCATCAATCCAACCATTTGACAGATCATTGACACGAAGCTTTTGAACCCAGTTTACGGCATCTGTTGAAACATAAACATGGCCGAAATCATAGTTTCTTTCAAGTTCGTACCATTGCTTGAATTGCAGGTAGCTATTTCCTTGTGGTAAATCAATTGGCGGCATCTGTAAGGACGCATTTGTGCTGTTCGCGTAGGCTCCGCTGAGATTAGTCGCATAGACTTTTTCACCAGAGAAGGCTTTGCTAGGGCCGCTTGTCGGCTTACCCCACTGCCATGGATCATTGGCTCCATAAGAAGTCCATCCGTCCCGATTACTTTCGAAATCTTGGAAATAGCCGACCGTAATTCCCGGAAGCACGGTGATTCTATGTTCACTTACCGTTTCATTTCCACCAAAGTCAACTGCTTTCCATTTGTAAACGAAAGCATTTCCCGAAATCTCTGCACCTGGAATATTCACCTGGTACGTTCCGTTTTTGTAATCGCCGCTAGTTCTTTGGGCAGGAACAGTTGTCCATGAACCATCTTGCTTTTGATATTGGAGTGATACATCTGTTACACTAATATTGTCGGCAGCTGAAGCTTCTAACGTTAGCGGCATTCCTGCAAAAACCGTGGCAGGCGCAGAATGCGTTAACACCGGTGCTTCACTGTCGTCTCCTTCTTTCGTTACCTGTCCTTTTATTTTCCCTAAACCGGTCATCACCGAAGAAACGGCATCGTATACATTCAATAATCCTGAGCCATAACCGTTATTTGGTGACTCTGGATATTTGCTGTCTGTTAAAGGAATAGCTGATGATTGTAAAATTCTTTCTAAATCATCCACTGTTAAACTTGCATTTGCTTGCTTCAATAAAGCAATTGCCGCTGATACATGTGGTCCGGCCATCGAGGTTCCATTCCATCCGCCTTCATAGCTGCTTCCTGGAACGGAAGAACGAATATTGACACCAGGTGCCGCAATCTCAGGTTTGATTTCCCCATATGGAGATGGTCCAAGTAAGGAAAAGCTACCAAGTTTGTTGTTAATATCAGTAGCTCCTGTTGCAAATGACTCTGGGTAGTTTGCTGGGTTAGCAACAGATCCAGGTCCTCCAGGATTACTTAAGGTTGTATTTCCAGCAGAGAATTCTGGGAAGATTTCTGCTGCTTTCCATGCCCGAACCATCGGACGGTACCACTCATCAAGTCCGGGACCTCCGCCCCATGAATTATTAACAACATCTGGTGCCTTATCAGGGTTTCCCCCTGGGGCAATCATCCATTCACCCGCTCTTAACAAATCTGCGTCCGTGCCGCCAGCTGATGTGAATGCTTTTACCGCAATCCACTTTGCACCCGGTGCGACACCAATCGCATTTGAGCCATTCGGCTCTGAGCCAACCATTGTTCCCATTGTATGTGTTCCATGACCGAGATCATCATATGGTGTAGTTTGACCTCGAGTTGCGTCAAGCCAGCTATACGTATTATCCACTTGATCTGTAGACGGATTATAGCCGCGGTATTTTCCTTTTAATGCCGGATGATTCCATTGAACCCCGGTATCAATCGATCCAACAACAACACCGCTGCCATCAATCCCCATTGCCCATACTGCCGGGGCTCCTACACGGTCAATATTCCATTCAATCGCATTGGTTCCAGCAGCCGGTTCTTGTACAGCGGTACCTGCAGATTTTTCCGGAACGAACAATTGTCTTGTTTCGTTCGGGAGGATTTTTTCAACCTCTAGAAAAGCCGCTGCCTTTTCCATTACCTCTTGCGTTGCTGTTACCGCAATCGCATTCACGATATAATAGGAATGTACATCCTTCGCCTTTCCAGCCTTCACTTGCTCCTCAAGAAACGCTAACACGTCAGTCTGTGTTCCCTGTGCCGTTGCTTTTAACTCGGAAACAATTGTGTTTCGCTTCAATGATTTTGTTTTTGCAGGTGTTGCCTTCTGCAGTTTAGCTTTGTCTTCCGCTGCCTTTGCAACTTTTGCAGCATCTACCTGTTCTTTCATTTTAATGAGAAAGGTGACTTTATCCTGATCAGCAAATTGTTTGTACAACTTATTCGTTACTTTTTGATTTGGAGTTAGCTCATCTTTGACTGAAACACTGGCCCCTTTTGTTGCCGCGCCGACATTCATTTGCGGCTGCATCATTAGTGGCAACACTAGAATCGCGGTGAGCAGAATCGATAACCACTGGCGTTGCTTTCTTCTCATCCTCTTACCCCCCTAAGTATTTTCCTAATCAATGAATCTACTACCCTCCTTCCTGGCGCCTACTATATGTCAATTTCTAGGTGCTACTTTAAAAATAGCCCTTTACGGCTTGTATTTGTGTCGAATTTCGTCATAGAAATTCCAATTATTAGAAATTGGTAGTTTAGTTGGTGTTGGGAAAATTGGTAAATTAGTCCAAATGAAGGTCGACAGTACTTGTTTCCTATCCAAAATATATCCTTCGGTCCATTTTCTTGGTCTTTCTAGCCCAATAAATTTCTATTTTTTAAAAAAAAGATTCATTATTCCTAGTCCATTTGATTGGTTAAAGTTGCTAAATATTGGAATTTTGTGATGAAATAGTTTTATTTTCCCACAAAGAACAAAATGTCTCCGATCCATAGGAGACATCAAGCATTAGTTTTGTATTGATTGAATAAATCGCTTAAGATTAAACTAGCGATAACTTACCACAAAAAGGAATTCAAATTAATTTAGGGTGAAAATGAGGAGGCGGAGCGCCATGAAAACGGTTTATGATTTTCAGGTGAAGATGACCAATGGTGAGGAGAAAGCATTAAAGGAATACGAGGGCAAGCCCTTACTAGTTGTAAACACCGCCAGCAAATGCGGTTTTACTCCCCAATTTAAGGGACTCCAAGAATTATATGAGAAATACAACGAACACGGGTTAATGATTTTAGGCTTCCCATGTGCACAATTCAACAATCAGGAATTTGCTGCTATTGAAGAAACGACTCAGTTTTGCCAGAGGAACTACGGTGTAACCTTTCCAATCTTCGCAAAAGTCGATGTAAATGGCGATCATGCTGATCCTTTATTCACTTTTTTAAAAGAACAGAAAAGAGGCCTCCTCACCAAAAATATCAAATGGAATTTCACCAAATTCCTTATCAACCAGAACGGCCAGGTCGTTGAACGCTATGCACCGACTACCGAACCAAGCAGCATTGAGGATGACTTAAAAAAATTATTGTCGTTATCCAATGTTTAGATCATAGAAACCCAAAGAATCCCAGTCACTTTTGTGATTGGGATTCTTTCTTCGTATAACGGCACTTTTGGAAAATCAAACGTTACCTTTACTACTGGGTTTTTCTTTTTCGCGAGGAAAATAAAAATGTAAGCAGCAAGGCGATGAATGCCCCTAGACCATCAATCAATACATCTTGAAATGAGGCAGTTCTGCCCGGCATAAACGATTGGTGCCATTCATCTGTTATCGCATACAGGAACGTAAGAAACCACGAAAGGAGATAGGGATATCGAAAGTTCCTGAACACTTGAAACAACAAAAAGGCAATTATACCAAATCCCGTTAGATGTGACGCCTTTCTAAGAATAATATTAACAGCCTTTATTAGACCCCATCCTGCATCTGGTGATTGAGTGATATCATGTTCCACAGCAAACAACTTAAAAATGGCTTTGGACGTATTTTCCCCTGTAAAATATGGCAGCTGGGTGAAGAAAAAGATTATTGCCATCCAAATAATTAACGCGAACACCCAGAATCTTTTTGACTTTGCCATTCAAACCACCTCTTACGTTACCAACCTTGGATTATATACTACAGCATAACATAAAGAGGGACGGTTTCAGTAATATGAGGTTAGCGGGTAGGGTAGTTCTTAGTAACGGTGCCCGAAGCAATAGACATTCTTCTATTGGTGACCACTTTCTCGTTTTTCACCCACTTTCCGGGCTCCAATGACCCTATTGGTGACCACATTCCCGATTTCTCGGACGGTCACTATTTCCTTCTTAAATTCAAGAACCATTAATAAAATTTACCTGTTGAGGACAAGCACCCGAACAAAGTAAAACCTTCCACATAGCATTATTAACATAGAATCAATTTTTAAGGAGGGGAAAATATGAAACTTTATTTAGATCCTGGTCATGGCGGCGCGGATCCTGGGGCCTCTGGCAACGGATTAAATGAAAAGGATATTACCTTAGATATAGCACTTAAAATCCGCGCGCTATTAGAGAATAATTATGAAAATATAGAGGTAAAAATGAGCCGGACAAGCGATACAACAAAAGGCTTAAGCGAGCGAACAAATGAGGCAAACGCATGGGGCGCAGATTATTATCTAGCCGTTCATATTAACGCTGGCGGGGGAACTGGATATGAGGACTATATATACAGCGGCATATCTGACTCTTCAGCGACAGCAAACTATCAAACAATCATTCATACAGAAGTAATAAAAACGAATCAGCTTCGCGACCGTGGAAAGAAAAAAGCGAATTTTCACGTTCTCCGCGAGTCCGCAATGCCCGCATTGTTATCGGAAAATGGCTTTATTGATAACCCGCAAGATACCGCACTGTTGAAGCAATTTTCATGGCGCCAACAGGCTGCTCAAGGTCATGTAAATGGAATTGCCAAGGCATTTAACCTCAAACTCAAACCTAATCCCCCCGTTTCTGGTTTACTTTACAAAGTTATCGCTGGTTCGTTCAAATCCAAACAAAATGCGGACGACCGTGTCGCTTTACTAGGAACAAAAGGCATCGAATCGTTTGTCCATACGACCGTAATCTCTGGTGAGACCTGGTACCGCGTTCAAGCTGGAGCTTATGCAAATCGTGAAAATGCAGAAAAAAGGTTGACTGACCTCAAAAATGCCGGCATTTCGGACGCATTCATTGTCAGTGAAAAATAGTAGCAAGAATTATGGATTCACCTGTCCGAAGTCTGCGCAGAACATCGAAAATCTATTTGACTATCAAAAAAAGAGAGAAAGAGCAGTTTGCCCTTGTCTCTCTTTTCTTTTAACTCTATAAACCTATTACATGAAGATTTGCTTTTAATTGCTCAAACAGAATTTCTGCCCCTTTTGGACTTAGAATAATATCTCCAGGATAGAGTTTATTTTTGCTTGTAACTTCTCCAGTAACTGCACAAACATTAGAAGGCTTATATTTTTGTAAAATGATGCGCTGATCTTCGACAAATATCTCTAATGGATCTTTAATTTGAATATCGAGCGTATTTCTTAATTCCTTTGGAATCACAATCCTGCCTAACTCATCAACCTTACGGACAATCCCAGTACTTTTCATAAATCTACCAACTTTCCTATCATTTTAAATTTACTATAACATAAAATACAATTATTTGTAATTTTTACTAATGGTATTTTTGTGAACAATGGGACGAGGGGACAGTTTACTGTCCCCTCGTCCCATTGCTGTTATAGTACTGCCCCGTTAGTGGCTATGACGTTTTTGTACCAGTCAAAGCTTTTCTTTTTGATTCTCTTCAGTGACCCGCTGCCCTCGTTATCCTTATCGACATAGATATAACCGTAGCGTTTTTTCATCTCGCCAGATGAAGCGCTGACGAGATCAATCGGGCCCCAGCTTGTATAACCGAGAATTTCTACCCCATCCTCAATCGCTTCAGCCATTTCAGCGATGTGTTTTCGTAAATAATCGATGCGGTAATCGTCATTGACTTCGCCTTCTGGAGTGACATCATCAACTGCACCAAGTCCATTTTCGACAACAAATAATGGTTTTTGGTAACGATCATACAGCTGATTTGCCGTAATACGGAATCCTTTAGGATCGATGGTCCATCCCCATTCCGATTTTGCAACATAAGGGTTCGAAACCGAACCGAATACATTCCCGCTTGTCATGTTTTTGATAACCTCAGGATCTGTACTCGTTGTCCTACTTGAATAATAGCTAAATCCAATATAATCAACTGTACCTTCTTTTAGAATTTCCTCATCATTTGTTTCCATTTCAATGGATATTCCATGATCTTTAAAGAAACGGTTTGCATAAGCAGGATACTTTCCACGAGATTGAACATCGATAAAGAAGTAGGATTCGCGGTCTTTTTCCATACCTTGAAACACATCTTCAGGATTACATGTAAAAGGATAAAAGCTGCCAGCCGCCAACATACATCCTATTTTTGCATCCGGAATGATTTCATGGCATGCTTTAACCGCCAATGCACTTCCCAGTAATTGGTGATGAGCTGTTTGATATTGAATTTGTTTTTGGTTATCACCTTCTTTAAACACAAGACCGGCACCCAAAAAAGGCAAGTGAAGAAGCATATTAATTTCGTTGAAGGTGAGCCAATATTTTACCTTATCTTTATAGCGTGTAAAAACAGTTTTAGCATACATTTCAAATAAAGAAACCAGTTTTCGATTTCTCCAGCTGCCGTAATTTTCAATTAAAGCAACAGGAACGTCAAAATGAGCTAAAGTGACAACAGGTTCAATATTGTATTTTTTTAATTCATCAAATAAATCATCATAAAATTGTAAGCCTGATTCATTTAGTGATGTTTCCTCACCACTCGGGAAAATTCTTGCCCATGAAAGAGAAATACGCAAAGCTTTGAAACCCATTTCTGCAAACAAGGCAACATCCTCTTTGTAATGATGATAAAAATCAATAGCTTCATGGGACGGATAAAATTCCCCATCCTGCGGCCGAAGCGACGGAACGTTCCCTTTCATTATCGTTCTTCTGTTTTCACCAGTTGGTAGCAAATCAACAATAGTTAATCCTTTACCATCTTCCAAATAGGCACCTTCAGCTTGATTTGCGGCGATTGCCCCTCCCCATAAAAAGTCTTTAGGGAAGTGATTTGTTTTATTATGTTTCATTTAAAAATCCTCCTTATTTATTACATAAATACGGTTCCGACAAATAATCGAAACCGTATATTTTTTTATAGTTGCAGCGCAAGTATACTCTCTTTTTCAGTTACTACACCGCTTTTTATAATATTAACCATTTGATAATCGGAAGAGTTTGTTATGATAACAGGTGTAATAACTTCAAAACCGGCTTCTTTGATTTTGGCCATGTCAAACTCTAATAATAAATCCCCAGCTTCTACATGATCATCTTGTTGTACATGTGCCGTAAAGTATTCGCCATCCAACTTGACTGTATCAAGACCAACATGGATTAAAATTTCAGCACCTTCTTCAGATGTAATCCCAATCGCATGTCTTGTTTTAAAGAAAGAAGAAACGGTACCATCGACTGGAGCAACTACACGGCCAACAGATGGAAGAATGGCAAACCCTTTTCCCATTGCTTCCGAAGAGAAAACTTGATCATTAACTTCTTTAAGAGCTACAACTGTTCCCTCAATCGGGCTAAGGATTTCTTCATTATTTTTTGTGGTGCTATTGACGGTTTCTTGTTCCTTTTCTTCAACAGGATCTTCAAAACCAAGAATATACGTAATGGCCGCTGAGACAACAAATGCTGTTACAATCCCGATAATAAGCCCTGGAAAACCTTCCCCCCCAGGTCCGTAGAAAATAGGTAAAGTTAATAATCCGGGAGCTCCAGAAGCAAAGGCTTTTGTTCCCGCAAATCCAATTATCCCTCCTCCGACTGCAGCCCCGATGACCCCAGCAATAAATGGCTTTTTAAGAGGTAAGGTTACACCATAGATAGCTGGTTCTGTAATCCCGAATAATCCTGTCACTACGGTAGAGCCTGCCAATGTTTTTAATCGTTTGTTTTTTGTCTTTAACATAACACCAAAGGCTGAACCAGTTTGGGCAAAAACAGAAGCGGCAGCAGCTGGTTTTACACCGTCTTTTCCATATATCGCAATGTTATTAATGAAAACTGGGATCAATCCCCAGTGAATACCAAACATAACAAGCAACTGCCAGCTGGCGCCCATAATCGCACCGGCTAAAATTGGATTCCATGCAAATGCTGCGACCATTGCATTTGCCACTGCATTACCTGCACTAACACCAATAGGACCAAATACAATCAATGTCAAAGGAACCATGACAACTAGTAAAATAAACGGTGTCAAAAAGTTTTTAATGCTTTCATGAATCCGACGATTTAAAAATGTTTCAAGTTTGCTCATAACAATGATCGATAAAATAATTGGCACTACGGTTGAAGCATAACTCATCATCGTAACTGGAATGCCAAGGAAACTGACTCCGCCTTCAGGTGGCGTAGCTTTTAAAGCGACAATAGAAGGGTAAATTAATGCACCGGCAATCGTCACTGCCACAAATATGTTTCCGCCAAATTTTCTAGCTGTTGTAATCGCAAGCAACACTGGTAAGAAATAAAACAGGGCATCTGATGCTGCATATAAAATCGTATAGGTTGTGCTTGTATTCACTAGCCAGCCAAAGTTTGATGCGAGTAAAAGCAACCCTTTTAAAATACCTGCACCTGCCATTACTCCGAGCAGCGGCGCAAAAAGGCTTGATACAACATCGACTACTTTGCCGACAACATTGCCTTTTTTATTGTCTGAGGGACTTTCTTTTTTCTTTGAGTCGTTTAATATGTTGGATATTTTGCCAATTTCCGCATAAACTTCTGGAACACTATTTCCAACTACTACCTGGAATTGACCGCCGCTTTCTTTAACAGTGATGACCCCGTCCGTTTTTAGTAATTTTTCTTTGTTTGCTTTTGATTGATCTTTTAAACCAAACCGTAACCGTGTTGCACAATGAACGAGGGAATTTACGTTTTCTTCTCCACCCACTAATTCTAAAATTTCTCTTGCTAATTTTTCTCGGCCCATTTCTATACACCTCCAAATAAATAAAAAAGGCAAAACCCAAATCATTCGATAAAAAACAACTGTTTTATCGTAAAATGATTTAGGTTTTGCCTGCGTAATCAGTAACAATCCTAAAAAAAATAAATATTTATTTTATAGCAATAAGATAGCACGTGCTAGCATGATTTGTCAACGCTTTCTCGACGAGATTTTTATTTTTTTGACAATATTTCTCCCTACTTAGATATCTTATGGCGGCTTGTCACCCGATGAATATGAACGGTTAAATAGATTTCTTCATCCTTCGTTATCCTCCAATTAAATTGATTAGCTAAATAAGCGGCAATTTTTTCCGTGCACGAATAAGCATCCGTATATTTTAGCTTGATCTCATCAAAGAAGAAAAGATCCATCGTCTCTTCCATTTTTTCTTTGCGAATAAAACGGATGGCAAAAAAACGTAGATGAGTTAAAAATCGTTCATAATTTACCGAACTTTCATCCAATTCCATTTTAAAATGGTATTTCACAATTTTCAGAACTGTACTTACCATCTCGGTAATTTGTACTGCGGCCGCCATGTTCTCACCCGATAGCTGGCTATTGACTAAATGCAAGGCAATGGAAGCTGCCTCATCCTCATCAAATCGAATTCCCGTATCGTTTTCAATGATATCCAAAGCGTTTAAGGCAATCTGAAACTCCTGCTTATAATATTTCCGAATTTCCCATAGAAGTGGATTTTTTAAATGAATTCCCTGTTTATGCCTGCTAATGGCAAAGCTGATGTGGTCGGTTAGTGCAACATATAAATATTCGTCTAATTTGTAAGGAAGATGGGACCTGGCATAGTCCAAAAGTTTCGCAGAAATGTTCAAGTATTTTTCGGACGTATCCCGTAATAATTTTGCCAGCTTTTCTGATATCCCATGTGTCTCCAACACAAAGGTCTTCTCGATTTTAGTCGGATCAATGGTCTCGCCCACTTTCTTCTGAAAGGCCAAGCCCCTTCCCATGACGACAATTTCTTGATTCAATTCATTACTTGATACGACGACATTATTGTTTAAAATCTTCTTAATTTCCATTTCCACTCGCCCTTGATTAAATTATTTGAAAGATAGGGATAAAAAATAAAAAAACCCAAATTTGTTAAAAGAATAACACTTCCGTCATTCTTTCACAAACTTAGGTTTTGCCTGCCGAACAGTAACAATCCACTTTTCAAATGTAACCGATTACTTTCATTTTTACCATTTTGCTTTATGTTTGTCAATAGTGAGGCTCGGGAAGACCATGAGGACAGGCTCCCTGTCCCTTTTCTTTTACTCTGGATAATTGTTTAACTGTAACACCATTCAACACTTTTAGTTTCAAAATAATGGCATCCCTATTAAAGTAATTGGGACGAGGAGCCTCGTTCCTTTAATTTTGCTGAAGCAATTTTTTCCTGCTCCATTTTTTAATAAAGACCCCGTGCTTTGGCGAGAAGAACAAGGCTACGATAAATAATACGCCTGTCACCGCTACCATCGTTCCACTGATCGATGCATCTAGAAGGTAGGCAACGTAATACCCGAGCAGCGAACTGACAATACTTAAGGCGATACTAATCATGATCATCCTGCTCAATTTATCTGTTAATAAATAGGCGGTGGCAGCCGGAACTATAATCATCCCTACCACCAGGATTGCTCCTACACTTTCAAAAGAGGCAACAGTTGAGATTGAAACTAAGCTCATTAATAAATAGTGGAAAAACACGACCGGAATTCCTAATGAAGCGGCTAGTGCCGGATCAAACGTGCTGATTTTAAACTGCTTATAAAACAGACTAATGACGAGAATATTTAGGAGAAAGCTTGCTCCTACTCCCCAAACGGCTTTGGGTCCGATACTTTGTCCGTTTATATGCAATGTATCCCACGGGGCATAAGCGATTTCTCCATATAACACACAGTCTAAATCTAAATCTACCTGCCTTGTGTACAAACTAATTAACACAACGCCAACCGCAAATAACGCGGTAAAGACGACGCCAATCGAGGCATCTGCCTGGACACCGCTGTTTTGAAACATCTGGATCAGAAAAACGGTGACTAATCCGATGGCCGCAGCTCCAAACATCATCACCAGCGAGTCTCTTGAGCCGCTGATTAAAAAGGCAATCACAATCCCCGGTAAGACGGAATGGCTGATGGCATCGCCAATCATCGACATTTTTCTTAACACGAGAAAACAGCCTAAAATACTGCAGGATGACCCAACTAGCGCCCCAATTAAGATGATCCAAAAGTGATTCATAAGGATTTCTCCTTTACTCTCTGGTTAGTGAGTGGCTGATATTCACTCTTGGCCGACACTCGTAATCTAGTTTTTGCTAAGACGCCGCGATTCGGGGCAGCGAGGACCGAAATAATAAATAGGACCGTTGCTGATAAGACGATCAGTGGACCTGTAGGCAGATTATTCACCATGGAACTAACCACCGTACCAACAAAGCCGCTGAAAGCTCCAAACAATCCGGCAAGGATGACCATTACATGCAGCTTCTCGGTCCAATACCTTGCCGCAACCGCCGGTGTGATTAATAAAGCCGCCATTAAGACGACACCCACTGCCTGAATCCCAATGACAACAGCGGTCACAATCAGCAGCATCATAAATTGATCTAAAAGAATAGTCGGCAGCCCGATTCCTTTTGCAAAACCCGAATCAAAGGAAAGGAGTTTAAATTCTTTAAAAAATAAGAAACATAGGGCGACAAGAACAGCACTAATCCCGGCAATCGTGTAAACATCCAGTTTAATCATCGAGGCAGCGTGGCCAAACAGAAATTTATCTAACCCGCTTTGATTACCGCTATTACTATGTTGGATTTGGGTTAAGAGGACAATTCCAACCCCAAAAAACACGGTTAAAATAATCCCTAATGCCGAGTCTTGTTTAATGCGCGAATTTCTCGTAATATAGCCAATCGCTGCCGTTGCCAAAATCCCGGCAATGATGGCACCGATGAGAAAGAAAAAGATCGACTTCGTCCCCGTTACCATATAGGCCAGACACACACCCGGAAGAGCCGCATGTGATAAGGCATCTCCCATTAAGGATTGTTTTCGTAAATAGGCAAAACTTCCAATCACACCGCTGCTTAATCCTAACAGCATCGATCCCATTAAAATCCACTGTGTATTGGGGTCTAAAAATAACGAAAACCAATTCATATTGATCACCTCGGGCTGACAATGATGGGCGATGTGTTCGAATCAAGCATGGTTAAGCTCCCACCATATGTCTTCTGTAAATAATCCTTCGTAAACAACTCTTCCGTAGGACCGATGCCAATAAGTTTGACATTTAAGAGCATAATCCAATCAAAATATTCTTTCACCGTATTTAAATCGTGATGGACAACGAGAACGGTTTTTCCTTGGCTTTTTAACTTCATTAGCAGCGCAATAATCGCCTTTTCTGTCGCCGCATCCACTCCAACAAACGGCTCATCCATAAAATAAATTTCTGCGTCCTGCGCAAGTGCTCTTGCTAAAAAGACCCGCTGCTGCTGTCCGCCGGAGAGCTGGCTAATTTGGCGATGGGCATACGAACGCATGCCAACTTGATTTAAACATTCCATAGCATACGCTTTATCTCTCTTATCGGGGCGTCTAAACCACCCTAAATGCCCATATCTCCCCATCATCACTACATCGAGAGCATCCGTAGGAAAATCCCAATCGACTGATTCCCGCTGCGGCACATAGCCTACTCGTTTTCGTGTTTTTTTATAGGATTCACCAAAAATCGCCACGTCTCCAGTAATGGACGGGATTAGTTCTAATATCGCTTTAATCAGCGTCGATTTTCCGGCCCCGTTCGGTCCGATAATCCCAATCAGTTTCCCTTCTGGAACACGAAAGGAAATATCCTCTAATACAGGTTTTTTCTGATAGGCAACCGTTAAATTGTTTACCTTAAGTGGGAACGCCATCCATAATCATCTCCTTTTATTTCAATGCATTCACAATTGTATCGACATTGTGTCTAACCATGCCTATATAGGTCCCTTCCTCCGATCCTTCCGCTCCCATAGCGTCCGAAAAGAGCTCGCCGCCAATTTTCACTTCGTGTCCTTTTTCTTTTGCACCTTCAATCACAGCTTCGATCGCTTTTTTCGGAACACTTGATTCAACAAAAACGGCTTTAATTTTATTTTTGACAAGATAGTCTCGTAGTTCACTAACATCCTTTGATCCATATTCGGAAGCTGTACTAATTCCCTGAAGTCCCATTACTTTAATAGCATAGGCCTCGCCAAAATAACCGAAGGCATCATGGGCAGTCACTAAGACACGAGTCTGTTCTGGGATTGTGGCAATTTGTTCTGTTACGTATTCATCAAGCTCTCTTAACTTATCAATATATTTTTCAGCGTTTTGTTTATAGTCATCAGCGTGTTTCGGATCAAATTTGGACAGTTCCTCGCCGATCGTTTCGGTTGCGGAAATCCAATGTTTCACATTAAACCAAACATGAGGATCAACGCCTTGGGAGCCATCCTTTGCTGAATGAAGTTTTTCTTTAGGAATATTTTTCGTGACGGCAATGGTAGGCTTTTTCTTAGCCATTTTTTCAAAAATATCAACCATTTTCCCTTCTAAATGCAGTCCATTGTAAAAAATCATATCGGCTGTATCCAACTTCTTAATGTCTCCTTGTGAGGCTTTATAAAGATGCGGGTCCACGCCAGATTTCATTAAGCCTGTTGTTTCTACGTGCTCTCCACCGACATTTTCCACGATGTCATTAATCATTCCAATGGTTGTGGTCACACGGATTTTCCCGTTCTCTATCCTCTCCTTTGATACGTCTGCAGCGGAACAGCCTACTAATGAAAACACTAGGACAAGTCCCACGATTGCCCACTTTTTTATCGTCTTCATCAAAATTAAACCCTCCAATTCTAGCATTATCACAATTTTTTTATCTTATGCCATGTTTTTTATACTGTGTAAAATATTTTTCCTTAGTGCAACTTTTATGTTAACCTAGAACCAAGATAAGGTCAACAAAAAACCGTCGGAATTTTTCGACAATAACAGAAGCGCTAACTTAAAGGCGATCGACCGCGCCCTGGATATCCTTCAGACAAAACTATTTTATTAAAAGATAAATGAAAAAAAGCAAGAGGAAAGGATCCTCTTGCTTCTTTATTTCTGATGATAGTTGTATTTAGAACGATCAACTATAACAAAACCTTCGGGATTGTGGAAACGTAATAAATCTCCATTTACTACTCGATCTGATAACGATAATTTTTCCTCGGCCATTTTCCGATTTTTTTCAGCCTTTGCTAACTTGTCAAAGCCTAATTCCATTCCCGTCTTTGAATCATAGAATTTTCCATCAATGGATGTGATGGTTGAACTGACAAAATCACCATTTCGGAAAGGAATTAGATCATCATGCTGTTTAGAAAACAAGTCTGTACCAAATTGGACATACTCTTTCGTATCAATTCCTAACAAGTGAAGCAGTGTTGGAAGAAGATCAATTTGCCCGCCGTATTCATGGTTCACTCCACCAACTAATCCTGGCGCGCGAATCAATAACGGTACTCGCTGCAAGCCAGTGCTTTCAAAAGGGGAAATTTCTTTTCCAAGAACTTGCTCCATTTGCTTATTATTATCTTTTGAAATTCCATAATGGTCACCGTACATAATTATAATCGTATGATCCATTAATCCAGCTTTCTCAAGTGATGCAAAAAACTGCTTTAACGCTTCGTCGGCATAGCGGGCAGTCTGAAAGTACGAGTCGACAGATGGGACACCAGTGGTATGTGGATTAATCGACGCATCTTTTTTATCAATTGGGAACGGAAAATGATTCGTAACTGTTATGAACTTAGTATAAAATGGCTGAGGCAATGATTTTAACAGCGGCATTGATTCCTTTAAAAACGGCTTATCCATAAGCCCATATTGCGCTAGGTCCTCAGGGTCCATTTGGTAGTAACTTGAATCAAAGAACTTATCATATCCAAACGATTTATAAATTTCATCACGATTCCAGAAACTCCCCGAATTCCCATGGAAGACCGCAGACGTGTAGCCACGGGTTCCTAAAATGGCAGGAGCCGCTTGGTACGTGTTTAAACTTTTTGTCATAAAAGCAGAACCTTGGGGTAATCCATATAATGAATTTTCCAACATAAATTCTGCATCAGACGTTTTCCCATGTGCCGTCTGATGGAAAAAATTATCGAAATAAACGGTGTTTTTATCCTTCGTCATTGAATTTAAATATGGGGTTACTTCTTCTCCGTGTAATTTGTAATCAATAAGGAAGTTTTGGAACGACTCAAGATGGAAATAAACGACGTTCATTCCCTTTCCTAAACCAAAGTAATCAGGATTTGGCTCAGCATAATTTGATTTCGTATAATTATTGACTTCTGTAATATCGTCGCTATTTGCCATTACCCTTTGTGCCGATGCTTGCGTACTTTGAACTGCATCATAAATGGTGTAATTGTACATCCCTAAATATTTGACAATATAATTCCGGTCAAATCCTCTTGTTAATAATTCAGGTCGGTCTATTTCCGCTAAACCTAAATTGGCACAAGAAATCGCCAATGAAAGTGAAAATAACGCACCTACCTTTCGGCGATTCACATCTCTAACTTCAATTGTTATAAAACGAGATGCAAGTAACGCCAGCAACAGAAAGAAATCAATGAAGAATAAAAAGTCATAAGGTTTTAATAAGGAAACGACACTGCCGCCAATTTCTCCAGCATTTTTTGTTTGAGTTAGCGTCGGTAACGTAATAAAGTCACTAAAGAAGCGATAATACAAAATATTACTATACAAGAGAACGGATAAAAGGAAATAAATGACCATTAGCCAACTATACTTTTTTCGTCCTTTAAAAAAGAGAGCAAGCCCTAAAAAAAGGAAGGAAGCTCCCAAAGGATTGATAAATAAGAGAAAGTGCTGAAATGGTCCTTCCACGCCTAATCTAAACTGCGTTATTTGTGCTATGTATGTTTTCATCCAAATGAGGAATACAGCCAAATAGAAAAAGGCAAAATATCTCGTAAACATACTTTGACCCTTTTGTAATAGGTTATTCACGTTTCTTCCCTCCACCAGCCAGGTAATATACTATTTTTCTACTTTCAAATGTGTCTCCAACCCCACGAATCCTATTAGCCCTTATCCGGCTCCGGTTCTGGTCCTGATCGCAACGTCAGTGTTTCTTTCACCTTCTGTATATCCAACATATTTTTTTTTGCCATTAAAAGATAACAAATGGCTGAAGGAATGAGGAAAATTTGAAGGACCGCTAAGGTTATGATATAAGAAGTTGGTCCATGATAGCGAGTCGAAATCACGCCGAGCACGATACCGACTCCTACGTTTCCAATGGTTCTGCCTAAACTATTGAACAGATTGGCGATGCTAAAAGCTGTCCCTCGATGCTCTGGTAAATTTACTTCGGTAATAAGGGCGAGCCAGTTTGGTGTGTTTGCAGATTGAGCAGCCGAAGCAAAAAAAGACAAAATAAACAATAAAGCCATCCATGGGTTCATGAATAGCTGACCCATTAAACTAACGAAAATACTTAAAGCATTATTGTCATGAGGCAGCTGCAGATTGTTCATAGGAATTATAAACATTAGTATGTATAGGGGCATCGTAAGAAATACAAAGAACGAGGTTAACATTGCCCTTCCTTTATACGTTTTCTTTTGAAATCTGTCGCCAAGGTGACCAAAGTAAACAGATGTAATTCCTCCAATTTGAAATATGGCATATAGGTATCCCGAAGCAATCATCGCTGTCTCTACACTGTAACCTAATTGTTGAATTTTGAAAATATATAAGGTTGGAAGCCATATGAGACTGCCTGTTGCAATATTCATAAAAAGTGCCTGCAAGAAAAGATACAGATTGCTTCCTTTTAATAAAATCGGTACAATTTGCTTTGCTTCAATAACATAATGATATGATTGATTATTTTCCATGAGACCTTTCAGTTCAGGATCTGCTCCTCCCCTTGCAGGTTCTTTTACGAAAAGGTATAAAATAATGAGAAAAAGGCCTATAAATCCGACGATTTCAAAAGGCCATCTCCAACTTGTGCTGGTTGCAGTTAAAGAAGCCAAAAGGGCTCCTGCAATTCCTCCCAAGCCTTGGGCCATGCCCCAAAGGCTCAAAATCATCCCGCGTTTCTGATATGGAATCGAATCAGTTAATACACTAAAGCCAATAGAGGCAATACACCCTAAACCTATTCCCGTTAATATTTGATAAAAGAGAAGCTCTCCATAGCTCCGGCTAATCGATGTCAAAAATACGGAGACAACCCAAATCAACGTTCCGATGATAATCAGTTTTTTACGTTTGAATTTTCCTGATAGATATCCCCAAAAAACGGAAGAAACAGCTGTAACTAAAATGTTCACAGCTGAAATCGTCCCCAATTTAGCAATTTTCACATGCAAATCGTCTGCAATATACTGAAATAGTGGCGGAAATAATCCGACGATGATATTATCAAAAGCAGCCAAGACAATAAATACAAATATGGTGAATACCAAGTGAGGATTCGTACTTTTCAAAAACAAGAACACACCTTTATCTAGTAAGATGAACTGGTACTATTTTATTGTTTAGTCATAATAAATACATTTTTACCGTTTTAAGCAAGCTGTAGCTTCCACTCAAAACGATTTTCTACTTCTAACATAAATTGAATGATTTCTTCTGCAGCTCGAGAGTTGATAAACTTTCTTTGGCAATGGATGATATGATTCAGCTTTTCTGCATCATTTTCAAGTAATTGGTTAATTTTAGTTTCAATCTGGCTTGGATCTTTGCAGATTACACCCAAATTTAATTTTTCAGCAAAGGTTGGATTGTCCTGTTCTTGACCAGGTAACGCACCTGTGATCATAATCGGTGTATTGGAAGCGAACGCCTCAAACATAACATTTGGACTTCCTCTTGTAAAAGCGATATCTGCCTGAAACATGAGATCTTGAATATCTTTAGTAAAACCGTAAATATCCACTTTAGTTCCATACTTCCCCTTAAGCGATTGCTCTAACTCTGCCTTTAACTTTGCATTTCTACCTGCGACAATTTTCACCGTACAATCAAATTGATCAAAGAGAATCTCAGCAATACTCTTCATATTCCCTACACCTTCACCGCCGCTCATGATTAAGAAGTTTAAAGGTGTGCCAACTTGATAATTTACTTTTTTATTTGTGCTATTTCTAAAAAATCTCGAGCGAACGGGGAACCCTACAACTTTTATATTTTCAGCTGACACCCCATACTCAATACACTTATCACGCGCTTCAATAGTGGGGCTGATGATATAGTCTGCTCTCTTATCCGCCCATAGCGGCGATATGTTCACAAGGTCGGCAATTAGCGTAATAAATGGAATTTTGATAAATTCCTTTTCCAAAATATTCAAAATAGAGCCATTAAAATTTGGATGAACAGATAAAATCAAATCGGGTTTTTCTTCATCAAGTAATTTCAAGAAATTTTTTCTTATAAGCATTTCGATAAATTTGTCAATTAATTCTGGGTTTTCTGCTGAATAGTTAAATACCTTCTCCCATAAATTTTCTGATCTTCTCGTTATGGGCCCGTAGGTCTTGCCAATATTCATTAGTGGATGTCCACCCAATGAAAAGCCATCTACTACATGCACTTTACTATCATGATCCATTCCAATCTTTTCACACAAGGATTCTGTGATGCTTTTATGGCCATGACCAGTGTTATCAGAAGAAATAATTAATATTTTTTTAGTCATATAAAAGACCCTCTCTTAACATTGTTAACCCTTGTCAAACTGCTGTAAAAAAATAAGCAGGGGATACTCACACACATCTTTCTTAGACCTCTGCCCATTTCTGAATGTGACAGGTACCCTTATTCCATTGTACCACTTACTTTGTCAATTCCTCCCTTATTAATATATTCTTAATAATATATTCTTAAGAATATATTAATGGTTTATTTTTTGGGAGGAAACAGAGGGGCGGTTCTCACAATCTAAAACCACTTAAAAGCAATAGCACCGTCCTTCGCTTCATTGTGAGTAGGGAATTTATCACACAAAGCTACTATTAGCGTATTATTTTATAATAAAATTTTACTATTTTTTCTGTTTTTACGAAATATTAATATTATATCAAAATTATCTTTACAAATCTCCTATAACTTTATTTATGACAGACACAAACCATATAGGAGCTGATTGAAAATGAAAAAAAGTTTGATCGCTGGTCTTGCTTGTCTATCCCTTACGGTAACTTCAGGTGTTCCTTGGGCCGTTTTAGCTGCCCCGGAAAAGGGTATAGTTACTGACAATGGACAATCTACCTTACGTTCAATTACGTCTGATGTTGCAGTCATTGCCCATCGCGGTGCCTCTGCATACGGCCCAGAGCATACTCTGACAGCCTATAAACAGGCAATGCAAATGAAAGCAGATTATGTGGAATTCGATTTACAAATGACGAAGGACGGCCACTTGATCGCCTTGCACGATGATACGCTTGAAAGAACGACAAATGCAAAGGAACTCTATCCAGACCGGGCACCATGGCGAGTGAAAGATTTTACACTGGATGAAATTAAACGTCTGGATGCAGGTTCATGGTTTAACGCAAAATTTCCGAACATGGCGAAAAAGGAATATGTCGGACAGCCCGTACCAACTCTTGAAGAAGCGATTAAATTTGTTAAACAAAAAGGAAATGGAAAAGTTGGCCTTTATATGGAAACAAAAGCACCAAATGTCTACCCTGGAATGGAAGAAAAGTTGATTGATATCCTGAAAAAAACGAATGTGCTGAAGGACAAGCATCTTATTCTCGAATCATTCAGTGAGGAAAGCCTTCGCAAATTGAAAACCATGGCGCCAAATGTGAAGCTGATTCAACTTTACACGGCCGATATGCTGAAAGGGAAGGATGTCTATCAGGAATTCAAACGCATCTCTGAATACGCAGCCGGAGTAGGTCCTAGTAAAGAACTTGTTGTTCCAACATTTATGGAAGCCGCACATCAGAATCAACTGCTTGTCCATCCATGGACGGTCAATTCACAGGACGATTTGGCAGCCCTTCTTTCACTTGGTGTTGATGGAGAATTCACGAATAACCCTGACCTGTTAGCAGATTTACTGGATAAGCCGTTTATTTCACATGGTGCAGCGAGCGGGGATGTAACCGACTCTTCAGCCGTATTATGGGCACGTGCAAACGGACCTGCCAATATTCAATTTGAGGTTTCATCGGACCCCAGCTTTAAACACGGTTCCATCGTCAAAACCAGTCATGCAGATGAAAAGCATGATTTCACAGTAAATGTGCCTGTCAACGGATTAAAGCCTGATACTACCTATTATTACCGCGCACATACTGTTTCAAGCAAATATACCGTGAACGGTTCTTTCAAAACAGCACCAGAACAAAACAGTCTAAAACCAATGACAATGGTTTGGGGCGGAGATACTGGCGGTCAGGGAGAGATTCCGCCATATAAAACTTTTCAGGCAATGTCTGCCTTAAATCCGGACTTCTTTCTGTTCAGCGGGGATACCATTTATGCTGATAACAAGACACCGGCAGTTCCTAATCCTCCATCCGAAACCGTACAGGATTTTTGGGCGAAATATAAGGAAAATCGAACAGATGCGGGATTACGCAGTCTTTTACAAAAAACTGCTACCTTTTCTATCTGGGATGACCATGAAGTAACCAATGACTTTTCAGGCCCGTCTGAATCGTTAACTCCGACCGGTTTACGTGCATTCAAGGATTATTGGCCAATTTCGGGGGAACGCAGTTCAGCGGACAAGCTTTACCATACGTATTCATGGGGAAATACGCTTGATATGATGATACTTAACAACCGAGGTTACCGTGATCCCAATACAAAAGCGGATGGTCCGGATAAAACAATGCTCGGGGAAGAACAGTTGAAATGGCTTCAGCAGCAGCTTCTCGAGTCAGATGCTAAGGTTAAACTTGTAGCTACTTCTGTCCCAATCTCTGTTCCGACCGGAAAAGCAAATGCCAGGGATGGATGGGCAAATGGAAATCAAGTGAACCCAAATGATCCTACCGGGTATGAGAACGAGTTCAAAAAAATCTCTGATTTTATCGTGGAAAAAGGAATTAAGAACGTATTTTTCGTCACGACCGATGTCCATTTTGCCCAAGTCATCAAATATGATGCCAATCAAGACGGCAAAACCGATTATCACGAGCTAATCAGCGGTCCGATTGGGGCAGTAAAAATAAATCCTGGCACTTTGGATCCCACCTTTGGCCCAGAGAGCATGTATGCGGAAGGTGATTTTTTCAACTTCGGTGTGTTCCAGGTAGATCCGGCAAATAAACAAGCTACAGTAGAAATCCGCGATGAGAATGGAAAAATCCATTTCAGCCATGCTTTCCAACTTGAAGAGTAGTAGGAAGCAAAGGGACGGTTCTTATGCTTTAAAAGTAGTGCTGTTTATCTGCACATTATAGGTGTCAGGCACCATGTGAAAAATTCACATGGTGCTGCTATTGTTTTCCATTAAACACATAACCTCATTTTGATTAACTTAGTGCATGACATTCACTAATTGAAGGATAAACTAAAAATCGAAAGGAGATTGAAGAATGACATCAAATCTTTATTCAAAAGAAAATACACATAATTTAGCTCAATTAAACAATCTTGCACCAGAACAATTAAAAGCTTTTAATGATTTTAATGTTGCTGCTTTTAAAGAGGGTGCACTATCGAAAAAAGAAAAAGAAATGATTGCGGTGGCCATTACACATGTTACGCAATGTCCTTATTGTATTGATGCTCATACAAAAAATGCGAAAAAAGCTGGTGCTTCTTTGGAGGAATTAGCGGAAGCTGTATTTGTAACAACAGCAGTTGAAGCTGGCGGCACCATTACACATAGTACCCATGTCCATAATGCAAAGGCTCACGATGCGTCAGATGTGCTCTATGCTCGTTCTAACTTAAAAAATTTAGGTCAATTAGGCAAATTTGCACCAGATGGTTTTAAAGGTTATCAAGCATTCAGTACTGCAGCAACAAAAGCTGGTAAACTAAGTACAAAATTTAAAGAAATTATTGCTGTAGCTGTTGCAAACGCTACCCAATGCCCATATTGTATTGACGTTCATACTAAAAACGCAGAAAAACAAGGAGCAACCAGCGAAGAGCTTGCTGAAGCTATCATAGTCACTTCCGCAGTTCGTGCAGGTGCTTCCTACGCTCACATGGCTAATATGATTCAAAGTTACCAAGATTAAGGTTGTGGGAAGCAAAGGAAGCAAAGGGACGGTTCTTATGATTCAAAAATAGGGAACAGAACGGAAAAGAAGCACGAGAACTGTCCCCTCGCTTCCCCCGTCCTACCGCTATTTTTTTTTGTTCCAAAACGGAATGTAGAGGATGAAATAGCTCAGAACCATCACTAGTTCCAGTGATAAGAGGTACCATGGCCACGGACCGAGATAATCTAACAGGGAGGTGCTTTTTGGTTTTTTCATGATATACAGGTAATTTGCACTCAGCAGCTTATTTAGGAAATAGACACAAACTGCATATAGATTCACTAGTAGAATGGTCACCCACATGGAACGAATCGTGGGCCGATAGTGGAAGGCCGCCACCATAAACAAACATGCTAGCACTACTCCTCCATGTGAAACAAAAAATTCGATATATTGAAAATGTGGAAACGAAAACCTGCCCAGATCTGGTGTCAGGATGGCTTGAATAGAACTGCCCAGTCCCGCAAAATACATAAATCGAAAAAGTTTTTCGCTTCTCGCAAGCAACATGACTATGGCCAGTATGACAACCAGATCACTAAGGTGCAGCGGCAAATCTCTCCTTATAGACCAAGCATTTTCAACCACAAGCCAAAGATGTTCCGATACATCAGAAACCACTAAGAGACCCGCAAGAAAGAAACGAATAAGCCTTCCCTTTTCCTCCGTTCTAAGCTCATTCCTAAATAAAAATTGGAGAAGACATAGAGCAAAAATAATCCCGATCGTAAAGAGGTGTTCCACTGAAAAAAGACGGAACGAATCAAGTTTTGAATGAAATTGAAAGTATGCTTGCATCTTAACTACCCCATTAGCTGTGCAGATTTTTTTGGATGATTTCTTAGTTTGGGGCAAATTTAACCAAGACTATACCGATCTGATGGACAGGGAAGCAACGAAGACAAAATGACGCAAAAAAAAGTACACTAATCAAGAATCCTCTTAAAAAAATATAACAAGAATAAATAATAGTGAAATACAAATAATATTTACCATTATTATACTTAGAGGGAGGTATAGCTATAAAGAAAGCAGATTCGATTACTGTATTTCAATTAATCCTATTATCTATGACTGCGATTGGCTTAAAGAATCATGTCATTATTATTTCACCATTGATACAAACCGCAGGAAGAGATTCATGGTTAAGTGTGATTGTTTCACTTTTTTTTGTACTTCTCTGGATTCCTCTTCTATTTTTTATTCATAAAAAAACAAAGCAGCAGCACTTGAATATATGGATGCAAAAATATACTGGAAAATGGCTAGGCAATTTTATTTTTTTCATCGTTATCCTTTACCTGACCATTATGGCGGGAGTGACATTAAGAGAGACAATTACTTGGGTCAATATTACTTTCTTGCCGAAGACCCCCTTTTTTTTGTTGGCAGCTTGTTTTGCTTTGGTTTGTTGGACGTTGGCAGGAACGAGTCTACGTACTCTGAGTATCGTTAATATATTTCTTTTATTCTTTATTATTCTTCTCGGCTTTTTTGTGGCGATTACTAATATTCAATACAAAAATTTATCACTTCTTATGCCCTTTCTCGAACATGGATTTACTCCTGTTTTAAAAGGGACGGTATACCAATGTTCAGGGATGGTGGAATTAATATTCCTTCTGTTTCTACAACACAAAACTGAAACATCCATTCGGTTTCGTGATTTAATCATAACTGCAGTCATCTTAACAATGTTAACAGTTGGCCCACTGATTGGAGCTGTGATTGAATTTGGACCCGTTGAAGCATCAAAACAGCGGTTTCCTCCCTATGAGGAATGGGGTCTGGCCTCTCTAGGAAATTTTATTGAACACGTCGACTTTTTATCCATCTATCAATGGTTATCAGGAGCATTTATCCGAATTTCACTATTTTTGCTACTAATAAGAGAGTATCTTCCATTTAAACAGAAACAAAAATGGTTTCTGCTAATTATTTTAACTGCAATTACTGCTATAGCATTACTGCCGATTAGTGATTTTCAATACTTGCGAATGTTATCTGCGATTATTTTACCATTTACACTCTGGTTCTTCTTAGGCTTATCCGTTTTCCTCGGTCTATTGGCAGCGATTTTTGAAAGAAAAGTATGGAGGCCGAACAATGATATTTAAGAAAAAGAAAAAGACTCAGATTTCAGCTAGAAGTCCTGATGAAAAGGAGATTTCAACAGCATCAAAGTCACTAAACGAACAAACTCTTCGGGAGTTATTCAAAAAAAACGAAGATGTTATTTTTGAACCTTTTAAATTCAATCAGCACAAAGTGATGTTTATTTACTGTAAGGGATTAGTTAAAAACGATATGCTTTATCAAATAATTCCCGAACGTCTGGAAGCTTTTTTTTCGCAATTTCATGTGGAACCTAGCAAGGAAAAGATTCTCGACCTCCTTCGCCTCCCTTCTCTTAAATTGATAGAAAATGATGATGAAGCAGTTTCAGAGATTTTTTCCGGAAAATTGTTGATGGATTTCAATATACCGGGAAGCATTTTTCTAGTTGACGTTTCGGAACGGCCGCAGCGAAACCCAGAAGAAACAAAAACAGAAATAAGTATCTTAGGTCCACGTGACAATTTTATCGAAGACATTTCAATCAATACTGCTTTAATTCGAAAACGACTACGAACAACCTCGCTTGCAAGTAAATCTCTTGAAATTGGCAGGCGAACAAGAACGAAAGTTTCTGTTCTATATATAGATGATATTGCTGATAAGGAAATTTTACAAAAAGTCTTGGAAAAGTTGTCTTCTATTGATATTGATGGACTCTTTAGCGGTACACAATTAGAAGAATTACTAGATAAAAACCCATTCGGTTTGTTTCCGCGTCATGCCTATACGGGACGGCCCGACTTTGCCGTTCAATCTCTCCTTAACGGCAGAATCATTATTTTAATCGATGGGATTGCTTATGCTTATATAACACCTGTAAATCTGTTCTTTCTGTTAAAGAGCACCGAGGATAAGGAACAGAACTATGCATTTAACTCCTTTGAGCGATTGATGCGGATTATCGGAATTCTTGTGGCAACTTTCCTTCCTGGTTTCTGGGTTGCCCTCTCTTCTTTCCATCAGAATCAGCTTCCGCTCACGCTTTTAGCAACAATTGTCGAATCGAGAAGGGGAGTTCCTCTACCCACTTCTCTCGAAGCCTTATTAATGCTGCTTATTTTTGAATTATTTAGAGAAGCTGGTCTGCGCCTGCCAACTGCAGTAGGTCAAACACTCAGCGTAATAGGCGGACTTATTATCGGAGATGCGGCAATTAGAGCAGGCTTAACAAATCCTGCCATGCTTGTTGTCATTTCGGGCTCGACTATTGCTACCTTTACACTGGTGAACCAGTGGTTAATCGGAACAATTTCTATAATACGGTTTTTTGTCATCTTTTGTGTTTCTCTTTTTGGTTTTTTTGGTTTTTTTATCTCAATCTTTATTATTTTAATCTACATTGCACAAATTCGAATTTTCGGGGTTCCTTATTTAGGTTTAGTCACCCGTCTTGACATGATGAATATCATTAAAACTGTTTTTCGTTTACCCGATTCCAAAAAAGGCGACAGAGTAAACTCTTTAAACCCTAACGACCCTACCCGAAAAGAAGGGGAATCCTAATGAGGAGAAAACTGATAAAACACTTGTTTCTTACATTGACCGTGCTGACTGTTTTTCCGATAGCCGGCTGCTGGGATACAAATGAATCCGAGCGAATGGTATATGCTCAAGGGATGGGCGTGGATTATAAGGATGGTCATTATACCATTTATTTACAAGTAATAAATTTACGCTTAATGGCAAAATCTGAGTCCAGCGGAACCGGAGGGCCTCAAGTAAATGTTGAAGTTGGCCATGCCTCGGCTAAAACGTTTGATAAAGCAGTTTTCAACCTCTATAAAAGTACCCAAAGACGCATTTTCTGGGGCCATCTTTCCTATGTTGTTTTCACAGAAAATGCGCTAAAACAAGTTGGTGTCAAAGCAACGATTGATATGTTGGATCGCTATCGCGAGACGCGTTATCGCATTTGGTTTTACGCAACAAAGGAACCACTTTCAAAAGTATTCGTTACAACTCCAATTCTTGATATGTCTACCGCCCTATCAAGGCTAAGTGATCCTAAAGCCACATTCCATCAAAGTTCGTTTATTCGTCCGATCGATATGAGAGAACTGCTTATCGCGCTAAACGAGCCTGGACACGAGGCTAGTATCCCTTTCATAAGCATTTCCAAAAAAAACTGGGTAACAGATAGAGGAAGACATGATGCCATTAAAACAGATGGGATTGCTGTGACTACAAAAGATGCTCTTAAGGGAAAAATAACGAACAATCACGCCTTAGGTTTTAGATGGATGAATAAAGATTTTGTTCGAGACGGGCTACAAGTAAGAAGTAAAGAAGGAACAATGGTTGATCTAATATTTGAAAAGGTAAAGTTAAAGGTACAACCAGTCGTAAAAAATTCGGACATTCATTTTAATGTGCAGATCAAAGCAAAAGGTACAATGCTTGTCTTAGTGAATAAAGTCAATCTTGCTAGTTTAGCATCAGCAGCAGAAAAGGAAATAAAAAAACAAATTATAGAAACGTATTCAAAAGGACTTAACTTCGACGCCGATGTGTATCGACTATCAGAGGTTCTTTATAGGAAAAACGTAAAAGCCTGGAAACAAGCAGAACATAATGGAAAAATTCCGTTAACGAAAGATTCCATTAAGCTAGATATAAATGTGAAAATAGGTCATGGAGCTAAACAACGGGAAGAGCCTACCTTAGAATAACTCTGCCTATAGTTTTTGATTCATTTTGCACATTCCTTTAAGAAAACCACTCGTCAGGAGTGGTTTTCTTATATTATGTCGATGTATTTTCAGAAGAATGATCATTTCTAAACTGCTTAGGAGTTAAACCTGTGTATTTTTTAAAGATCTTTATAAAATAACTTTGATCATTGAAATTTAGCCATGTGCTGATGTCTGAAATCGAATAATTTGTTAATACTAGCAGCTTTTTTGCTTCGTCTACTCGATACCGTTGGATATATTCACTTATCGGTATACCAACTTCTTTTTTAAAAAGGGATGATAAGTAATTGGGACTTAAACGACACATTTCTGCAAGGTGATCAAGTGTGATGTCGCCATAAAGATGGTTATAAATATAATGTTGACAAGCGGTTATGGCGGCAGAATATTTTTCTTCATTTAATTGGTACACACGCTTCGTAAAATCCTTAATGGCTTCCTCCGTTAATTTCAATATTGCTTTAAGGTTTCCTAATTCCTCAAGTTGTTGAATATAGATATCACTTAAAGTAAAGGCCGTTTCCTCATGTAAGCCACCTTCAATGGCTGCTCTGCAAACAAGGGCAATGCCCGTTATCATTAAATTTTTTTCACTTCTTAAGCGATTCCGTTTCGACAATAATCCTAATTCTGCCTCACCGACAATGGAGTAATCGAAGATATCCTGTAATTTATCGATCCGCCCGTTTTTGACATAATCAAGCAACACCAGTTCATAGGAAAGATTGGAGTGAAAAATGAAATTCCTTCTCCCTTTCGAAAGCTCAAGATCCAAATTCTCTGAATCAATTACGACGAGGTCTAACGCATTATTGTTTTGCAGGACAAACTTTTTATCTAACGTTTGATGATAAATCAAATAAAAAACCATTAAACTAATTGTTAAGAGTTGTTGGTTATCTATAATGGGGATAGCTTGATAGTATTCAATAAGATTCCTTTTATTGATGTTTCCTTTAAAAGCATCCATGATCTTCGTAATATTCTCCTCAGATATTGCGGAAACCAGGGAAGGTCCTACAATAATCGATCCTAAAAAATGGTCCGATTCTTTAAGATTGACAAAGAAAAAGTTCAACTTTGAATTTGAAAAGAAGATAGGAAAATCATTTGGATCCTCTTTATACGTATATACACTCATCTGCTCCTTGAACGGGGCATAATAGGGATTACTCCTTAGGTCACTTCTTGAAAATTCGTATTCAAACTCACCAAATTGATTGAGATAATAGACAGGTATTTGATGAACTTCAGATATAAGCTGACAAATATAGTGTAGATCCTCTTTCGATATTTTCATTATTTTCATCTGCTCCATTCATTTTTCGCAACAAGTTATATTGTTTATTTTTTACATTTGAAAAATACTATTATCCGTAAAATAATACAATAAATTATTCTTTATCAGCAATAAAATAGGTGATGTAAGAAATCTAAAACAAAGGGGAAATGAACATGGAATTAACAAATAAAATTGCCGTCATCACTGGTGCAGGAAGTGGCATCGGAAGAGCAAGCAGTTTGAAACTTGCTAGTAACGGGGCAACCGTTGTCTTAGTTGATTTCAATAAAGAAACAGGGGAAGAAACGTTAAAACTTGTGAAAGAGCAAGGTGGAGACGGAATCTTCGTTCAGGCTGATGTATCGAAAAATGAAGATGTGCAAAACTATGTCAATAAAGCAGTAGAAACATATGGACGTATTGATATATTTTTCAATAATGCAGGTATTATCCAAAAGTTCGCACCTTTCACTACAGTGGAAGAATCTGAATTTGACCGGATTATGTCCATCAATGTCAAAGGAGTATTCCTTGGATTGAAATATGTGCTAAAAGTGATGGAAGAGCAAGGAAGCGGATCGATTATTAACACCGCTTCAACTGCAGGAATTCGTCCTGAGCATAGTGTAGCTGTATATTCTGCAAGTAAACATGCGGTTATCGGTTTAACGAAAGGTGCTGCATTAGAATATGCTAAAAAAGGAATCCGTATTAATGCGCTTTGCCCAGGCGGTGTTCAAACAGCTTTAACCGCTAGTGTTGCTGAGCAGTTTGAAAAAGGCGGTTACGTTCCAGAAGAATTTTCAAATATGAGAATGGGTCGTTATGCTGATCCGAACGAACTTGCTGAAATGGTTGCATTCTTAGCATCAGATAAAGCAAGCTATATGACCGGTTCAGTTGCACTAGTAGATGGTGGTTTAACTTTATAGGCTATAGAGACATCGAGTAGGGTTCGAAACATTTACAAGAACATTTTTGTGATATTATAATAATATAGATGGGAAAGAAGGTGCTTTCCAAAATGAATATCCAGTCTAGAGTATTTATTACAGAACTTAGCTCCGCACAAATGTATACGATGAAGCATTGTGTCAGGAGCTTAATCGGGAAGCATACTGTTTCCTATATTCATCGGCTTATAGTTTGCTGAAAAAAGTGTAGTGGTACTATGCTTATTTGAGTATGACTATTTGCCGATGGATAATAGATTAAAGGGCCATAGACAATGCTTTGTCTATGGCCCTTTGTTTTGGATATTTCAATGAGTTTTCACCAAATTGAAGTAGTATTTGTTGGATCTTTCTATACAACAAAACCACCAAAGCAAAGAGCTAGTGTCTTATACGACGCTGTCTCTTTGCTTTTTTTATTTTTAGGAAAAGAGGAATTATGATGAGTTTACTTGGAGTCAGAAATTTAACACACAGTTTTATTGACAAAGTTCTATATAATCAAGCAAGTTTTGATTTATACAAAGGTGAACATATGGGAATTGTAGGCCAAAATGGCGCTGGAAAAAGCACGCTGATAAAAATATTGATGGGAGAAATCATTCCAGATAGCGGAATAATTAAATGGCACTCTACTATTCGTATTGGACATCTTGATCAATATGCGGAAATCAATGGAACCAAAACAATTATCGATTATTTGAAAACAGCATTTGCCCATTTATTTGAACTGGAAAAAAAACTGAATGATCTCTATCAAGAAATGTCCATCACAGGTGATTACGGTCTATTGGAGCAAGCAGCAACATATCAGGAGAAGCTTGAAACGAGTGATTTTTATTTAATAGAAAGTCACATCGATAAAGTGGTTTATGGCTTAGGGATCCATGCAATTGGCATCGATCGCCCCATTCAGGAGTTGAGCGGAGGTCAGAGAGCGAAAGTAATTTTAGCAAAGCTCTTGCTGGAAAAGCCAAATGTTCTATTGTTAGATGAGCCAACAAATTTTCTCGATAAGGAACATGTGGACTGGCTAGCCAATTATTTATCAACTTTCGATGGCGCTTATATCGTTGTATCCCATGATTTTGATTTTTTAGAGAAAATATCCTCTTGTATATGTGATATCGAGTTTGGAACGATCAAAAAATATGCGGGGAAATACTCGGATTTTCTTCGGCAAAAAGAGCATTTGCGAGAAGATTATATCAGACAATACGATGCTCAACAAAAAAAGATCGAAAAGACGGAAGAATTTATTCGAAAAAATATTGCTGGAGTGAATACCAAGATCGCTCAAGGGCGCAGAAAGCAGCTTGAAAGGTTGGAACGACTGGCTCCACCAGCTTTCACTCATATGCGGTCCTTTACCTTTCAGGAAATACCGTCAGTTGCACAAGTGGCGCTCCGTGTAGATAACCTTGAGGTCGGTTATGGTAAACCCCTTTTGCCCAAACTGAACTTCTCAGTTTTAGGAGGAGAAAAACTTGTGATTACAGGCTTTAACGGAATCGGAAAATCTACATTACTCAAAACACTCGTTCATCGTCTTACGGCTGTCGCGGGTAGTTTTCGGTTTTCGGAATCAGTAAAGATTGGTTATTTCGAACAAGATTTAACGTGGGAAGATGGAGCAAAAACACCTATCCAAATCATCTCAGATGGTTACCCAAAATTGAGTGTGAAGGAAATTCGAAGTCGGTTGGCTCAATGTGGTGTGAAGAATACTCATACCACCCAAGCAGTAGCAACGCTAAGTGGCGGTGAACAGTCGAAGGTAAAATTATGCTTACTCCTTCTATCTTCTTACAATTTCCTCATCTTGGATGAACCAACTAATCATTTAGATGCGGAAACAAAAGAAGCCTTACAAAAAGCTTTAATTCAGTTTAAAGGAAGTATATTACTCGTTTCCCATGAAGAGAAATTCTATCAACAGTGGGCAGATCGTTTTCTAAATATCGAGGACGCCATAAAATAAAGCTCCAATTATTCATTAATAAACAGTTAAAAGTCCCTTAGACTAAAGGGGCTTTTTTCATTGTTGGACAAATCCGTTCAATTACTTCCTCTCTTTGCATGAATACAAATCAATGGTAAACTGATTAATAATCTTTAAAACAATAACCATATTAATAGAAAAGGAACGGCTATTGTGAAAAAACAAAGAACAGATCCTCGTGTTATTCGCACACAACGCCTGTTAAAACATGCTTTAATCGATTTAATGGAAGAGCGGAAATTTGAGCAAATTACCGTTCAAGATATTTCAGATCGTGCCTCCATTAAACGTGTTACTTTTTATTTGCATTATAAAGATAAGAATGCTCTCTTGATTCAAAGTATCGATGATGTGCTAAGCGAACTACGTGAACAGATTACAAAATGCATTTCCTATCCGAATGATTTTGAATTCCGTGAGAATGAACCCCATCCTAGTTTTATTGAATTGTTTCACCAGATTGCAGCGCAATTTCCTTTTTATAAAGCCCTGCTTGTTAAGAACCGTGTGGCTTATCTAACAAATGGGTTGCTCGAAATCATTCACGAATTCGTTTCTGAAGGAATCAATCAAACTGAGCCAGATGACAATAATCTTACTGCAAATAGAGATCTAATCATTAAATATGTTGAATCTGCTTTCCTAGAAGTAATCATTTGGTGGGTGGAAAATAATATGCACTATTCCGAACATGAGATGGCGGTCCAATTAATGGCCTTGTCCATCAAAGGGCCCTATCACCATATTCCTACTAAATAACAACTTAAACGAAATAATCTTTTAATATAAAGCCGCTCAACTTATCGATAGATAAGCTTGAGCGGCTTTTTTCATTTTTTGGCTTAAAGTGCGGTCCAACCACCGTCAATGACAAGTTCTGAACCAGTTACAAAGCGTGCCTCGTCAGATGCTAGATAAAGGACTCCGTAAGCAACATCCTCAGGTTTTCCAAAGTAAGGGAGCTGTGTAAAGGTTTGATAATATGGTAAGGCCTCTTTAAAAGATTCCTTCGTCATTGGCGTTTCAATAATTCCAGGATGCACAGAATTTACCCGAATTTTATCTTTGGAAAATTCCACAGCAGCTGCTTTTGTTAATGAACGGAGCGCTCCTTTTGCAGCTGTATATGGACTTGTCCCTGCCATACCTACAATTCCACCGATAGATGAAATATTGATGAGTGAACCTCCACCGGCTTTCTTCATTTCAGGTATTACGTATTTCATGCCGATGACACAACCGGATAAATTCACATCCATTACTTTTTCCCACTGGTCCATTCCAATCGTGGCAATCGTTTTAGGTTCTGCGATTCCCGCATTATTTACTAAAATATCAATTTTTCCATAATGATTAATTGTCTCTTCAATAACGTGTTTCCACTCTTCCTCAGATGCAACATTATGTTTCAAGCCAATCGCGTCGCCGCCATCCGCATTAATTTTATTGATTACTTCCGTTAAAGCGTCATCTTTAATGTCCGTTGCCACAACCTTTGCGCCTTCTTTTGCGAACAGAATTGCCTCAGAAGCTCCCATTCCAAAAGCCGCACCCGTGATGATGGCTACTTTTCCAGCTAAACGTCCCATGTCCATTTCCTCCTATATAGTAAACATAATAGATTAAGCAATGATCCAATCATGCCGGCTTTTTATTTCAATCAGGTACCCAAAACCTATTATAAACCCATTATGTCTATTTTGTGAACTAATTTACATCATGTAAATTATGTTAAGGGTGTCAGGCACCACAAAAAGACATTTTTAATGGTTTTGTCCGTCTCCAGTGGACACTGAGATTCCTAAAACTTTTAGGTCTAAAGGATTACCCTAACCTATTACTAAAGATCGAAATTTCTATTTAAGAAGATAAAATCTCCGAAAAGATAGTTTATTCGACAAATTTCCTCTTTTCTCACCTGAATATTCTGATAATATATTGGATAAGATTTTTATCGACAGGAATGATCGTAATACGAATGCGTTTTTCAAGAAAAGGAAGGTGGTTCTATATGAATGTGGGGAAAATCATTAAATATTATCGTGAAAAAGTAAATTTAACCCAAGAGCAACTTGGCAGCGGCATTTGCTCAGTTACTCATATTAGCAAAATTGAACGTGGGATTACGGAATATTCCTCCGAAATCACCACCCTATTAGCAAATAGACTAGGAATTAATATCCAAGTAGAGGTAGAGCGGCTTAAAGGGATTGAAAAACAACTTCATAGGTTACATAATGCGATCATCATGCAAAAACTGGAGGAGGCTGAGGCTACCTTAAATGAACTAGAGGCACTATCCATTCTTTTTGTATCTGATTATCGAAAACAATTTGATCTCCTAAAAGCAAGATTTTTTCTTTTACAAGGAAATGTAGCCAAAGCAAAAAAGTTAATTTTTCAAATTGAAAAGTTTCAGTCAAAATTACCCGCATACGAAAGCAACTTATTAAAACATGTTTTAGGAATCTATTACATTACAAAAAAGGAATTTATTAAAGCAATTGAAATCCTAAAATCGATTAATAACGATCATTATAAAAACCATGAATTTTATTATAATTTAGCCTATTCCTATCATTCCATTGACTCTAAAATATTGGCATATTATTATGCAGAGAAAGCACTAGAATATTTTAAAATCATGAATAATTTTGTTCGAATCATCGATACAGAAACATTGATGCTAGTCCAAATAGGTGACAATGAGTATCTCAATTTCCAAGAGACTGTTGCTAGGTACGAATCCTTAATTCAAACATGTGAAACTTGTAAATTTGATGATAAGAAATCAAAACTGCTTCATAACTGGGCATACAATCATTATCGTCGAAAGGAATTAATCGACGCTCAACAATTATATTTTGAAGCCATGCAATGCTGCGAAAAATACTCTTCCCTTTTTTTACTATCATTCGAGGGCTATATTCGGACTAGTTTTGAGGCAAGACTGTTAGAAAAAGAGGAATTAATAGGACTTGCTCATGAAGGGATAACGATTGCAAAAGAATTAAATGAACTTCTTTTCAAAATTTTATTTACGATGCTTATCTATGAAATAGAGGATAATAGCAAACTTTATCCATTCATTTATGAAAAAGCTATTCCATTTTTCAAAGAAAATCGACTGTTTTGGCTGTCCGAACAATATGAAAAAAGGCTTTTTTCACATTACACCAAAACTCAACAAATCGAAAAAGCTTTTGGAATCGCCCAATCGTTAATTAAAATCTAATTGTTTTTTCCGCTAGTTGCTGCTTGGGATTGGAAATTACTTTGATCACACCCCATGTTTCCCTATATTGAAAATAGAAGTAATTTCTAACCAAAACAGGTAACAATCAATTGAATTCTAGTAAAGAAAAACCACCTGATTTCCACTTGTTTAGGAAATCAGGTGTGTTTATTCGGTTAAGGCTTAATGCCCAATTCCGCTAAGATCGTTTCGAGTGTCTTGCCATTATAGCTCGTCATTGGCTTTGGCGCATTGTCCACACTCTTGTTTTGCTTGAGGTAGTTTTGTTGCACAAATTTCATATCTTGTTCGTCAACGATACCATCAAAGTTGATATCTGCAGCCCGGTTATTTGTCTTCCATGCTTTTTGAATTTCAATCGCATCAAGGACATCAATGACACCATCCTGGTTTACATCGCCTGCAATAATATCAAGCGACGGGATTGATTGATATTTTCCGTATAATATACCATTGTGCTCAAAACCAATTGTTACTTTTTTCTTTGTCAAGAAGTGGCCTGGAACCTTCATTTCAACAGTGTATGGATCCTTGGTTAATGGCAATTTCTCGATTGAATATTGCGCATATTCGTTTATTGAAGATGTGGCGTCGTACTCTTTACCGGTTGAATCGATGAGTTTGATGGACGCCCCAACCTTTGACCACTCTTTCTTACCGATGTATCCGCCATTCCCAGGATCACCTATATAAAAACCTTTCGGCGTTATATAGCCCCCAACCCTAGAATATGGCGGGTTAACTTTAAGATAGTTACCAGCGTTTAATACCTTAATTGTTTTATTGTTTGCATCCGTTACGTTTACAGTCGGATTGATGCTTGTCCCAGTGAAAAAGTGATCATCTAGTACCTTTAATGTTACTTCTACAGTTTCTGAATCACTTAATTTCCCGCTCGGCTCTTTAAACTGAACGGTTACTTTATCACCATTAACACTAACGGTAGCTTTATCTGCAAATGTCTCAGAAAGTTTGGCATCTACAAGCTGTAACGTTTTATAACCCCAATCGTCTCCAAAGGTCCATTCCGCTTTAGATACATTATTTAAATTATTTAAGACTAATTTTGCTTTCACTGTTTCTCCAGGTTTTGCCGCAGTTGTTTGACTTGTTGGGTACGTATATGGTGTACCTTCTTTTACAAAGAAATATTCCTTTCGAGGCTGCTTGTTGCCTGCCATATTATAGCCATCCATACTAAACGGAAGGACCTCAGTGGATTCATCCATGGCAATTTCCTCAACAAACTTTCCGTCTTTATCCATATGAATAGGTGAGGAAGGGAATCCCCAATTGCCCCAATAATAAACCATAAAGTTCGATGCTTGGTCTACTTTTACTCCAAATTTCTTCATTTCATCCACCAATGGGTCAGTGATTTGAATGTCAAATGGGTACGTTTCTTGACCTGGTTTATATTCAATAAATGGTGATTTGCCATCCAGTGAACTTTTAAAGCTAGGCGGATCGAGATAAACCCATAAATCTCTTGTTTCCGTTTTCACCTTTCCGGATAGGCCTGTTCCAATAAATTTTAGTTTGTAATGACCTTCTGGCGCATAGCTTTCTTCTTGTGAAATAGGTTGTTTGGAGTCACCCGTAAATTTATAGTAAACTCCATTAAATGCAAATAATCCATAATCAACATTGTCAGATGCCCACTCTAAATTAACCGTTCCAATTAGTCCAAGATCATTCCCTGTTTTCGTATCTTGAAGGACGATATCCATTTTTTCCATTGGTGCGCTCATGTTAAAATCAGAATAAACAAAGACCTCACGAAATGGATCCCATGCAGTTTCGTTTAAATAACCTGGTGAATAGGCCGGATTAAGTATCTCCACCTTGTTAAACCCTTCTTCCATTGTGCGGAAGCTAAACGGAATCCCGTACTGTTCAGAAGATTTCGCTGCATTCGTTAGGGTAATATACCCTGCATAAATACCAGCCTTTGCCTTATTTTTAGCATGCAGACTGACAGATAATGTTTTCTCTTCTTTAGCCTTTAGGTCAATTTTGTCTGAAATCTTAAGGTCGACGTCATTTTGCTTCAAACTATTGGAACCCTTGGATTCACTGATTGATATATTAAAGGTCTTCTTCACATTTTCACTGTTTTTCATATTGATTGACTTTTTTATATTGACGTTTTTGCCAACCAGTTCATACTCAAAGCTTAGTCCACCGGTTAATGCTTTGACTTTCACTAAATCCTCTGCGCCCGGAATAAACGTCTTGTCGATAATTTGGAAGCTTGCGCCATTATGAATCGCTTGATATGGATTGACTCTTCCGGCACCAACTTCAAAGACGCTGTAATCTCCATTAAGAGGATCAGCCGTATTCATTAGCACGGTCTTAATATCTTCCGGCTTTAATTTCGGATTTGCCTGCAGCATCAGCGCTGCAACGCCTGCCGTAAATGGTGTTGCCATCGATGTTCCGGAATAGCGAGAATAAGCATACTTATAGTCACTTTGGTTTTTAGGATCAACCATATAAGAAGGGACAGTAGAGAGAACACTGACTCCAGGTGCCGTTACTTCCGGCTTTATACCGTATGTTTGTCTTACCGGACCGCGTGAACTAAAGTCCGCTAAGCGGTCGCCTTTTGTTTCCGTTACTGCATAATTTGAGAACGTAAAGCTTGTTTCACCTGCTTTAAGCTGGGCTTTGATTTTTTCTCCTGCCTCTTTCGTTATAGAAAAAGCTGGTACAAAGTTTGTTGCTTCACCCAGATTGGCATCGATTTGTCCCGCAATATTGTTATAGAGAAGAACAGCGACTGCGCCTTTTTGTTTTGCATTGCTGACTTTGTCTGCTAAGGCGAAGTCACCGCGGGCCACAAGTGCAATTTTCCCTTGTACGTTCTTACCAGTATAATCATTGGTGTCTCCTAAGCCGACATCGACTACTTGATAGGATTTTCCTTCCCAATCCTTTAATTGATCAGCATAGTGGCGAGCCATCCCAATAAGATCAATGCCATTTTCCGTGCCGATTTTCCCTTTAAAGGTAGAAATCGTCATCGGTACATCACTCGCTCCAACCGTTAACGCAAGTGCGGCTGTTCCAGGGGAACCTAATGTATAGTCACCAGGACCCTCATTACCGGCTGCAACTACCGCTGTAACCCCGCTTAGGACTGCATAATTGATCGCCGTACTTGTAGGGTAATACGGGTCATTGATTCCTGCTCCAAGCGAAAGATTAATAACATCCATGCCATCATCTACCGATTTTTCAATTGCGGCAATGACATCCTCGGAGGTACCGCTGCCATATGGACCAAGAACACGGTAGGCATATAGATCGACATCTGGCGCGACGCCTTTGACAGAAATATCTTTATTGGTCGCCTGACCGGCAATGGTTCCCGCTACATGTGTTCCATGTGAAGTATAGTAGGCTGAGCCTGCATAAATTTCCGGATATCCTCCAGACTTTTGCCAGTCTGCGTAAGTCGTCTCCATTGGGTCATTATCATTGTCAACGAAGTCGTATCCGCCCTTATAGACTTTTTTCAAATCAGGGTGGTTGTAATCAATACCTGTATCAATTACCCCAACTTTAATGCCTTTTCCGGTAATTCCTTCTTCATGAAGCTTGTCTACTTTTAAATAGGGAAGACTTTCAACCGATGTACCAGGATTATTGTTTGATGCCTTTTCTTCACCTAACGCAATGGGGTCGACCTTAAATTCAACATTTTTGTAAACGGATTTAACAACATCAGATTTTAAGAGCATTTCTACTTGATTGGCAGGTAGTTTCATTGCTACCCCATTATAAGTAGTTTTATAGGTTTTAGTAATTTTATGAACTAACTTTCTAGTTTTCAGATTAGCTGATGGTAGAATCGATTGAATATCCTTTTCAAATTGCTTATGTTCCTTTGACACCTGTTCATCCGCTTGTTGTTTGGTAAGCTTCTTTCCCTTTACCTCTGCATCCAACACAGCTACTTTACCCGGCTTTGCACGAAATTGAACGATAACATCGATTTCTTTCTCGCTCTTTAATTCCTCTTTGCTAAATCCTTGCAAGCCGTAGTTATCTGTCATTTCTAATTGGTTTAAAGCTTGTCTTTGCTCCGGTGTAAGTGAGGCAAGGATGTCCTCTGCATTGAAGCTAGTTGCTGTTGCCTTCGGTGCGATGTACGGATTAAATGGTGATAACAACAAACCAGCAGTCAATGTGATCGCTGCCGAACGTTTAAAAAATGATTTCTTTTTCATCTTCTCCCTACTTTCTATTTATTAATAAAACTAGTTAGGAAAGACTCCTTTCATAGAGGTAATAATATTTTGAATATTATAATAGTATTATAAAATTTTATTATCATATAGCAATTGGGGTTATTTGATAGGCATTCCTACCTATCTTTTAAAAATTTCTAAACTTGTAAATTGGGGTAATTGGTCACCATTTTTAAAACAAACAAAAAGGGCGCCAATATTTTGACGCCCTTTTGATTGTTCTATATTATTGAAATCTAGAAAGCGGACGATTAATCCCGCTATTAGTACATTATTTAGGTTTTGGCGGTGGAATTAGCTTGATTTCCTTATTGGCATAAATAGCAGCAATTTCGTTAGATTGTAACAATCTTTTAATTTCCTTCCCTGGAAGCTTCATCGAAACCCCGTTAAACGCCGTTTTATAGGTACGCTTTATCGAATAAGGAATTTGGTTTTGGCCTAAATATCGTTCTACATCCTTCATAAAGCGTGAATGACTTTCTTCTACGTCCTGTTTTGCTTGATCCAATGTTAATGGTACTCCACTCATTTCTGCAATGGCGACTGCAACCTTTGCTGGCTGCGTTTTAAAGTGAATGATGATTTCAACCATCTTTTCACTAATCATATCGACTTCTGGGTCAATGTGTATAGTTGAAGTCATTACTTCTTCCCCCCTGTTTTCTCCCCGTCCCCTTATGTCAACAAAGGCTAAAATTTTTAATATTTCAATAATTATTATATTATCTTTACTTACTATTAGTTATTGGGGTAATTTTTCAGGTCTTTTTTACTGTTTTTTTGAAATTGACATGAAAAATGGGGTGGCCTATTCATTTAATATTTCAATTAAACATGAAAATCCGCTGCCAAAGAAGCTGGCAACGGATTTATAACTGTCTATCTAAAAGAAAATTATTTATGGGGTAACGTAAGTATACCTTCATATAAATTAATGTGCGGTATAACCACCATCAACAAGAAGGGTTGTACCATTAACAAAACTAGCATCATCACTTGCTAAAAAAAGAACGGCCTTTGCTATTTCTGACAGGCTCGAAAAATCGAAAGAAGCAAGAGAACCGTCCCCTTGCTTCTTTCATTCATCTGTACATAAAATCATATTTTCGATATACTAATCACCTTATGGATGAAATAGTATGATTTACATGTTCATACGCTTTTTCGAATTCGACTGCTAGATCAATATCTAAAGCTGTTACACCTTTTGCAGCCCAGGTGCTGAGCGAGACAATAACCGCTTTATATTGGACATTGATAAATGGATGATGTTTGTTTGCTTCAGCAATTTGGCCGATTGCTGAAACAAATTGAATACCCTGCAGGTAATCTTTAAACATATATTTCCTTTCGATCCATTTATCGTTTTTTGCCTTCCAGTTTTGAAGTTTTGCACACTCCGATTGAATTTCTGAAGGAGTCAATGCTGTTAACATCTTTGACTTTCCTTTTGAAGCGGAAGTAACGATAATCCATTATTGATCAGACGCTGAAGTTCTTTTGTTGTGCTGAGACGAAGCAATTCTTGATGCACCTGTTCTGTTTCCATTGTTTGCACACAATGCTCACAGAACAATTCCAGAATTTCCAAGCGCAACAGCCATTCTTTTGGATAAGTGCTTCTCAACACTTGAAGAACGTTTTGAACAGTCACCATACTATTTTCATCCAGTGACTCTTTTTCACGGATTTCTCTGATTGTTTGGTACAGAATTTCTATTTCTGTTAACAGTCTTGGTTCTGTTGCAGCCTTTTTAAATATTTCTTCTACACCGAAGAATGCTTCTGCATCGGCAGCGCCTGGAAATGCAGAAATAACGGCTGATCCTACCGCCATGTCGAACGTTCCCCACTTTTCCTCAAATAACACTTGATCTCCTAATGTGACTTTGCAGCTTTCGAAGGAAATGAGATTTAGTTTGTTGTTGTTTCGGATTATAGTAGAGATCCTACCCGTTACTTGAATGCCGCTCTTAAAAGCCAAAGTCGATTTACGACCTTTTTCAATTCCTAAAGTCTGAAGGTCTTCCTCGGTACATTCTTCAAGAGCGATGTCCCCTTCTAATAAACCAATTGGAGTGCCAAAACCGCTGTAATGTGTCGTTTTCGAATGTCCAGAAAGTTCCTTATCATTAATAGCCAAAGCCGTAGGTCCTGCTGTTTTCACGTAAATGGCTTCTCCATCTGAATCTTTAAGCAGCCTTTCGATCGTTCCTGTAATTTGTAATCCAGAATTCAGGACAAATGTCGACGTACTACCTGATTGAAGCGCCTTATCTAAGCTCTCCGTTCCCCCTTTCCGGAATGCCATTGAATTGGCGAACTCTTCGATAGCCTCTGTCAATTGATCAAAACTCTCGCAAACAAATAATTGCGGCTGCATCGTCGTTACATCGTAGCTTGTCTGAATACATGACTCAATAGAAAAAGGAAGTTTTACTACCTTATCAGACAGGCAATGCTTGCTTTCTCCTACAGAAGATAAGAGTCCGGCACCGTATATTTGCGGGTTTTCCAACGTTCCAATTAAGCCGTACTCCACTGTCCACCAGAAAATCCGCGAGATTTGATCTGCTTCCGACATCCCTTTTACCGCTTTTTTCCTTTCGCTTAGCAATCGTTTTGCTTCTTCAATTTGTTGCGGTGTGGAATGGCGATCTTCCATAACAATCGAAAGATTTCTTACAGCCTCAAATACTTCATGTTTTGCTTTTGTCGCAAATGCCTTTGAACCAATTTCTCCAAATCGTTTGACGTATGAAGCATATTTAGAATCAAATAGGATTGGTGCATGACCTACGGATTCGTGGATAATATCCGGTGCCGGTGTATATTCGATGTTTTCTACTTTTCGAATAGCCACGGCAATTGGCAAAATACCATGCGCTTGGAAATCATAAAAGGCAACACCTGGAATCAATCCATCTACAATCGCAGCGCCCCAGCCAATTTTCGAAAGATGCTCGTTCATGTCTGATACATTTGGAATAGCCTCTGTGTCAATCCCAGATGCGCGGAGACCTTCCACATATGCCGGATGTGCCGAATCCTTTAGGGCATGATGATTTTGTCTCATCACATATCGCCATACCGCATGATCAATCGGTGTGTACTCCTCGTAGTGCTGCTCAGAAACAAATTGTCGCAAATGCGCGGGAATCTGTTTTCTGGATTTTGATTGTTGGTTCATACTAGATTACATCCTTTCTATCTTTTCAATGTTGTTGTGAATTCTCTTAATTCTCTTAACAAGGTAATCGAATTCTCTGTTTCATCATTACTCCTCCTTCCATAAAAAAAGTCCCTACTGGAATAAACCAGTAGGGACGAATAGACTTCGCGGTACCACCCTAGTTGCGAGCATACGCTCACCACTTCATTCTAATAACGACTTTGTTGCCGTCTTCCCCTTCATAAAGACTGCTGCCTTTACTACGAAAAAGAAACTCCGGGAGTGTAATTCATGCTTACATTTGTACTGATTCACACCGACCATCAGCTCTCTGTAGACAAAATGCTAAGCACTACTGTATTCCCTTCCATGCTTGTATCCTATGAAATTTTAATTAAAAAATAAAAAGTCCCTACTGGAAAAATTCCAGTAGGGACGAATAGACTTCGCGGTACCACCCTAGTTGCGAGCTTATGCTCACCACTTCATTCTAATAACGACTATGATGCCGTCTTCCCCTTCATAAAGACTGCTGCCTTTACTACGAAAAAGAAACTCCGGGAGTGTAATTCATGCTTACGTTTGTACTGATTCGCACCGACCATCAGCTCTCTGTAGACAAAATGCTAAGCACTACTGTATTCCCTTCCATGCTTGTATCCTATGAAATTTTTTATAAAAATAAAAAGTCCCTACTGGCAAAATTCCAGTAGGGACGAATAGACTTCGCGGTACCACCCTAGTTGCGAGCTTATGCTCACCACTTCATTCTGATAACGGCTTTGTTGCCGTCTTCCCCTTCATAAAGGCTGCTGCCTTTACTACGAAAAAGAAACTCCCGGAGTGTAATTCATGCTTACGTTTGTACTGATTCGCACCAACCATCAGCTCTCTGAAGACAAAATTGTTAAGCACTACTTGATTCCTTTCAACGCTCTACAATATTTAACATTTTTTTAGTATAACGAATTATAAAATAAGATTTGCCAAGTTGTCAAGGGTTAACTAGTATAAATATATTATCGCAGACCGAAAACTCTTTGTGGGAGGTGTATCTTGTCTAGTTATGTAAATATAATTTTATTCAAAAATATTTAACTGTCTTATGCCACCAATAACCTTTATTATTTTATTTTACGAACTGCCGGGTAAAATTCCTAAGTAGTTGTTAATTTAGCATAGATGATAAAAAACAGGGTTAGTTGTCCTATTATGATTATGTTTGGAACTACTACTACCAAATTAATAATAAAAAAGGTTGCTAAAATCCCTAAAAATAACACTAAATGATGATATTTTAAGCGGTCTTGTTCAAACCTGTATTGATGAAAAACGATAGTTGTTGTAATGAAATAGAGTAATACAGAACCGAATACAAAATATAAGTTAAATGAATAACCTACCTCATTGAGATAGAGCAGCTTGATGGAAGCAGCAATCATGCTCAAAGACATTAAAATAAACAGATGACCGTAAATAATAGTTTGGCCGGCTGTTTCGATCGACTTATTTACTTTCTTATCTACATTTTCGAAATACTGCCACCACATCGAAATAATAAGGATAAATGAAATGATTGAAAATGAGATCGAATTCCAATCCCCTTTTTGTGGCTGAAGTACAGAAAGGGTGCTGACGACCGATTCCCCAAAAAGGATTACTGTAAATGTAGCAAAACGGTCTAATAAATGAACCGTATTGGACGTGGCTTTCACCAAATACTTACGTCCGAAAAATGGCACAATAATATCAACAAATATTCCTGCATACAATACGCTATATCGTATCCATGAATCAAATAAGATAGAGAAACATGATATAATGATTCCTATCCAAAAACGAGTTCCTAAATATTGAGCTACCTTTTTCCTATCCCCTTCTTCTAATCTTCGAACAACCAGATATTGGATCGCTGTAAGTGCTCTTAATCCAATATAGCCAATAAGAAACGGAAGAAAATATTGATCAAAGTCAACCGATAAGGAGGATGTCATAATAAGGACAAACAACATCTGAAAAATCGTAAAGATCCGTTGGTGAAAAAAATCTTGTCCAAACCGATTAATAAACAACGTTTGGCCTACCCAAGACCACCAGATAGGGATAAATATTAAAACAAACTTCAAAAAGTATTCTGGATGGATTTCCCCTTTTTCAACATGAAGTAATACATGAGTCGCAGTCGAAACAGCTGCCGCAAAAAGCAAATCATATAAGAGTTCTAACCATGTAACTTTCTTTTCTTCCATTTTCAGCCCTCCTTCCTTCCTCTTATAGATTATTGTATGATAAAAATAATTTGAAAGAAAATTGCAGATAATGCACTTCAATGGTTTCAAAACAAAAGATTGGAGCTGAATGATTATGAATATGAAAAACATTATGTTACAGAATATAACAATGTCGTATCGTGATGAAGGAGATGGAAAACCGATTGTTTTACTTCACGGATTTTGTGGAAGCCAGAAGTATTGGGAAAAAGTGATTCCCGAGTTATCAAAAGACTATCGAGTCATTGCGCCGGATCTTCCTGGTCACGGAAATTCAACCATAACGAATGAAAAACATTCAATTGAGGAAATGTCCGACATTATTAATCAGCTGTTGAATAAATTGGAAATAAAGGAAGTAGCCATGTTTGGTCACTCTTTAGGAGGGTACATAACACTTGCGTTTGCTGAAAAATTTAGTAACCGATTAAATCGTTTCTCACTTATTCACTCGACTGCTTTTCCAGACTCAGAAGAAGCAAAAAAGGGGAGAGAAGCTAATATAGAAAAAGTAACACATCAGGGAATGCATTCTCTAGTCGACGGGTTGGTCCCTAAACTTTTTTCTTCGGACAATTTAAAGAAGCTTGTCGATGACGTAAAAGTTACACAGGATATTGGTTACTTAACTTCTCTTGAAGGCGCCATTGGTGCACTAAAAGCAATGAAAGATCGGCCAGACCGAAATAGCGTTCTTGAGAAAACCACATTACCTGTTCTTTTACTTGCCGGCGAAAAGGACCAGATTATCCCATATGAAAAAACATTTTCGGTTACGAAGGAAAACATTAAGCATTCTTTATTAAAAAATACGGGCCATATGAGTATGTATGAAGCACCTGATCAATTTATTTCTGAGATGAAGAGCTTTTTAGAGTGATGGCTATATAAGCAATCTGTACCCTGCGTTTATTTTCAATTCCTAGTTGATCTTTTTTAAAATAAGGCTCTGTTAAACTTGCCTGTTGATTTCTGATTCAGGCGCTTCGCGCACCTTAGGGCGGTCCGGGGAGCTCGTCTAGCTGCAGCGCCTAGCCCCTCGAGGTCGCTTCGGTCCTGCCGCTGAAGTCAAAGAACGACTTCAACGTCAGACCCTCCAGCGCTTGTCGCGGCTGGACAAGGCGCTTCCGCTTTTCCTTCTCCTCCGCGCTTTGGCGCATGCTTCCATTGTGCGAAGCCGTCTTCGATGCTTTTCAATAGAACGTCCTAAATAGTTCTATTTATAATCCACTTTAGCGAAATGGAGAGAATATGATTGCAAAAGACAGCAGGTATCCATCATATAACAGCCATGGTAAACGATGCACAAAGGAATATTGACTTTTATTCAGGCGTACTTGGGTTAAGACTCGTTAAAAAAACCATAAATTTTGATCGACCAGAAGTATACCATCTATATTTTGGGAATGAAACAGGGCAACCAGGTACTGTCATCACCTTTTTCCCATGGGCTAAACAGCTGAAAGGTCGAATTGGTTTAGGTCAGGTTGGAGTCACTAGCTACATTATTCCAACAGGTTCAATTAATTTCTGGGAGAATCGTTTACGAAAGTTTGGAATTGAATATACTTCATCCAATCGCTTTGGCGAGAGATATTTGAAATTTACCGATCCTGACGGACTCCAACTAGAACTGACAGAACGAGATGAAGGTCCAATAAATACTTGGAACTTTGGGGGAGTTCAAGCTGAATATGCAATAAAAGGGTTTGGTGGTGCTGTGCTGTTTTCTGCACGACCGCATAAAACTACGGACGTTCTAGAAAATATTTTGGGAATGGAATATATTGGACAGGAAGATGAATTTCTGAGATTTAAATCTGAAGGACATCTTGGAAATACGATTGATATTCAGTTAAATCCTTCAGTCAGAGGGCTGATGGGAGCTGGAACGGTTCACCATATAGCTTGGAGAGCAAAGGATGAAGAAGATCAACTTAGATGGAGATCACTTCTCCAAGACAAAGGATATTATCCAACAGAAATTCGTGATCGAAACTACTTTAAAGCAGTGTATTTTCATGAAGAAGGGGGAATCCTCTTCGAAATAGCAACCGACCCACCAGGCTTTTCGGTCGATGAACCAGTCGCTGCACTAGGAAAAAAACTCATGTTACCTTCTTGGCTAGAGTCAAAAAGAGAAGAATTTGAAGAGACCTTACCGCCTGTAGAGGTTCGTGTTCTTGAGGGAGATAAATGATGAAACATATATTCAATAAGAGGCAAGATCCAACAAAACACTTCATTGGGAGAATAGAGGTCATCAATTAACCGTCCAAGAAGTAGAAGCCACAGCAAATTGGTATCGCAAATTAATCATCAAATAATACAAGTATTACGGAAAGTAATTTATCCTAATGTGCAAAAAGCGAACAGTGTCACTGTTCGCTTTTTTGAGGACCGTCCGTTCCCTTGCTTTAAAACGGATTATAGAACCGATTGCCATCATGAAAGGTGATATAAAGTGTGACGATTAACATGAGGACAAATAGGATTAAGGTTATGATATCGATTTTTTGAAAGGGACGGGCGCGGTACCAGGTCCTCTTTTTGTTTTTTCCAAAGCCGCGCAGTTCCATTGCATTGCTGATAATCTCGATTTTATCGAGACTGGACAGGATAAGCGGGATGATGATTGAAGCGGCATTCTTGATCCTCCTCGGCAGCTTTTCTTTGCGTGACATATCAATTCCCCTTGCTTGCTGGGACATCGAGATATTACGAAAATCACGTTGAATATCGGGAATATAGCGTAATGCGAGCGAGACAGCATAGGAAATGCGGTAGCTGACTCCGATTCGGTTTAATGACGCCGCAAATTCACTCGGATTGGTCGTGACAATAAACAGAATCGCTGCAGGAATGACGGTAAAATATTTAAGCGTCACATTGAATTGATAAAATAGTTGTTCAAGCGTAAGTGAATAGCGCCCGCCGCCGATGTCAACAAGCACATGGCTTGTACCATAGATCCCCACACCCTCTTGCGGCGAAAAAACATAGATTGCGAGATTATTAATCAGCAAGAAAAACAATATAAACAGCAGGACAAAGGCCACTTCACTAAGCCTCACCTTGGAAACGATAAAAACACCAATACTAAATAGGAAGAGAAAGACCAAAACGCGCGTATCATAGGTGAGCATCGCGATGGATGACCAGATTAGGAAGCAAATCAGCTTGGTTACACCTGTAAGCCGATGGACCGGTGATATTCGCTCAATGTAGGAAAGCATTTCTACTGCCATACTGCCGCACCTCCCGATCATAAGCAATAAACCGGCGGACAAACTCTTTTGGTTCGCCTATTCCCGTCCGGTGCGCCAGTTCAAAAAGGGATGTTTCCTTTAAGTTGGCCGCTTCAATAATAGTAGAATCCGCCAATACATTGACAGCCGTATCATCGGCAATTTTTTCCCCGCCGGCAATTACAATCGCCCGCGGCGTATATTCGAGCATCAAGTGCATATCATGGGTAATCATGATGATGGTCACGCCTTGCTGTCCCAGTTCCACCAAAAACTCCATAATCTCGGTATAATGGCGGAAATCCTGGCCAGCAGTTGGCTCGTCAAGAATCAATACCTCTGGTTCCAACACTAAAATTGAGGCGATGGTGACCCGCTTTTTCTGACCGAAACTTAACGCTGATATCGGCCAGTTGCGGAATGGATACAAGCCGCATATTTTCAGCGTCTTCAAAACGCGCTCTTTTATTTCGGCTTCTGGTACACCGCGAATGACGAGCCCTAGCGCCACTTCATCATAAATCATCTGCTTCGAAATCATCTGATTCGGGTTTTGCATCACCATCCCAATCCTAGCTGCACGCTCTTTAATCGTATCACCGCTAATATCCTGACCGCGATAATAAATCTGGCCCGCATTCGGCTTCTCAAAGCCACAAATTAATTTCGATAGCGTCGACTTTCCGGCACCATTTTTTCCTACAATACTAACCATTTCCCCTTTTTCAATTGAAAAAGAAACACCTTGAATTGTTGTTCGACCCGGTTTATAACCAAATGTAATATCCTTTAATTCCAAAATAAATTCTGAAATCGACGTATCGTTAGGGGTATCTGCTTTTTTAAACCAGTTTGCCAGCTGGTCTTTGCAGCTATCCACTTGAAAGGTTTCGATATGTGCAGGCTGCATTTCCGGCGTTATCTCACAGCCGGCGTACTTTGCCGCTTTTACATATAAAGGCTCGCGGATGGAGCACTGCTCTAAAACGGGTGAAGCTAATAGTTCGTCTGGACTCATGTCAGCGATAATCCTGCCATCATCCACGACAATGATGCGGTCAACATGGCAGTGCAAGACATCCTCCAGCCGATGCTCAATGATTACGACTGTTTTGTTTGTTTCTTTTTGGATCCGGTCAATGAGCTCAATCGCATATTTTCCTGTCGCTGGATCGAGATTGGCCAGTGGCTCATCAAATAACAGAATCTCCACGTCATCGACCATGACCCCGGCAAGTGAAACCCGCTGCTTTTGACCTCCGGAAAGCTGGTGGAGTGAGGAGTCAAGATACTCGTCCATTTCGACCATTTTCGATACCTCGGCCACTTTATCAAACATATGTGTTTGCGGTGCAACATCATTTTCAAGTGCAAATGCAATATCCTCAGCCACCGTAAGTCCGATAAATTGTCCATCCGGATCTTGAAGAACGGTACCGACTTTTTTCGATAAGGAAAAGATGTCTAAATCCTTTACATCCTTATCGCTGATTTTCAAACTGCCTGACACTTTCCCTTTATATGAAAAGGGAACAAGGCCATTGAGACAATGGCCAAGTGTGCTTTTTCCAGACCCTGAGGGACCGACAATAAGAACCTTTTCCCCTTCATAGACGGTTAGGTTGATCTCATGTAATGTCGGTGCCGTCTGGCTGCGGTATTGAAAGCTATAGTTTTCGAATTGAATAACTGGTTTTTTCATAAAATTTCTCCTAGCAAATCTTCTAATTAAACATCCTTTGTCAGGCTGCCGCTTTGGCTGCGGCTTTTTGCATAGATACTAAGCAGCAGCGTGCCAAGGACAGCGACTGTCACCATGTTTAACCCGCCGCCAACAAGCCCTTGCAAGTAAACTTTATTCGCTGGTTCCGCATAAATGAAAATATCGAGCGATGGTGCTATCACGAACCAGCCGATTGCTTGGACGACGATTTGAATCACGTTAAACAGAATGATATTTTTGACCGTAAACTTGCCTTCCTCAATATTGATTTTCTTCGCTACTAAACCAATTAGAAGACCAACAATGCCAGAAACAACGACCCAGCTCCACCACGGTGTTCCGTAGAAAATGGCATCCTTTAACGTGTGGCCGATTAAACCAATCAAGCCGCCGGCAATCGGTCCGAACACAACCGCCATTAACGCTAAAAAGCCATACGCGGTTTCGAAATTTGTGTTTGCAACTCCCGTTGGAATGGAGGCGAATCTCCCTAAAATTGCGAATACAGCTGACCCAATCCCAATCGCCACAATAGTTTTTACTGATAAATTCTTTCTTCTCATTCCCTCAACCCCCAAAATATTTTTTAAAAATCAATTATATACAATTTTCGGAACCTTGCGGATAGAAATTTTCCACGCTGCCCCTGTTTCAATATGATACGCCTTGGCAAACGACCCCTGGTTAATCGCCACGCCGATTTTATCGAGCGAATTCACATACAGCAAGGGCTCGCCTAAATGGATGTCGGCAAATGTCCGGCCATAGGTCATAATATTTTTATAAACTTGGCGGGTGTCATTTTCAATCGTCACTTCAAAGGAATCGCCGTATTCAGCTGATAAGTCTTTGAAGAGGACGCGGTCAATATTGGTCCATAAATTGCCGAAGCGAATATCAAGAATGTCGATATTCCCTGTGAGAATATGATGGCTAATCCTCGGCTCCGCTTTCGGCAGTTCGATGACGGATTCAACCGGCACCTCTGGACCAACTTCCTCAAAGGTAATCAAATTAGAAGCGAGTCGCGCCCCGGTATAGGCATAGACATCACGGCCGTGGAACGTATAAGATTCCCCTGAACGCGGCAAGCGATTGACGCTTTCATCAATGATTCTCACTTCCACAATCCCAATACTGTTTTTAATATGAGTAAGCGTCCCATTATCCGGAGTAATGATATATTGATTTAAAGCCGTTTTCGCGACAATACTTCTGCGCTCGGAACCGACGCCCGGGTCAACAACCGATACAAACACCGTCCCTTCCGGCCAATAGGAAACCGTCTGATATAAGCGGTAGGAGCCTTCCCATATATGATACTGGGGAATGTCATGGGTTAAATCAAAAATCCGAATGGCTGGATTCACAGAAATCGCCACACCATACATAGCGCTCACAGCACCGTCACTTGTCCCAAAATCAGTTTGTAATACGAGATGATTATTCATTCTATTTTCCTCCATCCTTTAATATGTCTGCTAGAAGCAGGGGGACGGTTCTCCTGCTTCATCATGTACCCAAAGCATAAGAACCGTCCCCATGCTTCCTGAAAAAAATTAAAAAACCACGCCCCTATCTATTTCAAGAAAATAGATAAGGACGTGGTTTAGATCCACGTGGTACCACCTTAATTTACTGTTTGCTCACGCAAAACAGCCTCTGCAAGTACGTGAGCGCAAATGATGCTCCTTATACTGTGGTATGGATAACGAGTACCAAATCTCGTCGGAACCTACTCCAACCTTTGCAGATTGTTTCAGAACGAAGCTCGGAGGCCATTGTTCGGATTCGTATTTTTGCTTCTTTTCAGCTCCCGAAGCTCTCTGTGAAAAATAACATAATCGTACTTTCCCTCTTCAACGCTTTAAATCGTGTATTTAATTTGAAAATTTATTCAATTATATTCTGGATAGTCGAAATAGTCAAGCAAAAAAACCATGGGGACAGGCACCCCTCCCCTGCAAAATAATGTATATCCATATAGAAAGTTCGTAATATTAATAATAAAAAAGAGGAGAGCTTGTATGGATTTTGATTGGGTTTGGAAAACTGTCATCATTATAGTAACAGGATTGATATTGTTACGGATTAGCGGGAGACGGTCGATAGCTAGAATGACTGTACCACACACAGTGATCATGATTATGATTGGTACATTAATGATTCATCCAGTGGTAAGTAAAGGGCTTTGGCCTACTATTGGAGCCGGGACCATATTAATACTAGCTCTTATCATAATTGAATTCGTTGAATTAAAATTCGATGGATTTGAATCTTTCGTTTCTGGTAAAGCTATACCAATTATTGAAAAAGGGGAAATAAATGAAAAAAATTTAAAAAAACTTAGATTTACGATAGATAAATTAGAAACACTTCTACGACAAGTAGGTGTTACTACGGTTAGCGATGTCCAATATGCTACATTAGAGGTGAATGGACAATTAGGATATATGTTAAAGAAAGAGAAACAACCTGCAACAAAAGAAGACATACAAAATCTTATTCAATTAATTCAAACTGGTAAACTCCCCTCTCCTATCAATCAGTCAACAGATCTTAAAGAGAATATATTTACTGAGGTGGTAAACAAAAAGTCTCTCACTTAATCACCCAACAGATTGGAATGAGTTCCCCCGGGAATAACCGAAATATCCCCCTTAACGTCAGGGGGATATTTTAGTGTACTTATTATTATATTCGTTTTACTTTTGCTTATCTTTCTTGTCTTTCTTATCTTTCTTATCTTTCTTATCTTTCTTATCTTTCTTATCTTTCTTATCTTTCTTATCTTTCTTCTTGTCCTTTTTGTCTTTCTTATCCTTTTTGTCGTTCTTATCCACCTTGTCTTGTTTTAATTCGTTGTCGAGCTCCACATTCTGATAGACTTCGAGTGTCTCACTTTGCGTTTGATTCGTGAGTTGGGTTTGTATAGACTCTAAATCATTATCCAGAATATTTGTAAGCGGCGCTTCTACCGCTTGTTGCCAAACTTCTAAAATCTCGTTTGCCACCCGATCCCATTCATAATTCGCAACTGCCAGTTCTCTTCCTCTATTCCCCATTCTTTTCATAAGAGATTTATCCGATAAGATGGTTGTAATTTTATCAGCAAAGCTACTTGGATCTTCCGGATTTTCTACGACCAGCCCATTTTCATTTTGGATAATTACTTCCGCGTTTCCTCCCCTTGCAGTTGTAACAATCGGAAGGCCTGCTGCCATTGCTTCATAATGAACGCGTGCTAGCGGTTCTTGCCAAAGGGAAGTACACACAAATAAATCAGCTGATGCAAACCATTTTTGAATTTCACTTGGAGAAACGAAACCCGTTGCTACAACCGGTATGGATTGTTTTTTTGCCAATGCCCTAATATACGCGACATAATCCGTTACTTCATCTTGACTAAACCATTTACTTCCCATAACTACCAAAGCTAAATCTTTGAATTTTGTTGAAAGCTGAGGTAATGCTTGAATTAACTTATCTACCCCTTTGTTTACCGAAAGCCTTCCGGCAAATAATAAAACGGTTTTATTCTCTAAACCGTGTTGTTTTCGAATGGAATTTCGAATTTCGCGCATTTCTGGATGGTTTCCAGGTAGGAAACGCTCGGTATCTACACCTGAATAAATGGTGCGGATATTAGGGACAGATTCGGGATAAAGAGTACGGATGACATTTCCTACATAATCACTTACGGTTACAATATTGGAAACCTCTTTCAAAACTGCTGTTGCCTCAGTTGTGTCAATTTTTTCGATACTGAACATATCATTGTGCATGCTTAAAGTAATTTTTGCATTTGGCGCTGCACCGCGGATGGGCATGACAAGTCGGGGGCGATTAAAAATGTGGATAAGATCAAAAGAATTGTTTTGGATAAATTGTACGACCTCATCTCGATATATTTCCAATACGATCCCTGGAACACGGACATATTGAATGCCGTTCATTATTTCATTATCAGGGAGAGACGGATGACTAATCCCGATCACTGTAATATCATGAAATTTGCTTAAGATTGGGAGAGTTCCGGATATATACGTTTGTATAGCTCCTCCTAAAACAGGAGGCACAGGAAGTTTTTCTGTACAAACCATTAATATCTTCATATTTCCCTACTTCCTCCAATCATGTTGAATTTCATTTAACGCAGGCCATTTTGATTGATCCGTGTCGACGATCGTTTGAATTAATTGAGTGGTTGTTTCATTTAAAAATAGTTCCGGTTCATATACGACTTCTTTAATATTTTTATAAAATTCATTAGGAAGGGAGAAATCGATCATTAATAGTTCATAAAGTTCAGGTGTTAGTGGACTTGCCTCATGGTAAGCCCTTATCATTTCTCGTATCCATGTCACATCCCAATTAAATAAATCGGACATTGTACCTGAAATTAGTTTCCTTAAATCACGAATTGGCAGGTCGTAGGCGACACCATCCAGATCAATAATCCACATACCGTTCGATCCCATTTGGCCGTTTGACCAACCGTAGTCCTGGTGTACGAGCCCCCAACTCTTATTCCCTTGTTCAACTAACGACAAATAACTCGATTGATTAAGGTCTGCTAGACTTTTTCTCGCTTGTTCTTGAAATGTATCTACAACATTCAATATCGATTGACTTGCCGGCATCTCCTTATAAGCATTAGCAATGTTTCGGAACCAATCCATTTTCGTGATGACTTTTTCATAGCTCTTTGGCCATTTGGCCAATCTTGAAGCAATTTCTGCTTGACTTGGTGGAATATACCCCTTGCTTAACTGGTGGAATTCACCAAGCGCATAACAAAGCTGTTTTGCTCCTTCCAAATCTTTTGTTACCGGTGCCAATGGTTCAATCCACTCGGCAACAAACCATAATTTCCCGCCTGCCTCAATATACTCTTGTCCATTTTTTGTTTGGACGATTCCTGGAACTCTTGCTCCCTTAACTTCGACCAAGTATTTTTGAGCTCCAAGGCTAAACATACTTCTAGTTGGTCTTCGATGTAACAGTTTTAAACTTTTTGGCCCTGCATTCGTTTCAAGTTTCCATATGGACCCACCTTTATCTGGCTTCGTTGTCACCACCTGCATGCTGTTAACTTGAAAACTATAATGTTTCAAAACCTCATCAGCTAGCGTATTAATATAATCCGGAATAAAAAATTCATGCGTAAGCTCATCCACTTCCCATGGTACGATAACAATATTATCCAATATATCCCTCCTACCTTTTTGAGCACTCAAAAAGTGCAAAACATTTCTAACTCGGAATAAAATGCTCTAGAAATCGTCCTACTCTGCTTAGTAATAATCAATTGGCCATACTTAATCATATGTAATTGTCCAAGCATGGTGAGAGGTTAGGTGCGGATTCTTTAGAAAAGTGTGCGAAGCAGGGGGACGGTGCTCCTGCTTCATCAAGTACTCAAAGCATAAGAACCGTCCCCGTGCTTCCTGCTTCCGGGACAGTTCCTCCGCCCCAAGACTAAAGTCCTTAAAAAAATTTTTAATATTCAACAAAATTCGCAAGGATAGGAGACAGGTTGAGTAAATTTATAGTACAATAGGAAAAAGATATTCATAGTTTCCTGTTGTAAACCCTTTAGAATCATTAGCTTTAAACCTTTTAACTTCTTAAAAGAGCAGCCTCTAACTATCATTTATAAGGGTGAGAAGAATGAAAGTACTTAATGAACAAAGTCTTGTAACAACAAGCACAAAAAATAAACCACTTCATTTTTTAGTAAAACAGATGATTGATACTCTTTTAAGCCTTTGTTTATTAATTCTTCTTTTCCCATTTCTTATCATCATTGCGCTTGTCATTAAGCTTGATTCGCGCGGTCCTGTGTTTTACACACAGGAACGCATTGGGCTGGATGGACAACCCTTTTTGATCATTAAATTCAGAACGATGTACATAGATGCCGAAAAGCATGGACCGCAATGGGCTAACCAAAATGATGCCCGGATTACTGCGGTTGGTTATTATTTACGGAAATACCGGATCGATGAAATTCCTCAATTTATAAATATATTACGCGGCGAAATGTCGATTATTGGCCCACGGCCGGAACGATTAGTCTTTATTGAAGACTTCGAAAAGGAAATTCCTCATTTTCGTAACCGCCTCCAAGTAAAACCAGGGATTACTGGCTGGGCACAAATTAACGGCGGATACGATATAGACCCAAAGGAAAAATTAGATCTCGATTTATACTATATTTACAATTATTCGATTTTATTAGATTTTAAGATTATATTGAAATCAATTCCCGTTATTTTGTTCGCCAAAGGATGGAGATAAGACAGTGAAGCGGATTCTCTTTTACGAAAGCCGTCCAGAATGGGGAGGAGCACAGAAATGCGAGCTTGAGCTTCTAACGTCGCTTGACAGCGATTCACTAGAGACCTATTTTGTCACTTCAACAGACGGACCGATGAACGGTCGTGTAAGCGCTGCAGGAAAAGCCGTTACACTGATTCCAATCCATAATGCCGTCGATAAGATTCGAAAAGGACAAGTCAAAACGGGAGCATTCTTTTTCCTTTCGCAAGCAATCAATATGCTCCCGCATTTATTTCACGTTATTTCCTACCTTCGCAAGAATCAGATTGACCTTGTATATACGAGTCAATTCCGCTCCCAGCTCCTCATTGGCTGGCTGGCGAAACTGTTTGGACGAAAGGTCATCTGGCATCTCCATGGGGAGGAACAGCTGAATAATCTTTTAGGAAAAATAAGCGTAGCAGCCGCTGATAAAATTATTGTCGTTTCAAACACATTAGCAGAGCGCTACCAGCAACAATTTCCCAATCAAAAGACTAAATTCAGCGTGGTTCATAATGGTGTCGAGCTGACAACCACATTATCCGAACGAAAGAAGGAAAGTTCCACCTTTACGATCACCATGGTTGGAACAATAATTGAAGGAAAACGCCAAGACCTTGCGATTTCAGCTGTCGACCGGCTGAAGAAATTGGGCAATAACGTTCAGCTGAATATTATCGGAGAGAAACCTCCATGGCATCCAGAAGACTATAAACATTCCTTGCACGAACATGTACGTCAATTGGGGCTCGAAGGCTCTGTCAACTTTCTCGGCTGGGTTGAAAATCCTTGGGAGCTTTTACTAACTTCAACTGTTTTCATTTTGCCCTCGGATACCGAAGGACTGCCGCTTTCGATTATTGAAGCCATGGCTTTAGGGCTGCCAGCTATTTCGACAAATGTCGGCGGTATTCCGGAGTTAATTGAAGACGAAAAAACCGGTTTTATCATTAAGCCCGGAAGTCTGGATGAACTCGTTGAAAAGCTAACACTGCTGCTCGAACAGCCAGCGCTATGTGAACAGATGGGGCATCAGGCACGAGCAAGGTACGAAGCACATTTTACTAGAAAATCGTTTATTAAAGGAGTTGCAGGTGTCATTAACACCGTTGGCAAATGAAAATCCTCTATTGTATAACCGGTGCGGATATCGGCGGCGCTCAGAAACATCTACTGTATTTGACGGAATGGTTTTCAAAGAAAGGACATGAAGTCCATGTCGTGCTCGGCGAAGATGGACCACTAAGGGAAGAGTTAGCGAAGCAGGAAATTGAGACTGCCGTGATACCTATCCCAAGAACCATCAAGATATGGGAAGATACGAAGGCAATATCGAATTTATTTCTTTTTATAAAAAAAGGAAAATATGATCTTGTTCATTCACACAGTTCAATCGCGGGTATCATTGCGAGATTGGCTGGTTTTTTAAATAGAATCGATAAAAATATTTATACCGCCCATGGCTTTGTGTTCACGGATCCCACTTTATCATCGAAAAAGCGAAGATTTTATCTTCTGCTTGAAAAGGTATTCAGTTGGGTTTCTACGGACATTATCACGGTGTCAAGCTTTGACTTTACACAAGGAATCGATCATGGAATTAATCGAAAGAAATTGTCTGTTATCCATAATGGGATCCCTGAAAAGCAAATCATTTCGTTTACAGATTGGGAATTATTGCAGCAACGTCTTCGCAAGCGTGATCCCAAGGTTGTTGGCTTTGTCGGCCGTTTTGCCTCGGAAAAGAATTTGGATATGCTCCTTAGGGTAGCTTCGCGATTCAGAGGGCAAAATGTCGAGTTTTGGTTGATTGGCGATGGTCCATTATATGGTCATTATCAAAACGAGATTAAAACGCGAAACCTTGAATCGATTATCAAGTTAGAAGGAAATCAGGACAATGTCCTCGAGTGGATGGACCAGATGCATGCGATGGTGATTACCTCTCATAAAGAGGGGCTTCCCTATGTTTTGCTTGAGGCATGCGGCCGGGGACTTTCCGTTATCAGTACAGATGTCGGCGGGGTTAAGGAAGTAATCGACCCCGATGGGACGAAGAACCTTTTAGTAGAAATAAATGATGATGAAGCCATGTGCCATCGGCTTACTACTATACTAGCAAACGATTCGTACCGTGAGGAAGTAGGAAGGTACTATTTGGAACTTGCGAGCGGGTTTACAGTGGAGCAAATGTGTCAACAAACAGAACAGGTTTATTTAAAAGGAAAACGATAAGCCCCTATCGTTTTCCTTTTTTTATTATTTATTCGCTTGTGTAACCATCTCGAAAATCTTCATATCTTTTATCCAAACTTCGCTTGCTTCTCCCCTTAAATCCATCCCCCTGACGACATAAAACGGACCTAAATTCGGGTACTTCTCATTAGTACGTCTGCTGATATTAGAAATTTGCACGATTCTAGTATTTGCGAGGACAAAATCCGTAATCTCTTTATCTCCAACCGTTTGGTTTTTAGAAGGATTTGTTTTTGCCGGATTCGTATTTTGTGCAGGCTTCTTCCCGCTATCCGTGTTTTGTGTGGTTTTATCATTCTTATTATCCGACGGTGTTGTCTTGTTGGCATTACCATCGTTATTAGATGCTGGTTTGCTTGTATCTGTATTTTGTGATGATTTAGTTCCTTGATCCGTGTTTTTTGCTGCTTGATTCTCTTGATTGGTGCTTTGGTTTTTTTCAGTTGCTTTATCGCCCGTTTTAGTTGCTGCAACCTTTTTATCAGCAGCATTCGATTCTTTCTCTTTTCCAAAACAGCCGCTTAATCCTATTAACGATACCGATAACATCAAAACTAGGATGATTTTCCCATACAGCTTCATACTTTTCCCCCTACTAAATTATTCAAAATATTCACCTTACTTAATTATACCCCGTTGGCCCCGCTTACATCAATGAAAATAACTATCAATTCCTTTCGGAAAAATCGAGCGGTGACAGGCACCTCTTTTTACCATATAATATAATATAGTAGAGTCCAACATACGGGGGTTAGTTCATTGGTCCCATTATCTCTTAAGAGGAATGTTTCCTATATGTTACTAGGAAACCTTATTTATGCCTTATCCCAATGGGGAATCATTATGGTTCTCGCAAAATTAGGTTCTCCCAAAATGGTCGGGGGATTTACGCTGGGATTAGCAATAACCGCACCGATTATTTTAATATTCGACCTGCAATTGCGGTCTGTACTAGCCACAGATACAAAGGAAGAATTTTCGTTTCGCAGTTATCTTACCCTTAAAGGGATAAATAGTTTGCTTGCGATACTCGTACTTGGAATCGTTATCATTCTAGGCGGATATCAAGGACAAGCAGCTGTCGTTATTTTTCTGGTAGGTATTACCAAACTGATTGAATCTGTTATCGAGCTTCATTATGGCTTGTTTCAAAAACAGGAAAGAATGGACATGATCGCAAAATCCCTTATTATCCGGGGGTGTACATCTGTATTCATCGTTGCGGTTCTAATCACGTTTACGCATAGCCTTTTGGTCGCTGTAGCCGGCTTTAGTCTATCCTGGTTAGGATTACTGATTATTCTAGAAATACCAAAGGTGAAGAAACTGGATGCCTTTCACGCCTCATCCGTAAATGTCCAGGCAGTCAAAAAGCTATTTCTTACGAGCTTCCCGCTTGGGTTAGTGATGATGATGATGTCTCTATACGGAAATATTCCACGATACGTAATTGAACATGCAGCAGGTACGGAAGCTGTCGGCTACTTTTCCGCCCTCTTTTATATCGTGACAGCTGGTAATCTAGTGATTAACGCCATTGGACAAACCATCAGCCCCAGACTGGCAAATTACTTTAACAATGAAGAGTACACACCTTTTTCTAGATTGCTAACAAAATTTATCTGTTTTGGATTTATATATGGTTTATTTGGAATTTTAGCAGCCCTTTTAATCGGCAAACAAGTCCTTAGTATTTTCTACACACACGATTATGCACAGTATAATAAGGTGTTTGTCCTTCTGATGGTGGCTGGAACTTTACTGTATTCAGGTTCTTTTGTTGGAATTGCGCTAACGGCCATGAGGAAATTTTCGATCCAGCCGCTTCTTTCAATTATTTGGGTCCTTTCAACCATCGTTTTAAGTGTTCTATTAATTCCTCGATATGGATTAACTGGAGCGGCTGTCGTAACGATTATGACGGCGGCAATACAGCTTCTTACACTTGCGGTTACAGTGCTGTGGTATTTGTCAAAAGCGAAGAAACATCACAATCTTACAACAACATATACCTCTAACTAACGGAGTGATATCAATGACATATCGAGTACTTCATGTGTTTACTGCCATGAATGTGGGCGGCGCCGAAACAATGATCCTCAATTTATACAGGGCGATAGACCGCGAAAAGATCCAATTTGACTTTTTAGTACATACCGACGAAATTGGCTATTACGAACAAGAAATAATCGCCTTAGGGGGCAGGATTTTCAGACTCCCAAATCCAAGATTGAACTATCTGTCATCCTACCAAAAGCAATTATTTCAGCTCTTCAGCCTGAATCAATTTGCTGCCGTTCATAGTCACCCGCATTTCTTTAGCGGCTTTATTTTGAAAGCAGCAAAGAAAGCATCGATTCCGATTCGGGTTGCACACAGTCATACAACCTCAGATGGGCAAAATGCAACTATTTTACGGCGGCTCTATCGATCATTTATGAAATGGAATCTGCGAAAAAACGCCACACATCGGCTTAGCTGTTCTGTGACTGCGGGGGAATCCCTATTTGGAAAAAATGTAGTTACGAACGTATTACCAAATAGTTTCAATCTGCAGACCTATGAACAAGTTTCTGCAGAAAATGAGTCCAAACAAGCCGATTCGATTGTCATCGGGCATGTTGGCCGCTTTGACACGGTCAAAAATCACTCATTTTTCATAGAAACATTTTATCATTTCAAACAAAAATATCCGCAAGCGTCTGCAGTACTCGTTGGCGACGGACCGGAAAAGAATACGATAGAAGACTTGATATGCGAGTATCAATTACAAGATTCTGTAAACCTGCTGGGAATTCGGTCCGATATCCCAGAGATATTAAGCACATTTGATATTTTCCTATTCCCTTCCATTTATGAGGGTCTCGGCAATGTCATCATCGAGGCGCAAGCAGCAGGCGTCCCCTGCTTAGTATCAGATACTGTTCCGAAGGAAGTCGATTTAACAATGAATCTCGTAACCTTTAAAAGTTTAATAAATGGCGCAGAGGCATGGGCAGAAGAATTAGCGGACTTAATCACCCAAAAGGAAAGACCGAGCTGGGATGAACGGAAGAGGAAGCTTAAAAGGTTCGGCTACGACGTTGTCGAAAACGCAAAATACCTTGAGAGGCTTTACAGTGGCTATTAACATGAAAAAAATAAATTTTATTCTTTTTACAATGATTTACTTTGCTGCTTCAATAGTGCTTATGGGCAATCCCTATCGACCTCTTGCCCCGGCGTTAATTTATGCTAGATATATTCTTATTTTACTTGGCTTTTCCCTACTAATCTTAATTTATTTTAGAAAAAGTAGACTGACCATTTTACGATTTTCGTCCTTTTTATCGATTTATATTTTTATTATCTGGATTTTATTTAGTCTATTTGTTGCACTATCAGAAATTATTCATCATACATTTCCTTTTCAAGGATTGTTCTTTTTATTAATTGTCCCATTTATCTACTTTACGGTCATGCCTTTTATGACAAAACTAAGCGGTCCAATTGTTTATCAATCGTTATTTGCCGCTAATTTTCTTTATATTCTAATTTCTTATTTAACAGTACCAGTTGATTTTCTACCCTATACAGGGCTAGCAGCAAATCCAAATGGGTTTGGACAAATAGCGGCAATTGCTGTTATTAATGGTTTTTTTATACTAATAAAGATGGCTAAAAAGAGAAAGCTAGCAAAGATTCTGCTTATTACATCCATTTTTCTTTCACTTGTTAGCGTAATTCTTTCATCTAGCCGAACATCGTTTATCGTTGTTGGGATCATCACCTTGATCCTAACTGTTCATTTTATCGTTTCACGAAGGAATTTTAAGCCATTTCTTATTATCATAATAGTAGGATTAATTAGTTGGTTTTCCCCTATCAAAGAAATGTTTTTACATGGAATGATAGAAAAATTTTCTTCGACCTATAATGAAGGAAATCTCTTTAGCGGTCGAACGGGTATCTGGAAGGTCGTTGCCCAGGATTCTTCTTTATTTGGAAATGGGGAAGACTACTTTCAAAAATTTTTTGAAGGCGCTCATAATAGCATTGTTTATATACTTGGTGTGTATGGTATTATTCCCGCCATTTTATTAACCGCTTTTCTTCTGTTTTTAATTATTTTAGCATTCCTTCATACCATTCGAAGTAAAAGAGACAAACTGGCCGTTTTTCCATTTGTCATCATCGTTACTTTTACGTTATTTAGTATGACGGAAGCCATGTTTGGACTAATCGGGACCGGAATTTCAGTTGCTTTTTATCATATTGTTGGTTTATTGCTTTTTAACAGGGAGGTAAATATAGAAACTAAAACAGTGGCCATAGAAACAAAAAGTCCTTAATCTTAACATTGGAAAGGAAAATGACTTTGGAACGGAATGATACAATCGATTATATAAAGTTTTTTGCGATATTCTTTGTTGTTTGTATTCATACTTTCCCATTCTCAACATATCATTTTGCAGGAATTGATGGCGAAAAAATAAATTTTGTTATTAACGTTTTTGCTCGTTTTGGCGTTCCCTACTTTTTTGTTATCTCGGGATATTTATTAGGACAGAAACTTAAAAATACTAACCAAAAACCAGACTATATAAGGAAATATTTATTAAAAACCACAAAATTACTTGTTGTTTGGTCACTGTTCTTTTTTCTTTACGATGTAATAATGATTGCTTTAAAGTCCTTTTTACAAGGATTAAATATTAGATTGGAAATTGGCAGTTACCTAGATTCCGTGTTCCAGATCACAAACTTATACTATGGAAACAACAATGGTACATCCTATCACTTATGGTATTTAGCTGCATTAATTTGGTCAATTATCATCTTATCTTTCTTTATTAAAATTGGAAGGATTAACATCCTATTATTGGGTAGTTTTATTTTGCATTTAACCGGATTATTTGGGCAATCCTATTCTACCTTTTTAAAAATATCTTTTGATACCAGGGATGCCTTATTTTTCGGATTATTTTATGTGACATTCGGGTACTATTTATCCATTAATTTCAATAAGATGAGATTAAAAGGAAAATCAAATCTACTTCTTATTTTGTTGCTAGTTTTTTGTCTTTTACAAATCCTGGAGGGTGAATTGTTAGTATCCAATTTAACGGGAGTTTGGGGAAACTATTACTTCTTTACCATTCTAACAACTATAACTTTAATGTTATTTGTCCTTACTAATCCAAAGAAACGGCATTCTTTCATTAATAAAGTAGGAGCAAATTCGGTTGGTATTTATGTGATTCATCCATTATTGATCAGTTTAAGTTATATTGCCGTAAATATTCTTCAATTAAAATCAATCACACACACCTTAATCTGGAATCTATTATTTACTCCAATCATTTTTATTTTGTCTTATTACATCTATCAGATTTTACAAGTAATAAAATTGAAGATGAAGAAATTCTTAAGATTTAAGAAGGCAAAAAAAGAGCAACTGTTACAATAAAACACACGACTGGTACGCGAGTCGTGTGTTTTTTGCCTTTTGCTTTAAAGACGATAAAAATCATACGGATTCTCTTTCTGAAAGGAAAGACTAACCCCATGGTCTTTGTTAAGAGCAAAAAAGCATCTGCTTCGAATAACAGCAGATGCTTTTTTGCTATATTTTATTAGCTTGCAGGCCAGATCGAGTCTGCCCATTCTGGGTGATCGATGAATGGATTGCGATTGCCTTGAATGGATTCAATGACATCATTTCTGTGCTTTTCAAAGGCATCTGGTGGATCCATTTTGCTCCATTGCAGCAGAACAGATTTCTTGCCGTGGAATGGAGTTGGATAGGTATTCACCTTGTCAGCTAGTTCAAGATTAATCTCGCCGCCATCGCCCTCATAGCGAACATCCATGTACATGAGCATTCTCGCAATGTCACCTTTCACACGATTAGGTGGCTCAAAGGAATCGCTATCATAGAAACAGCCTTCACACTCACCTTGAGGTTTGCCGCCGTTATCAAAATCTAAATGACCGCGGGTGCTGTTGACGGATGCATCAGCCGGGCGTAAATGGTGAATATCTGTTCCCGGGCCGACACTTGTTCCAAAGTTACCATGAGATTTTGCCCAAACATGTTCACGATTCCAGTCATTTACACCTGAACCAAACGTCGTTTTTGCTTGTGAACGGCCGGTGTAAAGCAGGATGACATTGTTCGGATTGTTTGGATCTTCGTCTGTTTTCTTTAATGCTTCTGTTACCGCAGCATACGTTAATTTCTTTTGTACTTTAATAATATTGTGTAACGCAAGCTTCAGATCAGCACCTGTTTTACCGGCTGCCGGCTGGTAATATGCTTCCACATTACCCCCGGTTGCAGCCGTCACCGTTACCGTAAACGTGGCACTAACCGTTTTCGTGCCGTCATTTGCTGTAACCGTCACATTGACCGTTCCTTCCAAAGCAGTTGGAACCGTTAACGTTGATCCCAGAATGGTGCCGGCAGTAGCCGTGTACGTTAATACGTCACCATCTGGGTCCGAAAAATGGTCATTTAAATTAATTGAAACGGGTGCACCAACTTGCACCGAAACATTTGGTAATGCTTTAGCTACAACAGGGGCTTGATTCCCTTTTGGTGGAGATACCGGAGCCGGAATCACTTCACCGCTAACCTTTGTAAATTTGATGCTAGAAGTGTCGACGCCGTCTTTCACTGTCCACTTCTGAACTTTTTCAACGCCTCTGATTTGACTGATATTGGCGTTTGAAATAACGACTTCTTTCACCTCATTGCCGCCAAGGTCAATCACGGCTCCTGGTGCGGTTGGGCTAAGCGTGATGGCCGTGTTCTTTAAGCCGGCACCACTTAATTTCGCATATGAACCTGTTAACACAATGCCTTCTGAAATCACAGAATCAGCACTTACCGTAATATCAGCACCTACATTGTTTACCGTTAACTTCTTCGTAGTAAAGCCGTTTAAGTTGTAAACCTTAGTTCCTGACGGCGGTGTAACTGGTGGTAAAATTTCGCCGCCCGCTGCTTTTAATTGTGTTTGAATGAGTATCGGATCATGGTCACTTGCACGACCATGCACATCCATGAAACCAGAGTTAATGTGTAAAATGTCGACTGTTGTATTCGGTACCATATTGTTGGTAACTAGGACTTGGTCTAGTACTTGCGCGTTACCTTGATAAGAGTAATTGTAGCGCTCATTAGCAGGAACTTTGTCAATCATGTTGGATAATTCGTTCCCTTTAGCAATTTCTAATGTTTTCGTGAATTCAAAATCATTGAAGTCTCCAAGTAAGACAACGTTTGCGTTTGCATCTTTTGCTTTCACATTTTTTACGAAGTTATTCACAATCGCTGCAATTTTATGACGTTGAATTTCACTGCTTAAAACTGGCGGCTGCGTTTTCCCGAATAACGGTTGGTCGCCGCCTTTAGAGTTGAAATGGTTTGCTACGACGATTATGCTCTGGCCTTGGAAATCAAATTGAGCTGCAAGCGGCTTACGGCTTGAATTAAACGCAGAATTTGTTGGATCAATTCGGCCAGGGTTTAAGGTAAGCTTGCCATTTTCAAAGCCAACTGCTTGTGTTGATGTACCTTTTTGTGCTCCAGCAGTTAACGATACACGGTCCTTATTATAAAGGAAGGCAACACGGATGTTTCCGCCAGGTGCGCCGCCATCTTGATTGTTAACCGGAGCAATTTCTGTGTAAGCGTAGGTTGGTCCGCCAAGTGTTTTGATCTTATCAATAATCTTTTGGGCACTTTGTGTTCCATCTACTGTTCCGTTGTCTGTTTCCCCGTTGTTATCTTGGATTTCGTTTAATCCGATAATATCAGGGTTTTTCATCTTGTTGACAATTGCATCGCCAATTTTTGTTACTTTATCATCCGGTGTAACGGTTGAGAAGTTCTCAACGTTATACGTTCCAATCGTTAATTTATCTGCTGCTGGCGTAATTTTGGTTGCCGCGCGAACGATTGGAGTTTCAGTTAATTTTGGCAACGTAGGTTCTTGCGTCATCACTTTAAAGTTACTGTATCCGTAGTTAACAATACCCTTAATCGCACCTGTATAATAGTCTCCCATTTTAGCGCGGTAGGATTTGTTAGCTGTGGCGCCATTTCTTACATCGACACCAATTCGATTCGGGTTCGAATTGGTTGCAGTAATCCGTAAACCGCCTGGTTCGACATTTGTTGGATAGTCTTTTGGTACCACCCAAACTAGGCCGTCTTTTTGCAATGCAATGACTTTTGGATCATCGACTTGGACATACATGCCTTCAAGGCTTTCCCAGAAATCAATTGCATCTTCCTCAGGATCAAATACACTAAATTGGTCATTATCAATGATTTCCGGCGGGCAGATTCGGTCAACGCCCAGTCTGATTGGTGCCGGAAGTGGTGCCGTGCCATTTTTCGTAATTGTTGTTGCTTCAATTTCTGTAATCGTTAAGTCTGTTGTCGTTTTCTCAGCGTAGCCTTCACCATAGTATTCTGTTACTTTACCAGATACCTTCACGCGATCACCGATGGATACACCGTGAGCCGATTTAAAGACAAGAATCGCATCAGAAGTGTTCGGATCTCCATCACCGACTAGGTCTTGGATGAAGAAGCGGCTTGTTCCATCAATATACGTAACAACGCCCTCTACATCTGTAACCGTCTTGCCGTTAAACGGTGATGTGTGTGATTTACCTTGAATATCATAAATGTGAATCGCGCCGTCTTGGATCACATAATCAAAGCTAGCAACAGGACTATTAGTCATGCCTGCTTTCACGGCAACTGCTTTAATTGTTGTCGCTTTATTAATCACGATTGGCTGTGAGTATACCGGGCTTGCTGCTGTTGGTACACTGCCATCTACAGTGTAATGAATCGCTGCACCGGTGGTACCTGTTGCTAAGGTAACTTCTGTTCCTGCTTTTACCAAGCCGGCACCAGGAGTAGCAACAACCGATTGGACAATACTAGAGTCTTTAATAATGTCGCCTGCATTTCGCGGAAGTAATTGGTATACCCCGCCGAATTGACTAAGAACTCCGGTAATTTCTTCATAGGTTGTGCCAGTAGTAAGCATGGCTGCATCGGTCGGGCGAACTTGGAAGCTTGTCCCATCAGCATCTGTTGCTGTATAGTTACCTCCAGCGAATGCGCCGACTGTTACATTTTTCAATTTTAATAGAGTTGCTTCTTTGCTTTCTTGCAAGTCAGCAGCTTTTACTAGTTCAGCGGCCGGAACGGCTTCTGTACCAGTAACAACAATATTTTCATGACTGGCTTCAATTTCAAGCAATGTTGAATACTCTGTCAATTTACCTGATACGGTGATTTTATTTCCCGGTTGAATCGTTGTACTATCTGTTGGTGTGTAGGCAACAATTCCAGCTGTCGCATCTTGGAAGTAAATCGCTCTTCCTAACACAGCGGTAACGACACCACTTGTTTGAACGTTCGATTGAAGAGCCATCGCTCTGACTTCAGCAATCGTATTTGCTTGTAAAATCGTATAAGCGAATGTTGCGACATCACTGTTAGTTAAGCCCGCTTTAATGGCAACAGCTTTGATGGTTACGGCTCCATTGATGACAATCGGAGCTGTATATGCAGTGCTTGCTGCCGTTGGTTCCGTGCCGTTCGTTGTGTAATAAATTTTTGCATCAGCTGTTGCTGTTGCTAACGTGACTGTTGTTCCAGCTGGTACTGCACCAGCTTCTGGAGTAGCTGTAACTGCACTAACTTTCGTTGGATCAGTTACATTAACAAACTCCATGGATGTAGCATTTTTTAATCCAGGCATACTATTATATGCCAATAAATCGCCCGAAATTAGGACCTTTTTCCCAATATTCGTTGGATTGGACTGTAAGCCATGAGTTGCTCTATAGTTAGTTGGGATCTGAACATTAAGCATTTTTGCTTTATCTGTTTCTGATGGTGAATCTGCGATGGAGTAGTTGAAATCACTTGAGAATTTACTTGGATCTTGCGTTATTGCATTGCTTCCTGTGGCAAAGGCGACAATATATCCTTGAACAGTGGCTTTACCGCCAGCAGCATTCTTCGCAATAGCTTCTGCAACGGTAATATAATCGGCAGCTTTTGAAACATTTTGAAAAGGAACGAAAAGGCTAACTAGTAAGGCAAAAATTAATCCGATATTCAATATCCTTTTCTTCGTCTTATATCTCATTGTATCCTCCAATGTAAGCGATATTTGTTGGGTAAAGCCCCCGGCAAATTACCAGGAGCTTTACAGAGCTTTCAATTAATCTTCAAAAATAGTTTCGCCTTCTACCGTTACGGTTGAAAGATTGACACTAGTACCACCTTTTAAAGTTAAGTTACCTTTAACTGTTGCATATTCAAGCTTGCTAACACCTGTCACATCAACGATTACGTTTCCGAAGTATACTTTTGGATTCGAAGCTGTACCGCTGAATGATGCAGCTGGAATTGTTTGTGGTACTACGTTAATGATTCGTCCCTCTACTTGAGGATTTACGACTTTGTTTGGCTGTGCATTGATGAAGTCATTGAACATTTCCCAATCCACAAATCCTGGCTCACTCACACGGCCTTCTTTGTAAGCTTTTTCGAACATTGTGAAGCCGTCGCCGCCCTTAGCCGTAAAGACGTTTGTTGCCACAAAGTAGTTCTTATTAAGGTCTAAAGCCGTATAGCTTCCATCCTTACCCTTCACTTGAATGGCTTGAATTTTTTGACCAGCTGGTTTTGTGCTGTCATAAGTGACTTTCAAACCAGACACTTGTAGGAAGCCGCCAAAGGCAGTTGCAGGAGCATCCTTCACGCTGTATTCAAGAGCCGCTTTTAATTCACTGCCTTTTAAATCCATGATGCCCAAAGTGTTTCCGAATGGAAGTACTTTGAATACATCAGCTACTGTAATGTTACCAGCAGGAAGAGTGACACGAATTCCTCCGCCATTTTGAACGGCAATTAACGTGTCAGGATTGATAGATTGAGCTTTTGCAAGCATACCGTCAGTAATGAAATTACCAAGGTTTGTTTCTCTTGTACGAGCTAATGGATTTCCACCTTCTAAGGCAACCGCAGCTGTACCAACAACAGTTTTTTCCTTTTCCTGAACTGTTGGCTTGTATTTTGTGTTAAGAATTTGCAATGTAGCTGCATCTTCTTGATACGTGCTTATGTCAAGTAATTTTCCAGTTGTTTCAGGAACGATTACTTTACCGTTTGCATCAAATGTTACATCCAATGTTCCAAGGAACCTGTTATATTCATTTGCTTGCACGATAACCGTTGGCTCAGCTTTAGTTGTCACAAATACAGGAGCATCAAGCTTTGTATGAGTATGACCGCCAACGATGACGTCAATTCCTTCCACTTGTTTCGCTAATTCTAGGTCATTATCCCAGTCAAGTGAGTCGTCGTAACCGATATGTGTTAAAGCAATGATTTTGTTAACGCCTTGTGCTTCTAAGGCAGCAACAGATTTTCTTGCCTCAGTGAGGTAATTTTTGAAGACTACACCGTCTCCTGGGCTAGAAATCGTTGGAGTTTCTTCTGTTGTCAAACCAAAAATACCGATTTTTTCTCCATTTACAACCTTGATAATGCCGTTATAAATTTCGCCGCCCTTAGGGTTATCTGTTGTTAAGCCGTTATGGTAACGGGATTTTAAATTCGCATCGTTCGTGAAGTCAACGTTAGCGCTGACAAATGGGAATGACGCTCCTTTGACAAAATTAGATAACACTTCAGTACCGACATCAAACTCGTGGTTTCCAAAGGTCATTGCATCATAGCCAGCTAAATTCATAAACTCTAAATCTGCTAAGCCTTTAAACTCATTGAAGTACAATGTACCTGAGAACACATCACCTGCATCAAGTAATAATGCGCTAGGTTTTTCTGCACGAACAGACTTAATCGCAGTCATTTTTTTCGCCACGTTAATATTATTCGTCGCATTATCAACGTTTGCATGTGTGTCGTTAGAATGCATGACATTCAAGGTAAATTTCTCGTTAGCTTGTCCACCTAAAACATCGATATTAAATTCAGTTACACCGTTTACGGTAAATTCTTTATTTAATACATACCAATGGTTTTCCGTACCCAGCCAAATCCCCTCAAGAACATAGCTTCCGTTCGGGATTGTGGTGCTGTAGATACCATTTGCATCTGTCGTCATATCGTACCATGTTTTTCCATCAGCAGTGCGCACGCTGAACGTTACGCTAGGTAAAACGTCTTTACCTTTCTTTACTACACCTGTTACGTTTGGTGAAATAACACCTGTTCCATCTTTTAACACGTCAATGTTTAATTGGAGTAAACCATTAACTGTGAAATCCTTTTTGAGTTCGTACCATTTTCCAGCGGCACTGTCCCAAATTCCATCAATGGTGTACGTACCATTTGCTAGCTTTAATTCAAAGTTTCCATTTGCATCTGTTTTCGTGTCATACCAAATGACTTCGCCAGATTTTGTATGCAGACTGAAAACGGTGTTGCTTAGTGCTGTTGTTCCCTTTTTAAGTGTTCCTGTTACATTTAAGACACCAGCAAGATTGATCGTTAATTCATTTGCTCCAACAAGTTTCCCGTTTTCCATTGAGAATGCTTGATTAAGCTCATACCATTTATTAGCTGCTCCGTCCCAAATACCATCTACTTGGTAGCTGCCATCTGCTAACTTAAAATTGAATTTTCCGTTTTTATCTGTTGTCGCATCATACCATTTTCCATCAGTGCTATGGAGACTAAATGTAATATTGTTTAATGCTTTGGAACCATTTTTGACATATCCAGTTAAATTCCAAGTACCTTCAGCTGGATTTAATCCATCGATTGCTAATTCATGTAATCCATCTACTAAACCATTTTTAATCGTAATGGTTTTGTTAATTGGATACCATGTTGGTGCCACCCAAAGACCTTCAATCGCATATGCACCATCTGCTAGATTGAAAGTGAACACACCATCTTTATCGGATGTAAAGTCATACCATGTATTGCTAGTTGTATCTCTAAGGCTGAATGTGAGATTTGCTAACGGCTCGCCACCCAAAACAACCTTCCCTTTGCCTGGAACGGCACCTGGATCTGGCTGTGGTTCTTGAGCTGCTGCTTCGCCTTTAAACTCGATTTCGCCCATGCGGCTTGTTCCGCCAGCGGCAACTGTACCACCGCCTATCGAGGTAGTTGAATTTTTTAGCCATCTAACATGAACTAAATCCAGATCATTTACCTCTTTAGGTAACGCCACATTTGTTAAGACTCCGCTTGTCCAGTTGCTACCCACGGTTACTGCTGCACCCGGAACGTCTACCCATGTATTGTTGTCTTTGCTATATTGAACCTTGAAATCTTTTGGTCCTGTACCAGAACCATATTGTTTTGATGATAAGGTAATATTTTGATAGCCTTTTGTTGACACTGATACTTGCCAAAATGAAGGATTGGCTGTCCAAGTTGTAGCGCTTGGAACCTTAAATGCACCAGGTCCCGCCACATATGCTGCCTCAAGTTTCGCACCCGTTACAGACAATGCTTTGTCCACGTTCGCAGTTGTTCCTGAGGTTGCCACTAGGTCCCCTTTACTAAAATCCCACTTCGCCAATGAAACCGGCGTTGTAGCCGCGCTTACATTAAGGGGCACTACTAACGCTAAGAGCAAGACTGCTGTCAAGACTAAGCTGACCCACTTTTTTGATTTGTTGAATATCTTGTTCACAGATTAATTCCCTCCAAATCTACTAATGTTGAAAAAAAAGACTTCCTGTTCAGGCGAGGAATCCCACTTCCCCCAAACCTTCCCTCTCTTTCCACTAGGTATATGTAACCATTTATAGTTTATAATGTTTCACACTATAATTCTACATATTTCTATAAATATTCTAAAATTTCTACTAGTTCATTTCCTTCAACTCTATTAAACTTCCCGTTGTCAATCTTTTGGAAAAAGTGATGAAGTTCATTACGATGAAAGGATATGAATTGAGAGGAATTATGGAAAAAAAGCCGGCCCTTTATAAAAGTGGCCGGCTCTTCCTACATGTTATTACTTCGTAAGATTGATAAGCAGTTTGTCAGCTCCAACTAATTTTCCATCTTCGACACTAAACTTAAGGTTTAGGACATACCACTTCGCTTCGGATGCCACCCAAACCCCGTCAAGTTGATAAGCGCCGTTTGGCATTACAAGACCAAAGCTTCCGTCAGCAGCTGTTTTCACATCATACCATTTCGTTTCACCAGAAGTAGTATGGAAACTGAAAATGATATCGCCTAGGGCTTCCGTCCCTTGCGTTAATACACCTGTCACATTTTTCGCTGGTTTAACTGGAACCTTAAGGTCAAGTAGAAGTGGACCTGAAACGGTAAATTCTTTTTGTAATTCATACCATGTGCCGTCCGCATCAACCCAAATACCTTCAAGCTTATACGTGCCATCGTTCAGACTAAAGCTAAAGTTTCCGTTTGCATCTGTTTGCGTATCATACCAAACTTCTTCGCCTGTAGTCGTATGGATACTAAAGATTGTATTGGCTAAAGGAACATCGCCTTGAGTTAATTTACCAGTTACGTTTGATTCAATTACCTTTACATTAACTAGTAACTCAGAAGCGCCGACTAGCTTACCATCTTTTACTTCAAATTGTTGATTTAAAACTTGCCATAAGCCTTTTGCTCCATCCCAAATACCATCTAGTTGATATTTTCCATCAGGTACTAGGAGAGCAAATTGACCTTTAGCATCCGTTCTTGTATCGTACCATTGTTTTCCATCAAGTGTATGGATACTGAACGGAATGTTTGCGTAACCCTCAGAATTCTTTGTTAATTTTCCTGAAACATTTACTTTTCCAGGATCTGTTGGAACTTGGTAATCAGTTGCACTAATGACTAATTTGGTTGTTCCATTCACTAGGCCATTCTTAATCTTGTAAGCCCCGTTTAATGGATACCATGTCGGAGCCACCCATACACCATCAAGTTTATAGTCGCCATCTGGCAAATTATGAGTGAAGTTTCCGTTTGCATCTGTTGTGAAATCGTACCATACTTGATTTGCACCAGCTGTATAAAGGCTGAATGTAACATTAGCTAACGGTTTGTCACCTAATAATAGCTGACCTTTACCTGCATCTGGATTTGGTGCAGCCGTTTTCGTAACGGTTATTTCTTTTGAAGCAGAATTTTGTGCTTCATCATCAACAGTAATCTTCACTTTATTATCCCCATCCGTTAATCCAGCTAGGGATACTTTAAATTTACCGTCTTGATCAAGCGTAATTGGCGTTGTACCTGTTTGTGTTTCACCATTGCTGTTAGTCAATTGGTACTTGGCCATTAATTTTGTGTTGATGTCATACTGTTCACCAAATACCTCATCTACGCCCGGAGCCCAATCGATATAAGAGTCATCAACTTTTCCAGATAGCTCAAAGCTTGTTTTGTCAGTAGTAAAGCTGTTCTGAGTTACAATTTTTGGAGCAGTTGTTTTGATATAAACTGGTCCAGTCCATCCTGAGGCAACAATCGCTGTTTGCGCTAGGTTTAACGTCGTGATATCGACTGTGTATACGCCGTCTGCAGCTTTAACCTTCCCAACGCCCTTTGTCCAAGAAGTATAGTTTCCATCAAATGCAAGCGTTTTCGCTCCAACTGTTGTCGAACTGGAGCTCAATAAATAGCCAAGATATCCATCCTGGTATTCGCCGGCTTCCTGATGGAATGCATCCCAAAGCTCAATATAAGTAGTGTATTGACGATCATAGAATTCATAACGAACCGTTGTGCTGTCTAACTTGCCATCGCCATTTGGAGAGAAAGCCTTACTATCAATCGTAAAGCTCTTTAATCCTGTTGGCGGGGCAAAGTTTCCTGCAAATGGTAAATTCAAATTCGTTTTACCATTGGTGATTTTTACATAACCAAGGATTTCATTTCCAGTAGTACCTGCACCTTTTGGAACGTTTAACGTTACTTTTAATGTGCTCTCACCATTAGCCGCAAGTGTGAAATTGGCTTTATCCACTGTCACGTTTGCAGCAGCTAAAGCACCAGTTGCAGCCTTTGTGGTCTGTACAGTAACCGTATAATCACTAGCGTTGCCTGTGAGATTTTTTACTAAAATATCTTTTGTAACGGTAGAGGCATTGTTCGCATTGGTTGCAACATTTCCGAAAGTGACCGTACCTTTGATATTACTATAGGTTTTTCCTGAAAAACTAGTCGTGTCAAGTGCGTAGGCAAGTGCCTCTGTTGTAGCGGCCTGAAGTGGTTGAACGCGTCCAGGACCTTGTGAGAATACATCATATTTCTTAACATCAAGTTGTTTCGCAGTATTGGAGATTGCTACTTTAAGATCAAATGGCGTCCAATTAGGATGCTGTGATTTTAATAATGCAGCAATACCAGCAACATGCGGTGTCGCCATACTTGTTCCAGTGAAACGATCATACGATTCATCATACTTCGCGTCTGGATAGTCTTTTCCATAAGCAGGAACCGAAGACATAATATTCGTTCCTGGAGCAGAAACATCTGGCTTCAGATCGAAATTCGGATTAGCCGGACCGCGTGAGCTTGAGCTATTGATTTCGTCGCCAGCTGTTTTGGCTTCAGTAAAGTTACCAAAAGTTACTGTACCTTTTTTCGTTGCTAAAGCCGTTCTTAATGCATTTCCATCCGTAGTTGACATATCAAATGTCGGGATAAAGGCAAAAGAATCGCCAAGGAATACACCTGCAGGCGTTGTTCCTGTATTATTATGGATAATTGTCGCTACTGCTCCTGCTTTTTTAGCATTGGCAATTTTGTCAACAAAAGCAATTGTACCACGTGAAATCAGTGCTACTTTTCCTTGTACATCCAAACCATTATAGTCTTTTGCTTCTCCAAGTCCTGGAACCGCTACAACATCATAAGTTCCGGATAGAAGTTCGCCTGGCTTTGTACCAAATTTCCAGCCCATTAAGTTCATGTTATAAGCTGCAGGTGAAGAACCTTCTACAGTTACAGAAGCTTGTCCAGCCATGGTTGTTTCAGGAACAGTCGAGTTTGCAACCGAAATCGCAAATGCTGCAGTTGCTGGGCTTCCAATGGTTCCACGGTTTGGACCTGAGTTACCCGTTGCAATAACAGCAGTCACACCAGCAAGCGCGGCATTGTTAATCGCGATTGCGTCGGAAGAGGTTTGGCTATTACTGCTTCCACCCAACGATAGGTTGATAATATCCATTTTTTCTACAGCTGCTTTATCAATCGCAGCAATAATTCCGGAGTTTGCTCCGCTTCCGTAAGCACCTAGTACACGATAAGCATACAGCTCAACTGACGGTGCTAGACCTTTAATACCAAATGAGTTGTTACCCTGTGCAGCAATTGTTCCTGCAACGTGAGTACCATGCTCTGTGTAGAAAGCACTGCCTTGAGAATCAAATTCAGCCTTGCCTGCTGGGCGATCTAATGGAGTCGTTTCATATGGATCATCAGCTGCACGGTCGCGAGCGTAGTTGGCTTTATTGGATTGATCAATAAAGTTGTATCCGCCCTTGTAAACATTTCGAAACTCTGGGTGGTTGTAGTCGATACCAGTATCAAGAACGGCTACTTTTACCCCTTGGCCTGTATAGCCTAGACCCCAAACAGATGGTACATCTAGGAATGGGCTGCTTGTATTCATCATTGGCTTAACCGCGCTGCCAGAAGTTTTTGTGCCTAATGCATGCCTTTCAACGTCTGGTTCAACTAATTTAACGCCATCGATATTTACTAAATCTTTCACTTGGCTGGCCTTTAATGTAAGCGCCATCCCGTTGAAAGTGTAATTGTAAGTATAACCAACCTTTGCTTTAATCCCCTTGGAGCTTAGGTTCGTTTGAAACTTTTGCTGCTGGGAAACTACTTTTTGCTGAATCGTTTTTTCTTCAGCTTTTGAAGTTGTTTTTCCGGCAACTTTATTAATCCCTGTTGCCAAGGCAACTGGATATTCTGATAATTCAACAATAACAGAGACCTCTTGATCACCTGTTAAGTTTTGTAAATCCGGGTGTAAAACCGCATCTTTGCCTAAAGAGGCTTTTTGCTGTGCAATTAGCTTTTTCATTTGTGTTTCTGTTGCAGTGCTTAATTGATTTTCTTTTTTCGCTAATTGCTTGTTTGTAGCCGCAGCTCCGTATGAAGGAAATAGCAATGTAAAAAACATCGCTAATGCTACTAAACTGCTAAATAATTTACGATAATTTCTAACCTTCAACCTCCATACCCCTCTTTCAAAATCCAAATTTTTTCGTGGAAATTTCTTTAAAAAATTCACCTCCTTTAATAAAACAATTAGAAAGTAACGGATTACAATTACTTTCTAACAATATTGAATTATCTGAATAAAAAAATGCTATTCCTCTTGGTGCTGATCCAATAATAATATGTAATTCTAGGAATCCTCTTATATTAATGGAGAAAAGATGCAGAAATACCATGGGGATTATTCACTATTCTAATTATTCTACCATTATGTAATTTTCAGATAATTATATATTACTATAAATCATGTTGGTAGTAAATACCTAAGCACATTTATTTAGGGACAGGCACCTTGCCCTATTGGGGGTTATATATTCAAAAAATCGGGACAAGGTGCCAGTCACCAAGTCCCACACTAATCGCTGCCATGCTGCATACGATATTCGATAAGGATATGAAAGGAGAAGAGTTATTTGGGTACTGCTATTCATTTAAATTCCTTTCTAAAACAAGTAAAGGCGATTGATCGCAAAACCAATGCAGCATGGACAAAAAAGGCAATTCCGCTACCTGATAAAGGAAGGAAATGAGGACCATGAACATTTTAGTCACAGGGGCGGCAGGTTTTATTGGTTTCCACTTAGCACATCATTTGTTAGCGCAAAATCATCATGTTATCGGGGTAGATAATCTCAATGACTATTATGATGTTCGTTTAAAAAAAGACCGTCTTAAGATATTAGAAGGGCACGCTCATTTTGACTTTTATCAAATGGATTTAGCCGATAAGGACAAATTAACACAGCTTTTTGAAGAGAAATCGATTGAGGTCGTGATAAATTTAGCTGCTCAAGCAGGGGTGCGTTATAGTATCGACCATCCGCATACCTATGTGCACTCAAACGTAGTTGGCTTTATCAATGTTTTAGAGGCGTGCCGGCACTTTAAGGTAGAGCACCTGATTTATGCCTCATCGAGTTCTGTTTACGGGGCAAATACGAACATTCCCTTTTCCACAAAAGACACCGTTGATCACCCCGTAAGTCTGTATGCCGCCACGAAAAAGGCGAATGAATTAATGGCCCATACGTATAGCCATTTATTTCAGATTCCAACGACAGGTCTTCGGTTCTTTACGGTCTATGGCCCTTGGGGGCGACCGGATATGGCTTATTATTCTTTTACAAAAAATATTATCGCTGACAAGCCCATTAAGGTTTTTAATCATGGGAACGTGGGACGGGACTTTACTTATATTGATGATATCGTCGCGGCCATTATTCGGTTAATTGATCGCCCGCCGCTGCCCAACAGGAACTGGGATAGCTTTAGCCCTGACCCGAGCTCTAGTATGGCCCCATACAAAATTTATAATATCGGCAACAATAATCCCGTAAATATCATCGATTTCATTCATACGTTGGAGAAGATAATCAGGAAACAAGCAAAAATCGAATTTCTGCCCATGCAGCCCGGTGACGTAAAACAAACCTACGCCGACATCTCCGACCTACACGCAGACATCGGCTTCACCCCCACAACCACAATCGATGCGGGTCTAAAACAATTTGTTGACTGGTACAAAAAATATTATGGGACATAGGGACAGGCTCCTTGACCCTATGGGACGAGGAGCCTGTCCCCTCGTCCTAATGCATTTGGTGAATTGCGATGGTTTCTTTATTCGACAAATTTTCGTAGAAGGATGCGCCATTCGGATGATATAATACATACTATCCTAGAATTGAGGAGCACCTCTATGAAAAATAACGAGCTTCAAATAATGGACCATTTGGATGAATTACGAAAGAGATTGATGATTACCGCTGTTGCGTTTATCCTCTTTCTTGTTCTTGGACTTATCTATGCGAAAAATATCTATAACTTTTTTATGGGTGATCTCGGCTATAAGCTCATGGTGTTAGGACCCAGTGATATCATCTGGATTTTTTTCCACTTGGCCACCATCATCGCCGTAGCCGGAACCATTCCCGTATTAGCGTGGCAAGCTTGGCTGTTTGTAAGGCCAGCCTTGAAACCATTTGAAAGAAAGGCTGCCTTATCTTATATACCGGCGATGTTTTTTCTTTTCATCGCGGGGCTTTCGTTCGGATACTTTTTTATCTTTCCAAACATCATGACCTTTCTTCTGAAAATGGGCGACGGTCTAATGATCCCCTCATTTACTGCGGAAAAATATGTTGGATTCTTAATAGACATGACGCTGCCATTCGGCATCGCCTTTGAAATGCCGCTCGTTTTAATGTTCTTAACCACCCTGGGCATCCTAAATCCCTATAAAGTGGTTAAACTGCGAAAGTATGCTTATTTCATTCTCGTCATTATTGCATCGATGATTTCACCCCCAGAAATCATGTCGCATCTATCAGTAGCAGTACCGCTGATTCTCTTATTTGAAATTAGTATTCTCTTAGCTAAAATTGTCTTTAAAAAGAAGCAACAGCGCCAGGATCTGTTAGATTCGGCGGAAATGAGTTAAATAGCAGAGACCGGATTCAGGTGATGAATCCGGTCTTTTTTATAATTTGGCTGTGTTAAAGAACATTGTTGATTTTGAGCACAATGTTGATTGGAGTGGAAGGCGCGAGACTCCTGCGGGAGCAGCGGGACAGGTGAGACCCCGCAGGCGCTTTAGCGCCGAGGAGGCTCACCGCCCGCCCCGCGGAACGCGAAGCGCCTGGAACGGAAATCAACATTCACTTTTAACACAGCTTATAATTTATATGTTACTTAGCTTTTTCCCTTTAACCCCTTCAGACTGCATTTCAAGTCAGCAAAACAGCCAGGCATCAAGTTTACCTGGCTCGGGTCATATACTTAAATAATATACCGGGACATCACGGTGATTACGGACTTAACTGATAGATTGTTTTTTATTGACGATTTTAGCGGGTACCCCGACAGCCGTACAGTTTGGCGGAACATCCTTTATCACAACAGCGTTAGCCCCAATCATCGCATTTTCGCCAATTTTTACAGGTCCTAATATTTTTGCGCCAGTACCAATAAAGACATTATCTCCAATTTGTGGCGAAAAAGGTGACCCATTTATAACACCAATCGTGACTTGATGATAGATTGTAACGTTATTACCAATAACAGCATCAGGTGAAATGATGACACCTTTGCCACTATGAGGAAGCCCTAAGTTGGAACCTATTTTGGTACCGGCAGGTATTTCAGCATTACCTAGTATTCTTACAATAATTAAATCCAATACTTTATAAACAATCCATAAAATTTGTCTCACTACGGGAAGCTTAACTTTATAATAAATTAGGTCACCAAAACGAAAAATGATCATCATGATAAATCCTAATGGTCCCCTTCTAATTAACATATTCTTAATTTGGTGCAAAGTTCTTCAACCCCTGCTATTTTTTGTAACTAAAATATATCAATATATATATTTGAAATCAATGAGAATAGAAAAATATTAGACTTTTCAGGATTTATTCTTCCCATTGAGATGGAAATTTGTTAAAAGGAAAATCTATTCCCCAGCCAATCTCAACATCCCCATGTTTCTCAAAATAAAATGTTTATCTCCCTGATTTTCAGGGTAAACAGCGATAAGCGGACATGTCGCCGCTTACAAAAATCGATTCAAGGAGATGAAAAGCACGATGCAAACGAAATCTCTCGTTTTTGAAAAGAAGCCACTTGCTAAGGTACACTCCATTTTGACCAGTCAGGGATTTACGATGACCGGCATTGACGAATCAGTAAAGTATAGAGCCCCATTGCGAGATTCCTCCACTGAATCAATCTATTGGTTAGAAATTCCTATTGATCAAAATGCCAGCGGACCGAATGATGCTAAACTTGGAGTACCTTCTCTATATGGTGAGAATAGAATTCCGCTGCCTGTCATGGATGCTGCGGAAAGCAAGCTTTATGAAATTGCCGATTATTTGCGAAATATTTTTGAAAGAAAAGTCGCTCCTCCCACTGCCCAAAAACCACAAAATGGTTCGATGGCACGGGATGCAGATGAGATTAAACGTCTCGGCAAGGAAATGGAATCGATGCCAACAAACTCCGAACTGGATGAAAGTGGATGGATCCCAGACCCAATCCAGTATGAATCGAAGAATTAATATTCTGACGATCTCCCATAAATGTGGAATTGAAAAAAACCGGCAAGCCAATCTAGGCTTAGCCGGTTTTTTTGCCGAAATGTCAATTTGACGCAATCCCAATACCCCGCTTTTTCCATTAAGCGGTGTATTGGTTTCGGGTTCCTTCAGCCTCAAAGTGTAATCATAATACCAGCCTTATCATCTGAACGAAGCCGATTCTTCATTTCATGTCTTTCTAATTCAATCGCATAAGCAGAAACATTTGCATTCCGTATCTTTTTAAATGTTTCATCCAATGAAAAATCAGGGTGAAACAAGCCATCAGATAGCAGCAAAATCGCTTTCAGTTCGCTGCCCCGCACTTGACCATGCTGAATATTATCGCCAACCTCTTCTGTTCCATTCGCCACACTGTACCCAAACGGTTTATTTGCGAGTGTTCGATTAAAGTAAAGCTGTTTTTTACGATCTTGAAAATACTCCTCATCCGGAATATGAACTCCCTGCTTACGCAGCTCCTCACGCCAAACCCTCGCACGATAATTGATATTTTTTACGGTATCCCTTGTCAGGACCTTTATCAAGCCATTTTGATATTCCGCAATAATCATACAATCCCCAAGCTGCGCAAAAGAGATCATGCCATCCTTTTCAAACTTGATGATGGCTGCACATGTTGACCAGAGGTGTTCAACCTTTTCCTGATTAATCCCGTATTTCTCCATGTGAGCCTTCAACAACCGATTAGCCGCCGCGACCCCCTCAACCAAGGGAAGGTTTTCCGGGTAGTGTGTTGTGAAATAATCTTTAAAAATATTGGATGCTAAGTAGGCACCATTCATCCCTTGCTCATCTTGGAATGGGGTTAACGGTGTCGCTCCATCAAAAACCCCATAAACATTTATTTTTTCATTTAATAAAATGGCATCTTCGCTAACATTTTTTGAAGGGGCCTTCCTTAAAAATGACTCAACCCTCATCGTTATCAAGCTTCCTTTTTAAAAGAAAATCGCAAATGTTGAAATACAGCTGTTTTATTTATATGCAAATCGTAAGGAAGCGGACCGTGATAACAACAGCATGGTGTCAGGCACGCAAGGTTACTAAGACCCGCTCTTTGTCATCGGGCGCGTGCCTTTTTTTCTGGGATTACGACCTGCGCTCGTTTTTTCACGCTTTCGGGTTTTTATCGCTAGCGCAGTTAATTTATAGATCCCAATCCCGACAAGGGCTCCAGCGCTATCAATGAGCACATCCTTCGCCCCAGGACCTCTGCCTGGGACAAATACCTGATGGAACTCATCAGAAATGGCGTACAGGACACAAATGGCCATTGCTAGAAAAAAGCCCTTTAATCCTGCTATTCTACTTCTTAACAGCGCATTTACTACCCAGATTGCCAGTATTAGGTAAATAAAGAAGTGCGCATTTTTTCTTACAATATGATCTAATCTATCAACGGTTACATCGGTTACAGGGGTAATCTGCTTAACGGTTTCCACCACTACTGCTGTAACTCCCCTGCTAAGCTGATCGGAATGGGTGGCCGGCTGCGCCGATAACTTGAAGATTAGCAGCATCCAAAGTAATACGATAATCCATGGTAAACAAAACTTAATTTTTCTATAGTAAGACATCGTTAAAATCCTTCCTGAATTGGCACTGTACCTACTTATTCTATCATACCGATGAACAGGACAATTGGATAATTGCGCCAAGGCATTACGTCATGTTTTTTTTGCAAAATTCATATAATAACCTAACAAAATAGCCAAAATTACTTTTAAAAGCAATTTTTAAGTGCTAAAACATGAATGTTTCACGCTTTTTCCGGTTCAAAAGTGAATTTAGCGAATTCGATGAAACCTACTTTTCGCAGTATGGTAGAGCTACCTAGGAATAACCGGAAGCGCGCTGTCCCAAAAGGATTCGCAAGTGGAAAGCTTTGAACAATTAGCCGAGCAGTATAAACCAATGATTCACCGGATCATTCTCTCACTAAATATTTTTCATGACCAAGAGGAGTTCTACCAAACTGGTTTAATAGCACTTTGGGAAGCTAGTGAGGGCTTTGATGCTGGAAAGGGGAAATTCAGCAACTATGCCTATTCGTATATTAAAGGCCGGCTGTTATCAGAATTGGCCGCTGCCGCTAAGCAGAAAGAAAGAACATTTCATCCACAGGAAGAGTATTGGGGTACCATTGAGGATCAAGATTCCCCCCGGCACCTAGAGGCCGAGCTGCTCCTCTCCTATTGCACAGAACTAACGGAAAAAGAAACAAAATGGGTACTCGCCTCATGCCTGCATACCTTAACAATAAAAGAAATCGCCGAAAAAGAACACGTATCTGTCTCCGCTGTAAAACAATGGCGAAGCAGCGCCAAAAGGAAAATCGGGGAGAGGCTCCTTGTCCCACTTGGGGATATTCATTTATAAGGATATGGGACGAGGAGGCTCCTCGTCCCATAAATTTGGCGTAATGCGAACAATCTAGGCTAATCTTGTTTTGCTTTCCTTTTTCTTCAGTTCCTTTTCAATGGCCTTTTGGTTCCTAAAAGTTTCAACCTTTTGTTTAATCTCCTGTTGATTTTGTTTCCGAGTCAACATCTTTATAAATACATCCTCCACTTTATGACAAACGATTCGATATAACTCCATATTCCTCCACCCTTTATTAGCTAATAGTTTTTTTAGCAACAAAGAACCGTCTGGCTAACCATCCTAAGGCTACTACTCCAACACCGCCAGTTGCTTTTGTTGTATTATCCTTATTATTTTGAGTGTACTGTTTTGCCCCTAGTTTATAATGATGGTTAAACAAAACTTCAGCATTTGCATACTTTTCTGGTAAGTGATAATCTTTTCCACTGAGCCCTAATGCATAGGCCTCATCCTGAATTTTTTTCACCTCTTTATTTGAATCAAAGCCTTCTTTATACCAATCTATAAACTTCTGATTCTCTAAATGAGGTTCCTTATACTTCAGTATCATAAATGCCGCATCATACCCTTTTTTTATATATGTATCCTTCAATTCCTCTTGGGCTTTGTTATAACCTTCTTCATAGGCTTGTATATAAAGGTCTTTTACATCCTTTGGAACATTGATTATATCTTTCTTTCCTTCTTCATAACCAATCGTAAAATATTCTCTTTTCTTCATTTCATCAATTTCAGCAACAGCCTTATTAAAACCGTCCTCATAGGCTTGTATATAAAGGTCTTTTACATCCTTTGGAACATTGATTATATCTTTCTTTCCTTCTTCATAACCAATCGTAAAATATTCTCTTTTCT